>PLKG01000028.1 GCA_003140595.1 Acidimicrobiaceae bacterium | reverse complement strand
GGAGCGAGGGAGTCCGAAGGACGCGGAGCGCTCTTGACGGCGAGGGAGCGTTGACGCAGGCGTTGGGTCAGCGAGCGCGCCCTGGCAGTGGTGGGCAGCAACCGCCCGGTCGAGGAGTGCGAGGGCGATCAGGTGCTCGGGCTCCTTGAAACCGAAGGCCATCCGGTGCAGCACCCGCAGCTTGGTGTTGGTCGACTCGATCAAGGCGTTGCTCAAGTTGTTTGTCATCGCGGCCCCGATGCCCGGAAGGTGTCGACGGATCTTGCGCCCGAGCTCGACAAAGGCGGGGATGCGTGAGCGCGCTGCCCAGGCGAGCCACGCCTCGACCATGGTGAGCGAGAGCACGCCCTTGGTCGAAATCGCCATCCGGAGCTGCTCTTTCATCAGATAGGCGCGATACAGCCGCGTTTTGACCTTTGCGATGAAGGCGAGCTTTGCTTCTTGACGCGCGGTGAGGTCCTCGGGGTTCTTCCACAGCGCGTAGCGACAGCCCTTCAGCTCTGCGGCGTCGCCGGTCATGCCCGAGCGCCGGGCGGTGTTCCAGACCTCGCGACGGACCTCGTCGAGGGCGTCGGTGGCCCACTTCACCACGTGGAAGCTGTCGATGCAGAGCGTGGCGTTCTTGGCCCGCTCGGCGACGACATTGCCAATCCACTCGGCCCCGTCGGCCGAGAGGAGGTTGATCTTGGCGCAACGCTCACTGCCGAGCAGGTCGAAGGACCCGTTTAGCGTCTTCTTGTCGCGGCCGACCGCCGCCCAGACGAGGCGCCCGGAGTCGTGGTCCACGACGATCGTCAAGTAGCGGTGCCCGCGCTTGTAGCTGATCTTGTCGATCCCGATACGCGAGAGCCCGTAAAAGTTGTCATGGGCCGCGCGCCCGTCCGCGACGACGCGAGCGACGACCGAGCCCACCGTCCGCCAGGCGACGCGCATGAGCTCGCACACCGTCGACTTCGCGGTGTGCGTGACGAGCCAGGCGAGCTCGTCGTCGAAGTCGCGGGTGTGACCCGCCCCATGGCGGGCCCAGGGCACCTGGGCAACGGTCCGTCCGTGCGTCGGACAGCTCACCCTGGGCGAGTCGGCCTCGAGCAAGCACATCACCACTCCGAGGTCGAGGCATCGCCAGCGCCGGCGACCCTCGCCCTGGTCGTAGCCCGGCGCGCGGACCCCGCACCGTCCGCAGCGACGCTTGGTCACCTTGCGCGGGCGCACGCGCGACGACAGCGTTCGCCTCCTCGTCGATCCCCACCGACTCGATCACCGTCGCCTTGTCGACACCGAGCATCTGACGCCATACGTTGGCACCGAGCAACGCCGTTCTCCTCACCTCGTCTGGGAGCCAAGCGCCAACGGCGGCTTCACCGATCCGGGCGCCGTCTCCTGGCTGCCGCTGGGTGACATCTCTGCCCATAGCTTGGCCGGGCAGCGGGATGACCCGCGATCGCTCCTCTCGCTCTGCCGACGGCTCAGTGCGATCCGCCGGCATTACATCAAGGGTCGCGGCGGCTCTTACGAGGAACTGGTTTCGGCGGAGCATCAATGGGTCTATCGGTCCGGCGATGTCTTGGTGGCGGCGAACTTCTCGGACGAACCCGCTGAGATGGGAGGAGTGACCGGGCCGGTACTGTCCTCGAGCCTCGGGGTGCTGTCGCGGGACGAGCCCGTCGCAGAGTCGCTTCGCCCGACTGGTTTCGAAGCGGTCGTCGTGAAGGGCAGCCCTTAGTTGTCCGTCGCGGGATTGATCTGGTGGAGCTTTAGCCTTCCGCGGCGCACCTTTTCGATGATGTCGTTGGCAGCCTTGTGCCAGATGAATGGCTTAGGGTCGTCGTTCCAGTGCTCGACCCAGATTTCGACCGCCTCGACGAGTGTCGGGAGGCCCCCTCTTCCAAGCCGACGATCTGTCAGCTCTTTGAACCATCGCTCGACCAGGTCGAGCCATGGATTCGAGGTGGGCGCGAAGTGCAGCCAGATCACCGACACGGCCACGATGTGACGACACCGAAGAGCGCCGTCGCAGCGGCCTGATTGACGTACCGGTGCCCTTCATCTGCTATGCGAACGTACGCATGGGCGCCGGTGGGATGGGCTCAGTCGCCGAGCACGAGGGTCGCGTCGACCATTACCGCAGGTAGATGGGTAGTAGCTAACGCGGATATCGGGCCCCCGCCACTGAAGAAAGTCCAGGTGGAAAGGAGATTTCCGGGAGAATCGGGGGTTCTCTTCCCGGTTCTTCGGGGGCCAGTTTCTAATCCACCGTCCGGCACCACGTGTCAGGGCTCGGCCTCGGACGTCAGCGGCGACTTCTGATGGAGGCGTTTGGCCGTAGCGATCGGCGCGACGCCGGTAGCCTGGTGACGTGACCGAAGTTGGGACGGTGAGCATTCGAGCGCTGGTCGATCAGCACCGCGACGAGGTACGTGCCGCGGCGAGACGATGCCGCGCACAACGAGTGCGCCTCTTCGGGTCGGGTGCGCGCGGAGAGGACCGCTCCGACAGTGACGTCGATATGCTCGTCGATTTCGAGCCCGGCAGTTCGCTGTTCGACGTGCTTCACCTCACCGCAGAGTTGGAGAGCCTGCTCGGTCGTCATGTGGATGTCGTGTCCGCCGGGGGATTGAAGCCTCGGGACAAGCACATCCTCGACGATGCGATCGACCTTTAGGGATGGATGAGCGAGACAACCAACGCGTCGCCGACATCCTCGACGCGGCCGGCGAGATCGCCGCGATTGTCGCCGGAGGCGAGGATGCCTTTCGCACCGACAGGGTTCGTCAGCTCGCCGTCGAGCGCCTGCTCGAGATCGTCGGTGAAGCGGCCCGAGCAATGTCCGAAGCGGGTCGTGCTGCCTATCCGGAGGTTCCGTGGTCGGACATCGTGGGCCTGCGCACGTTGCTTGCGCATCACTACCAACGCGTTGACCCCGCCCAGGTTTGGGTGATCGCGGCCCAGAGCGTTCCCGAGCTCGTGCGCTCCTTCGAGAGGGGTCGCTAGCGGGAGTTTCCGGGATAANNTATGGGTGCGTCACGAACACCGAAGGAGGAGCAATGTAGGAGACCTCTGAAAGTGATGCAGTGCGAGAGATGGAGGTAGGCCCTCCGGCGTCGGCCTGCGGGGGCAGGCGCCAAACCACCCTCTGCTGCGTTGGCTGAAGACCGTCGTGGTGAGCGAGAGGGAAAAGGCGCACGGGATGCGTCAGGTGGGGTTCAGGAAGACGTACCAGAAGCGCCAGGCTGGGGTGACCCGCTTGGGCGTCGTTGTTGAAGCGTCGAAATTGGTTAGACGATGTCAAAACCAGGGGTCCTCCATATTCCCCTGGGACAAGCCTGGCGGACGCCCGCCGACTGGCCAGGCGGCATCCGGCGTAGAGGCGGCGTGAGCCTGGACTGCCGCTCTTGCACGGAACGTGAGAAGGCGAACGTCGATACCGTGGACCGTTCACTTGGGCTTGTAGAGCCACCCGGTCCCAAGAGGGAGCCTGCCGAGGCAGAAACCGAAGGCACTGAGTACCGATGCGACGTTCGCCGACGGACCGGCCCGCAGTAGCTGTGAAGTCCCTGCTGCCTGGAGGTGGGGGTGGAGCCAAGGGGCCGGCTCATCAGGAATGTGGAATCGATCAACCGGGCACGCCCGGGAGGAAGAGAGGAAACATGCCAACGTCGCAAGTCAAGCCGTTCGACATTCCCAAGAAGATGGTGTGGGAGGCGTACAGGCGGGTTGCGGCCAACAAGGGTGCCCCGGGAGTGGACGAGGAGACTCTGGGCGAGTTCGAGTCTGATCTGAAGAACAATCTCTATCGGATCTGGAATCGGATGAGCTCGGGGTCCTACTTTCCGCCCCCGGTCAAGAGTGTCGAGATAGCGAAATCGCACGGCGGAGGCGTCCGTTTGCTCGGCGTGCCGACGGTCGCAGACCGAGTTGCCCAGACGGTGGTGGCCATGTATCTCGGGGAGAGGGCAGAACCGCTGTTCCACCCCGACTCCTATGGCTACCGGCCGAGGAAGGCAGCTTTCGATGCGGTCGGGGTATGTCGAGAGCGGTGCTGGAAGAGGGACTGGGTCATCGATCTCGATGTCGAGAAGTTCTTCGACTCAGTACCGTGGGACCTCATCGTCAAGGCGGTCGAAGCTGTCACCGACACCTCGTGGGTGCTGCTCTACGTAAAGCGGTGGCTGGCTGCACCGCTGCAGCTCCACGATGGCACCATTGCTGAGCGGGACAAGGGAACTCCGCAGGG
>PLKG01000032.1 GCA_003140595.1 Acidimicrobiaceae bacterium | reverse complement strand
ACAAACGTGGAGCCGCTCACGATGGTCGGAGGGATTCCTGTCGCATCCCTCCCAGACCTGTTCGCGATGAAGCTCGGTGTCATCACGAGACGTGGAGCGCTTCGCGACTACTACGACCTCATGGAGATGGAGAAGCGCACTGGCCTCACCGCAGAAGAAGGCCTGTCGCTGTTCGTGAGGCGCTACCGCCCGACAGGAGTCGATGCCGCGCTCGCTGGCGTGATCTTCGCCCTTGGACCAGCTGCGATCGCCGATGCGGCAAGTGATCCGTCGGGCGTTCCGAAGTCAGCGGTCAAGGAGCTCGAGCGCTACTGGGCCAGGCGACAGATCGAGGTTACGGCACACCTCGATCGGTACGGCACTCCATCGAGTCGGTGAGCAGCAGATCCCGCGTTTCCCGATCCGAGGTCGGGCGGTGAGGCGACTGATCGCCGACACGCTTCTTATTGTCGTCGCCACTGTCGCTTGCCAGTCCCTCCGCTGACGCCACCCAGACCGGCCCCGGCGTGGACCAGGTCACTGTTTTGCTACCGAAGCGTGCTTCGGGAGGGCAAGGCGCGAGCGCGGTTGCCTGTCATTCCTGCGCCGTGTGTCGCGGCACCACCAAGACGGGGTCAATCAGTTACCCGGCCACGCCGTTTGAGCGGGGGCCATGACAAGCGGCGACCACGCGCCTTGGGGTGTCGTTCCCGCGTGACGCCGCCTCCGAGGTGGCCTTGGAGCGGATGGTGCCGTCCCGAAGGCCGTAGTAGACGAGGGTGACGATCTTTCGCGCCACGGCGACGCGGGCAAAGTCGGCCCGCAGCTTGGTCCCGTTCGCCTGGCCTTGGGCCGCTTCGACCGCTGCCCAGCGAACAAGGCGTGAATCCCTGTTTATCTGTGGGCCCTCGTGGTGTCAACCGGCCCGTCTGGGCGCGCGTAACAGAGCCAAGGGGAGGGGAGGACGATCTCTCCGTCAACCAGCTTGGGAAGCTCGCCGGTCCGTATTTCAGTCAGCACACTACAGCGGCACGCCACTTATACGTACCCTGACAAACGGTCCCGCACGTCAGCGTCCGCGCGATAGGCGCGCGATCGTGGGTCCCTCGCTCCACGGCTACCTACCCGCCTCGACGCGGGCCTCCGTTCCGTGACATGGTCCGACACTGCGCCAATGGTCCAATCGAGTCAGCCGGGGTCGCGAACCACACTCGCCGCGGTGATACCAGGTACCAGACGGCTCTTCATCGTCATACAACCCGTGCGCATGATAGTCCCGCTCCGAGTCATCGAGGAGCTTTACCACTACGCATTCCCGTCAGCGCCTATACCCAACTACACTTCGACGCTAGGCACTCCCTCGAGAACGAGCGGAACGATAGCGGCCAAGGCCACTCCGAGAGTTACGTTGTTCTCCTTCGAGAAATGAACTCCATCGGTGCCACCGGTAGAGAGGACGACACCTGCGTCGAAGAATGGGATCCCAACAAAAGCTGCAAGCTCAGCGTAGAGCTTTCCGAGTGCCTGCGTCTTCTCGCGTCCGCCTTTGAAGAGTTCAGCGAGCCACGCGTTCGTAATCGGAGCCAGCGGCGGCGGAGCAACGAGAAGAGCATGCGGCGCCGCGTATACCGTGCCTCCGCCGCCAGCAGACGCACTAACTATTCCTAGCAGCGCGGCAATTCCCGTCACAATATCCAGTGGAGATCGCTCGAAGTAGGCCTTGGCATCGTTAGTCCCGAGCATGATTACGACGAGGTCCAACGGCATGTGGGTCGCTATTGCCGTCGCGAGGTGGCGCGCTCCATTAAGCCGCGGGTCAATCGGATCATCGAGATTCGTCGTTCGTCCGTTCAGGCCTTCCTCGAGAACTTCGTAGCCGTCCCCTAACTGGTCGGCCAATACACCCGTCCATCGGTCACAGTCGCCATACCGAACCGTGGGAATGCCGGATTCTACCGGAAGCGACCCCCATGTCAGCGAGTCCCCGTAACACATGACTCTCCTTCTAGTCATTAGACCCTCCGTCACGAAGACCATTCACGGGACTGACCCCTCATCGACCACATAGGCACATACAAAGCGGCTACTCCGGCGTAAGGGCACCCGGACGTGTGAGCACCAATCCCCGGAAACCTCAGCCCGGTAACAGACAGGCCTGTCGACACTCTCTAGCCTCGACGCGACCTGCCACGGGCCCTCAATGGCAGTCACGGCTGGCCCTCATGCGGAGTGCCGTCACAGCTGTTGACAATGCTTCCACATCGATGAGTGCTCGCCCCACCACAAAATCGCTAGCGCCAGCGGCACTCAGTTCCTCAATGTTAGACATGGACACACCCCCATCAACTTCGATGACAACGTCGCCGCCCAAGTTGATACCCGCTTCTGTAACCCGTGCAGCCATCCGCGGCAGCATCCGTTCACCCCGGCTATCTGGTTCCGACGTGAGAATATCTACAAAACTGATCCCCTCGCGTAGGTAGCCAACGGATCCGAGAGGCGTCGCCGGGTTGAATGCGACTCCCACCTCAAGACCAAGGGACTGACCAAGACACGCGACTCGCCAGGGGTAAGCAGTCGACTCAAAGTGAAACGACGCCCGGCTTGCACCCGCCTCGCTGACAGCTCGCAACTGCTCCTCAGGGTTGATCACCATGAGATGCGCCTCGACTGGAATAATCAACCGATCGGTCAGCGCGCGCACCACGCGGTAGCCGAATGTCAAGTCCGGTACAAACACACCATCTGAGACATCAACATGCAAGCCATCTACCCCCGCCTCCTGAAGCGCCTGGGACACCTCGACAAGTCGACCAAGGTCCAGCGTTGTCACCGACGCCCAGATTCTCGTCACCGCTATCGCGGCCCGAGTGAATGACCAAAGCCACGCTCAAGATCCAGACTACCGACTCGCAGCATCAGCGAGTGAAGAACTTCGATCGTCGCAGTCAGATCCGACAATTGCGCTGTCTCTACGGGGCTGTGTGTATAACGAACAGGAATCCCGACGTCCACGGCCGCTATCCCGTCGCCACTCGCCATTGGCAAAAACGCGGCATCGGTGATCACTCCGATGACTGCCTCGAATTGAAGCTTCGCCCCCCGTTCAAGCGCCGACTCCTCCACGCCTCGAACTAGGGCCGGGTGTGGGATGAGACCGCCCAGGGTTCCCCGCCCATGGAAAGACATTCGCGAGAGCACGGCTCCTCGGCCCAGCTGCACAGGCGAGGAGCCGTGGAGATCTGGAGTGTCTGTCGATGGCGCTATATCAACGTTAACGACAACATCTGGTCTGTATCGTTGGACAAGGGCAAGGGCTCCCCGTACGTGGAACTCCTCCTGAGTGGTGAACGCCAGGTGAATCGATCCGGATCCTGGTTCCTTCTGCAGTCTATCGGCGAGGGCCAGGAGAGCAGCGACGCCCAGTCGGTCATCGAGGGACGTGGTAGCAACGCGGCCTCCTTGCAGTACAGACCATGTAAATCCGTATGTGCACGGATCGCCCACGCGCACTCCGAGTTCGGCAACTTCTTCAGCACTCTCAGTTCCGCAATCCAGGTATAACTCGTTCGCAGGCAGCGCCCTATATTTCTCCTCCGGTGGGGTCAAGTGGTGACTCTTCACACCTACAACTGTTGGCACATCACCGTGGTAAGTGTGGACCGTAATGCGCATGCCGGGTAGCACACGCTCAGGTACTCCTCCGAGTCGCTGCACGCGGAGATAGCCGGCGGGATCGATTGCAGAAACCACAAGACCCAACTGGTCGAGATGGGCCATGACTAGGGTTGTGTGTCCCGGGCCAGAGCCAAGTGTGACTCCGACCTGACCAAGCCTATCGGTTATAGGAGTCAACCCTCTGGCGAACAGATGCTCGCTAACTACAGCAGACAGTCGGTCCTCGTGCCCGGACGGAGCAGCCATAGAACACAGGTCGCACAGCACTCCACCAAGATCATCCTCGATGTTTGCTGGCCAAGCCGTCATGGCAGTCCCCTTTGGCTAGTGATTCGATGCTTGCGACAGCGAAGACTCATTGGGCTGTTCGATGTCAACAGCCGCGCCGTAACGCACCCTCCGCTCTTCAGCATAATCAGCATCCCCTGTCATCGGTTCAGCGACTACTCCACAAGCGGGCGCCCAGGAAAGCGCGACATCAAGCGCAGTCGCTCCGGTAAGAACCGCAGCAGCCTGGACGGCGGCGCCACGAGCTGAAATCAGTCCGCCGTCGACCTCCGCCACACGCACCGGCATCCCGGCTAGCGCTGCAAATAGTCTTCGATAGGCTGGCGAGCGTGATGCCCCGCCCGCGAGGATCAGTCGGGCACTGGCATCTACTCCTACCTCTATAAGCGTGTCGCGGCCCTGCAGAAGACCGAGAATAACGCCTTCAAACGCACAAAGAGCCAGGGCCTCCCTCGTGCACGAGGATGAAAGGTCAAGCAAGAGACCTCGAGCAAGCGGCCGGTCTGGGGTGCGTTCCCCGTCGAGGTAGGGGACGAGGATGGGCCGGTTCGTGGCACTGCGATTCGCGGCAAGCGCGAGTCGCGACATTTCATTGTGCTCGACTCCAAGTAGTCGCGCAAACGTATCGGTGACCTTGGCGGCATTTAGGGTAACTATTGTGGGTTGAAAACTACCCGACGCACTTGCTGAGCCAATAACTCGGCCTAGGCCGTCCCTCACTTGTCGCAGACTGATGCCTGCAACGACACCCGAGGTCCCAAGCGAAACGAGCATATCGCCCTGTTGGATGTTGAGCCCAAGGGCGGCTGCCGATTGATCGCCGGTTCCAGGCCCAACCAAGGTGTCCGGGCGTAGGCCAAGAGCGGCGGCCCTAGCAGTGCTGGCTTTCCCAGCCGGATTCTCCGGCCCAAGCACGCGCGGGAGTTGGGCAAGCCAATCGCGTTCGGAATCAACAAGCGCCAGTATGTCTAGACACCACGCATTCGCGACGGGATCGAAATACCCAGTGCCGGAGGCGTCGCCCCGATCCGTCACCGCCCCACCGGTCAGCTGCATAGTGAGCCAGTCGTGGGGCAACAGGGCAAGCCTCAGGTTCTGAAACGACGCTGGCTCCTTCTCCGCTAGCCAAGCCAACTTGCTTATAGTGATCCCAGCAGTAGGCACTAGCCCGGTCCTACGGACCCAATACTCGCGCCCGAGCTGCGAAACGAGTCGCGCTGCCTGAGCGGCCGAAGTAGTGTCATTCCACAGCTTCGCCGGGCGGAGCACCACGCCAGCCGGACCGATCGCCACTAGACCATGGTGCTGCGCTGCGATGGAGATCGCGCCAATGGCACGTGGCGATGTCCCCGCAACGTGGCACGCCTTAGCTAGAGCTTCGGAAAGTGCACCCCACCAGCCCTCAGGATCCTGTTCGCTGACTGGTGGCGTAGTCCACACATGAGGTGCGCTAGCGCTGGCCAACATCGTTCCGGACTCGTCGTGTAGCACAACCGTGCACGACTGAGTCGATGAGTCAACGCCGGCAACCAGCGTCATTAAGACGCGTCCTCCAGGTCCCTGCCTTTCTCGCTCTCCCCTAGCGCAAGCCGCCGAAGCAGGGAGGCCGTGAGATCGCCAGTCGCCAACAGTTCTCCGCTACAACTACCATTGCGCAGAATCACGACATCGTCTGCCAAAGCCATAACTTCCTCCTCCTCGCTGGAGACCACCAGGATCGGTACCCGTCGCGTCTCGGAAATATCGCGTATCAGCTGATGAATTTCTTCCTTCGTGCCGATGTCCACGCCCTTCGTCGGCTCGTCCAACAGCAGCAAGCGCGGTTCCTGCAACAAGGCCCGTGCGAACAGCACCTTCTGCTGATTGCCGCCCGATAGCGCCAACGCACCCTTGCTCAGATCGCCCCGGACATTCATCCGTTTGAGCACCTCGAGTGCAGCCTTTCGCGCCTCCCGACGTCGCAACACCCCATAGCGACTGAATCGGGCAAGCACCGGCAAAAGAACGTTCTCGACCACGCTGACGCTTGGGATGATTCCCTCAGCCTTCCGATCCTCGCACACATAGCACACGCCCGCCGCCATCGCCGCTTGCGGGCTACGAGGGTTGTAGAGATCGCCGTCCAGTTCCATCACACCCGACGTCAGGCGTTCCGCCCCCGCCAGGACGCGCATCATACGCGATCTCCCAGAACCCATCAGACCGTACAGTGCCACAATACGTCCAGGCGCTACCAAAAGATTGATGCCGTGCAGGCGAGCCGACCGCGCATCCCGAACACGTAACCCTGCACCGACGGCCCCTGGGGACGCCGAAACGCCCCCCGCAACTGCAGGATCCATCGACCCAGCCCGTCGACTGACACTATCCCCCACCTGGGATGGCACCGTTGCTCCCACGACCGAAGCCGCCGATTCGCCCACGATAGCCGCAACGACTTCCGCTCGATCCACATTCGAACGTGATCTTTCGAGCACTATGTGCCCGTCTGCCATGGCTACAATGTCGTCAGCTACCGAAAACACCTCTGAGAGCTTGTGGTCGACAAGCAATATCGCAGCGTCCTTACCCTCGACTAAACGCCGAAGAGTCACCAAGAGATGCTCCACCTGACCCACCTCTAGGGCCGTTGTCGGCTCGTCAAGAAGAAGGAACCTCGTATTACGGTGAAAAGCAGCAACAATTTCGACTAGCTGCCGCTGCGCCACAGATAGGTCGCCTATCAATGCGCTTGAACGAACACCGACGCTGAAGTCATCACACAACTCTTGGGCCGCCCGCGCCATTGCTCTCTTCGCCAGAACACCATGCCGCACATCTTCCTGGCCAAGAAAAATGCTTTCGCTAACCGTAAGTTGAGGAACCAACGCTAACTCTTGATACACACAACTTACGCCCAACCTCATAGCGTCGGCTGGTCCTGACAAAGTCCTTATCGCACCATCTACCCACACCGCCCCCGCGTCAGGTCTCTCGACTCCCGACAAAATGCGTAGAAGCGTCGACTTACCTGCGCCATTGTGACCGACGAGTCCGAGCACTCTTCCAGGCACGACCGTAAGGCTCACCTGACTCAGGGCAAGTGTATCCCCATACCGCTTATCAACGCGGCGCAGGCCGAGCCCTCCACCCCGCGTCTCTGCATCAAGCAAAGGGGGGGCGGAGGGCTGACCGTACGTGTCACCAGTCATTTCAGCCGAGTATACCTGCGGGGATGGTCTGCCCACTCACGTAGGCCGGTACCGGCTCTAGAATCGTCGGCAGTATCGACTTGCCGGCGAGATACTTCTTGATATTTTGCACCACAATACTCGCATAGTTGTAAGGCTGCTGACCGACGCAGCCACGATAGATCACCTTGTCGAGGGGCGTACCGGCCGCACAGAAGCCGAAGAGCGTAACCTTTCCCTGCAGCTTAAGCTCCTGGATCGCCTTAAGCGCACCGAGCGTGGCCGGACCTGTGTCGGCCCAGATCACGTTCATCTTCGGATTGCCCTCAAGCATGTCTGTTGCGACCTGGAGGCTCACAGTCGGCTCAACTTGTCCGTTCACAAGTTCGCCCACCTTTGCATTCGGATCCCGCTTGATCACGGTATAGAAACCGGCATCCCGCTCGGCAGTAGTCTGCGACAGAGGGTCCCCGACGGTCCCGACGAGTATCTTGGCCTTCGCTCCCAGGTCCTTCAGCACCTGAAGCGCTTCTACTTTGCCGCCCTCGGCCTGGTTTGCGCCCACGAATTGCACGATCTTCGCGTGTTCCTTCGTGAGGTCAGCCTGGTCCACAAGCACATTGACAGTGAAGACCGGGATACCAGCCTTGTTCAACGCGGCAACGTCGGCCGCCGAAGGACCAGAAGTGACCGGATTGAGGGCGACCGCGCAAACGCCCTCTTGAATAAAGGCGTCAATCTGGGATAGCTGATTGCTATCATCGTCATTCGCTATCGCCATCTTGACGTCGAAGCCGTACTTAGCCCCAACCTGGAGGAACCCCTGTCGCATGTACACATAGTAGGGATTACTTGTGTCAGGTAGAGAGACTCCGATCACGGGCTTACTTGTCTTGCAGGATTTTGGCAGAGCAGCCGCACCAAGGTCACGAGCCTGTCCGGCCGCCCTGGCGCCGACGGTCCGCGGCGCGCCGTTTGCAACGGCCCCGCCTGGAGCAACGGCCAAAAGCATAGCGATCGAGATACCGCTAATAGCTATCTGCTTGACAATCTTCATGCTGACCTCCAATCTTTCTCTTCCTCGCCTTGCTGTTTGCTTAGCGATCCTCCTATTGAAGTGGCCTCTCATCGTGGACCATGCCCGCCGGGTTCACACGACGTCCGCATGAGCGCTCTGGCGGTCACCTGATCGAACACGCCGGCGAAGGATGCCCGGTAATGGAGCGCCCATTCGGTGCCGCCGGAACGTGTCGAGCCCCACAGCTCCCAAGATGATGAGTCCGATAACAAGTGACTGCCAGTAGCTGTTGACATTTACGACGTTCAGTCCGTTGCTAACGGTGGCGATCATCACCGCTCCGATCATTGCGCCGAGAACCGATCCGGTGCCGCCGAACAGGCTTACACCCCCCACGACCGCTGCCGCGATCGAAAAGAAGAGTTCATTGCCCGTACCCGCGGTTGGGAAGCCGACCATCAAACGAGAAGTATCGATAAGGCCGGCCACGCCCGCGAACAGCCCTGACATCACGTACACGGAGACAGTCACCTTCGCAAGACTTACGCCCGCCAGTCGAGCCGCGGTCCTATTGCCACCAACGGCGTAAACCTGCACGCCGAATCGTGTCCAGGACAAAATCAGTGCGACGATTACCGCGAACACGATAAGGAGCACAACCGGTACTGGCACTGAAAACACAGTTCCCTGACCGATCCATGAAAATCCCTGGTCCGCAACCATGATCGAACTCGAACCGGTCATTATCAGAGGAATTGATGATGCCACACCCATTGTCGCAAATGTCACGATGAACGGCGGCAGACCGCCGTACTGAATTACGAGACCGTTGAACAATCCAATCAGCCCGCCGGCGCCCACTGCTAACAGGCTTGCAAATATCCAAGGAACGCCGGCATTCATCAGGTACGCGCACAATACGCCCGTCATTGCTATGTTGCTTCCAGTTGAAAGATCGATCCCACCGGTGAGCAAGACGAGCGTTTGACCGAGTGCGAGGAAGGCGATGACTGCTCCGTTGAGCAGGAGCGATAGCATGTTGTTGTACGTACGAAATGATGACGAGAGAATGCAAAATACTGCTGCTACCAACAAAAGCACCACAAAGATGCCTATCTCATCGGGCAGGTGGAACTTCTTCGCGCGTCTTGTCTCGTTCATGATCACGCTAGACGCCATGAATCACACCGCTGTATCTCAGCTTGCAGTGCTAGATCCGGCATCGGACCTAGCCTGCGAGATAAAGCGCTTCGCCCGTTCAGGGTCGACCTGGTTCCAGGTATATCCATCCTCCTTGAGGTCGGTGCCGACAATGCACCCGTCCGCACTGTCAAGGTACTGGGCGATCGTTGCGGCCTTGGCGCCCGTGTTGAGGATAACTGGGACATCTTTCGAGACAGCCTGATACACGTCGGAAAGTACGGACAGGTCAGGCTCCGATCCTGCCATTGGACCCGATATCAAGATCGCGTCCGGGATGCTCGAGACGACGACTGAGCGCGCGATCTCTGCTGCGCTGCGCCCTCCGATCGGCGATGCGAACTCTGGCGTCACATTCACGATGATCGCCATTGTGTCGACCTCAAGACGACGACGCTCGCGCAATAGCCACGCTGCATCGGTCTGCCACAAGCCCATGTCCGATTCCCATGCACCAGCGGCCACGCAGCGCACGAACGCGGCGCCTGTTGCGGCACCGATGGCCAGCGCACAACGAGAGTCCCAGAGGTAGTCGACTCCAAAGGGCTTTCCCTCGGGGCGACACTCGGTCACGACTCGTGTCATGAACGCTGCCGCTTCGAGTCCCGGGTTCAGCTGGTACGGGCGGTCATTTTCGTTGCAAAACATCACGGCGTCGAAGCCGGCATCAAGGAGTATCTCTACGTCGGATCGAACGCTGCGGATCGCGGCCTCGAGGCCGCCAGCGCCATCGTAGAGCGGCGTACCCGGCAATGCCGGGACGTGTGCCATCGCGATGAGCGGTTTGGCCGTCTTGGGGAAAACCTCGGCCAATCGTCCTTGGAGCATGCTGCCTCCCGTCTTCGTCGTCCCTGTCGAACGCTGGATTCTGCTCGATCGACCTGTCGTCTCGTCTCGGTTGGCGACACGGTATCAGCCTTCGTGTGACTTAGCAACAGGATGGGTGTGAATTATTAACATGACCTGGCGGGTTGGATTTCAAGGACCGGTCGGGACCGCCGCGGAGGCTTCCGATAGTCACGACAGGTGGCGGCGTGAGGCCGAGTCGGGCCCAATGTGGCGCGCCGTGTGCGACCCCAGATGAGCCGCGCGCTTGGCAAGCCCGGAGTTCGTCACGAGTCGGCCGCGACTACCGTCGGCGACACGCTTCGCTCCGACAGGAGGATTGCCCTGAGGACCGAGCCGAACGCCTAGCGACGCTCGTTGAGGTGTTCGGAGGCAGCGCCCTTCAGCAGTCGCCGGTCATCCAAACGACGACCTCGTGCATCTGCGACCTCCTTGGTGAACTGAGCACCGTAGACCGTGCGCGTCGGAATGCCGACGTGCAATGCCTGGCCCACTTTCTCCCGCACGCGGATCCGAGGCAACAAGAGTCGGCACCGTTCGACACACCTCGACGGTAGGCGCTTCCGTTCCAACACGCGCCGGCTTCGCGGGATGAAACTTGCGGAGTGAGCGAGAGGTCACGTCCACGGCGCACCTCGGCCTTCTACACAAGGTTTGGCCACATGATCCGCGAAGACCTCACGCCCCGATAGCTGGGCCGACCGCTCGACAAGCACCTGCGGTCCGGCACGAGCTGGGAGATCGCGTCGATGTCGTTTGGCGATGATCGTTAGGGTCGCGAGCACAGGCGCGCTCGGCCGGGCGGACGCCACCAGCTGGCGCTTGAGTGCGACCACCGAGACAGCCGTCGGCCGAGAAGGACCCGTTTGATCAGCGCGGTCAGCCACTTTCCAACAGTCACGTCTGGAACAACCCTTACTGTCGGCTCGCTGGACGCGCGGTACCTCTCGCTCTCGACACTTCTGACGTGCCTACTCAATGACCCCTCGGCGGTACCCGAGCCATGCAACTTTTCATGACGCTGGCCTTGACTGAGGTCGCTGTCCGGGTCGCCCTGGTGCATAGCTTTCGGGTACGGCCGGCCGCTTCGCGACGGAGGCCACCCGGCTCTGCCGACGCGCGCCCCGATGGACTGGTCACCGGGAACAGCGCTGGAGGCAACGACGGTTCCGCGGTCTTTGGCACCGTTCAGCTCCCGTCCAACGCACGAGGCGCGCTTGCGGCGTTTGGTCTGCCGCCACCAAGCTGACCCACGCTTGCTCGGGAGCCGTAAGGCCTCTTTGTTGATCACCTCCGGGCCGTCGGCGCTGGCGTCCAGCTTGGGCGATACCCTGTCCATGAGCGGCGCTGGCTCTGCTGACACGATTGAGGACAAACAGTGGAGAAACCAGCGACGTAGCGTGGCTCGCTCCTCGCTGGCCCCATAGTTCGGTTGTCTGACGGTCCCGCGTTCCGTACCGAGAAACGGATCAGCGGAACCACCTGTACATCGACCGATACGCTGTCTGCCGTGGTCTTCGTCGCCCGTAGACAGGAAATACAACGCCGCCTCACCGCCTCAGGAGAAGTGACGATCACCGCGCTCGCTGCCGATCTCGAGGTTTCCGAGATGACGATTCGGCGCGACCTCGAAGTCCTCGAAAATCAGGGTCAGCTGCGCAGGGTTCGCGGAGGCGCAATTAGTGTCGTCAGTCGCTCTTACGAGCCGCCGTTCGCCGCTCGCCAGCTTGTGGAACAAGCGGCCAAACAGGCAATCGGCGCCGCAGCGGCGCGACTGGTCGACGATGGTGAGACGGTCATTATCGACGTCGGGACCACGGCCCTTGAGTTTGCGCGCAACCTCAAGGGCAGGCGGGGCATCACGGTCGTTACCCACAGCCTGCCGGTAGCGATGGAACTCGGCAATGAGTCCGACATCCGAGTGCTCGTCACTGGAGGAATGGTGCGGTCGGGCGAATTCAGCCTCATCGGCGGGGTGCCTGAGGCCACCTTCGCTGATGTCAACTGCGACGTAGTGTTCCTCGGTGTCGCAGGTATCCAGGTGCAACGTGGTTTGACCGAGTACAACCCCGCCGATGCGCTGGTGAAGAAGGCAGCACTGCGTGCCGCGAGGCGCTCCGTCATCCTGGCTGATCGGTCCAAGCTAGACAAAGTGACATTCCACAACGTCGCTCCACTCGCGTCGGTCGACATCCTTGTCACTGACGCGTGCGCAGACGAGCCCTATCTGGAAGCTATCCGCTCCGCCGGTGTGGAGGTCATAACGACTGGTGAGCACAACACCCTCGGCCTGGGCGCGGAGAACCTCTCCGCGGGCCTGGAGACCTTGGGGCGTCGGCGGCCACTAAGGCGATAGCGACGTCTGGTCGCACAGGGCGACACTCATGTTTCGGTCCGCTCGAACCGTGCAGTGCCTGCGGATGAGCTTCTCACGGACTTCACAGTGCCGGTCCCTCACAGCCGTCACCAGAAGGCCTCGGTCAGGCGTCGTCTCGGCAGCCTCCGAGCGAGTCACCAGGCACGTTCCAAGCGCTCAACCCGTTCGAGCCCTTTCTGCCATCCAGCAGGCTGGATCGCCTTCGAACGCGAGCACAAGAGGCCAGCGATGCAGGAAAACTGCTTGCTGCCACGCCTGAGACGAGCGCTACCAGCGGTAGATCGCCACGATCAAGTCGTCCTGCCACAGCCAGCCTCTCTCGTTTCGCACCACTCCACAGCAATACCATCAGCCCGCCGCGTCCAACGTCCAAGGACGGGGGTGTGGTGCGCGCACGCGCAACTACGGCCCAGCGTTGGCGCGAACGGCGAGGACGTTACGCGCGAGGAGGCGGTTGACGATTTGTGTGAGGCTCTCGCGGGCCTGATCGCCGAGTTCGAAGTGCCTGATGAGTTGACGGTGACGGTGGACGTGGCCTGATGCCCGAAATGCCCGCCGCGAGCGACACTCAAGCCACACATGCGCACGGGCGTGCTCGTGCTCTTCGATCAGGGTCTTGAGGTAGCGAATCGGGCGGTGCTTCCCACTCTCCGGTTGTTCTACGAGCACAGTCCGGTCGGTCATCGTCATCCCCGGCGGGCTGTCGGAGAAGACCACCAAGAGATCGGTCTCGGCCCGTGGAGCTGGACGCTGTCGGCATCGCCCCTGCTCGTCGACTACCGGGCCCGCGTCGACCATCGGCCAGGGAATCAGAGACCGGTCATCCTCGACGAAGGGTTTGTCTTCTCGCCCTGAGTCGATTGCTCCAAGCCCTTCCGCCCAGGCAACATCCTCGGCTGCGTACTGGCACGGGCGGCGTCAAGGGAATTGGAGTCTGGCCGAAAAAGCCGACTGGCTCACATTGTTTGTGCTAGTGGGCGCTAGTTCACGCACAGCGTGTACAAGCGACACTTCCGACAAATATGAGTTGCTATAGTTGTCACTGATACACGTCAAGCGTGAACTGGAGACGACCATGGCAAACGATCGGGCTTTGAAGATCCTCGACCGGTTCGCCAGCGAAGGGCGGACGGCCTTCAGCGCGGCTGAAGTTCGAGAGGCCCTTGGTACGTCGCCTCAGGCCACCTCCAACCTGCTCACCCGTTGGACGAGCATGGGCTTGGTGGATCGCCTGGCGGTCGGAAGGTACGCCGTCCGCCAGATCGGTTCTCTGGGGACGGCAGCGGTGTGGGACGACCTCGGCTCGGCCGTAGCCGCAGTTTTCGCCGGCCACCCCCACCGCATCGGATTCCTGACGGCCCTGGATCACCACGGGTTGCTGGTGCGGCCGGTCCGTGCCATCCAAGTCGCCAGCCCGTATCGGCCTCGGGAGAAGGCGCTGACCGGACGGCCCCTTCGCGTCATTCGTGAGAGAGAGGACACCGTCCTCGTCGGGACCGAACCTCTCGGCCCGTCGCGCGTCGCAACGGTGCCAAGAGCACTCCTGGACGTGGCCTCGCGCCCGCTCCTGGTGGGAGGCGCGTCGCGGGTCGCCGAGGCGCTCGCGGCGGCAGACACCGTCGTGGGAATCCGCGATCTTGCCCGTGAGATCAACGCCGATGCCTCCTACCGCCGGATTGGGTCCATCGCGACCACGCTGTCGCTCCCCGTGGCGCAGGGGCTGGAACTGCCCGTGTGGCGCTCCCTGATTGAGTTGGATCGCAAGGCGCGCGGCGAGAAGGGCTGGGTCGACAAGACGTGGGGCGTCGCCTGGCCCTATCCGGCAACCGAGCTGGAAGCGGTCGTGGCAGCATGATCGCCAAGGGTGTCATCACGCAGCGAGCCAACGATGAGCGACTCCCCGCTCAGACCATCGAGCGCGACTACGTGCTGGCCCACGTTTGCACCGATATCGGCGCCGTCGGCGACCCGCGTCTCGTTTTCAAGGGGGCACCTTGCTCCGCCTTTGCTACTTCGCCGACTACCGCTACTCCGCCGATCTCGACTTCTCCGCCATCGACGGTCTCTCGAGCAGCGACGCCGTCGCCCTCGTCGCGGTTGCGGTGGACACCTGCCGCAAGCGCCTCGAAGTACCCCTCCTGGAGATCGTTGACGGCGAGGGTGGTACCCCGTGGGTGAACTACGTGGGGCCGCTCGGCGCCAAGCCCCGGAAGCTCAAGCTCGACATCTCCGATACCGAACTGGTCGAGTCGCACCGCAGGATCGCGTTACAAACACGCTGGCCCGACCTTCCCGAGGGCACGGCGATCGACGGCTACACCCTCGACGAGGTAGCGGCGGAGAAGGTTCGATGCATTGCCGAGCGCTTGCAATGCCGCGACCTGTACGACATTCACGAACTGCTCGACGACGGCAACGTTGATCCCTTGGAAGCCTGGCACCTCTACCTGCGCAAGGCGGAGAACGACCAAGGGCGGGGACGGCAGCGAACTTCACCTCGGGAGTGGTCGGCAACGTTTGAGAGACGCATGGCTGGGTATCGCGATCGATGGGACGGGGAGCTCGGCGACTACCTACCGGGCGAGGTCCCGGCGTTCGCCGACATCGAGAGACGCAGCCGCCGATACCTTGCGCCGCTTCTCGATGCCGCCCGCTTTCTCTCGGAGCAGCCCTAGCCGATCGCGCTGCTCGCAGGCGAACGCGCCGCCCGCGCCCAATCGTCAGCCGCGCCGTCGCTGTCGCTGTCCCGCCGATACCTTCGGCTGAAGCCTCACCCATGTCCTTCATCAGCTTGTCGGTCGCGCCGCGCCCGCGTCCTGTGGGCACCAGGAGGACGTCGATATCCTCCGAGAAGCGCTCCACTATGCGATAGCCCTTCGACAGGCTTGGTCCCGCCCTTGAAGATGAAGGCAGCGCCGAGGTCGCGAGCCAGCACCCGAAGGACCTCACTCACCCAATAGTCCTTCTCGACGGCGGTGGGGCTGATACCGAGGCGCTCGGCCGCGGCATCGAGCGTCGGTCCGAACTCAACCAAGTCCCGAAATCGGGGCATCGTCAGCCGGTCAGTGCGAGGTCGTGGTGAACCGACTCGCTGCGAGCTGGCCGAACGGTGTCGGCTAATGCCGGTCGGCCGAGCGCGCCGAAGAGACGGCGAAGTCGCTCCCGAACTCGGGGTGGCTCGGTTTGGGACGCGCGGGCGAGCCGGTCGAGACGGACCGTACCGTTGTCAGCGAGACAGGCAATCCGATCCACTGCGTCGTGTGTCGAGACCTCGACGAGGGCGTTCCAGTCTCGCAGGACCTCAAAGAGCCCGACCTCTAAAGGGCGGAGTCGCTCATCGCGGCGCTTGGTGCTGGCCGCACGACTGACGTAGTGGACGGGGCCTGGACTGCGTGGCGCTCGTCCTGGCACGGCGATCGTCTCGCGGCGCGTCACTTGGGTTGAAAGGCCGAGCGCCAGGGAGGCGCTCCATCCGCTGGGACCGGTGCCTGTGTAACCGACGATCTCACCAGCGAGGCGATCGGGTGGCGGGGGAGCCATGCCGAGTCGGGTGGGTGTGCCGCACCAGTAGAGCCCTCGCCGGACTCGGCGGAGATCTCCGGTTCGAGTCATCCGCGAGAGCGTCTGGGCGACCGCGTCGGGAGAGCCATCGAAGTCCTCGGGCCGCCAGAAGCGGTCGCGCGAGGCGAAGACCCGCTTGCGTACCTCCGGCGCAACACTCGTCGTGCTCATGGTCGACATGCTATCGGTGATGTCGGTAAGACGCTACGCGAAGCTGACAAACGCTGGTAGTGCCTCTCCGCGTCCAGTCGCTCGGATTACCGGCAGCCACCACGTCCTGCGTCACCCCGACGGTCGCGGCACGACAGTCCCGGTACATCACGGCCTGATGTCGCGAAGGGCACTTTGCGCAGCATCCTCGCTGACACGCAGTTGACGATCGAGGAGTTACGCCAGCTTTTGTAACCGACGCCAATGGGAATACCCGCCTTGTGTCCGCGGCGATCTTCTCTACCGCGCGCGCCCGGGCCGCCGATGGTCGTCGATGAACTTCTGAAGGTCGGCTCGGTCAAAGCGGAGCTTGCCGCCGATCTTCACGACCGACAGCTTGTCCTCGGCCACGAGCCGACGCATGTGGCGAATCGAGGTGCAGAGGAACTCGGCGGCCTCGGTGATGTCCAATAGCTCGGGAAATGGCAACTGCTCGACAGTCTTCATTATGTCCTTTCTTTCCTGCGTCTTGACTGACAGCGGCGAGGGTCGTGCTTGATTTCGTCAGCTCGTGTTGTCTTCGGTCGGAGCCTGCGGATGGCGGTGACGACGGTTGGACGCCGGACGGTGACCGCTTCGTGACGACGCCGTTCGGTTCATACGGCGCGCTGTTCCATTTACACGCAGCTCCCGGATCGCTCGCGGAACCGCTCACACCGATCGCCATCACTGACCAATCACCGGGCGTCTCGGCGTTGTCCGAGAAACCTCCCCGGAACCTTGTCTGGTCCGGCGCACGAGCGGCGATCACCGGACTCCGGCGGGCTATGCCAGATCCTCGTCTCCAAGGGAGTAATGGCCGTACGAACGGGCGGTGCCTGACGTTGCAGGTTCGCGACGGCATTCATTGGGCTCTTTCGGGCAGCGTCCACGACCCGAAGTATGAAGAGGGCCACTCACAGCAACACTCACAGAAACACTCACAGCGGCAAGTTTCCGGAGACTTTTTTGGCGACGACTTCACAGCCAATCTCACAGGAGACCTCACAGGAAACCTCACAGGCGCAGCTCAGAGGCCACTTGTTGCGATTAGCGAAATTCGCCCGCCTTATCCGCACCATGGGCTACAGCGGCAGTGATGTACCAGGCAGGGCTTCCGGGCTGGCGTCCAGGTTTCTCCGTGACCGCTGCCGGCTCGGGGAGTATGAATCGGTCGTCCCGGTCGGCTCGACATCGATCTTCCGGACTTCCCGAACGTCATCGAGCCTGCCGAGCGTCAGAACGCGCTCGTGCATGGTGGGGGGATGCACTGGCTTACCGACGCGTCGCCGGAACGCGACGCGCGAGCGCGACTCGGGCGCGTCGCGACCCGCGACGGGTCGCAGTACACCGAGCCGGCTGACGACGCGCTGGGCCGGGCGCTTGCCTCGCCATTCGATGCGTTCCACTTGCCCCTCAGCGTTCCCGTCTCTCACACCACCTGCCGATCGGCCTCATCAACCTGCCGATCGCCTCCCGGTCACTTCACAGCGTCACCTGCACATT
>PLKG01000155.1 GCA_003140595.1 Acidimicrobiaceae bacterium | reverse complement strand
ACAAACGTGGAGCCGCTCACGACGGTCGGAGGGATTCCTGTCGCATCCCTCCCAGACCTATTCGCGATGAAGCTCGGTGTCATCACGAGACGTGGAGCGCTTCGCGACTACTACGACCTCATGGCGATGGAGAAGCGCACTGGCCTCACCGCAGAAGAAGGCCTGTCGCTGTTCGTGAGGCGCTACCGCCCGGCAGGAGTCGATGCCGCGCTCGCTGGCGTGATCTTCGCCCTTGGACCAGCTGCGATCGCCGATGCGGCAAGTGATCCGTCGGGCGTTCCGAAGTCAGCGGTCAAGGAGCTCGAGCGCTACTGGGCCAGGCGACAGATCGAGGTTACGGCACACCTCGATCGGTACGGCACTCCATCGAGTCGGTGAGCAGCAGATCCCGCGTTTGCTGATCCGAGGTCGGGCGGTGAGGCGACTCATCGCCGAACACGCTTCTTATTGTCGTCGCCACTGTCGCTCGCCAGTCCCAGGGGACCAGTCGTTGCCAGAAGCGTGGGACAACATCGCGCCCCCACAACGACCGGCTGGCGTGATGATCCCGGCAGTCGGACGATGATTGACGACAGGCCCGCTGACGCCACCCAGACCGGCCCCGGCGTGGACCAGGTCACTGCTTTGCTCCCAATCGCGAGATGATCCGTTGGCGCGAGGATGGATCGGGACCCCCCGAACCCACGTGTACGTCGATGACCGATTATGCACTTGACCTGTGGATTCATGGACACCTCCGGATGTCCAGGAACGCCTTTTTACGCCTGCAAAGCCCTTGAGAAGTCTGATTTAGCGGGAAACTCGCATCCCGCGAATATCCCGCGGACGCCGCCGTCCGTGGTCGTTCCTCAACGTGCTGCTAACGCGATGACCTGCCCCAATAGGTCGCCTCGATCCGTCGTCGTACGCCTGACCGCCCTTCCCAAGCTGAGATTCAGCCGCCGGTGGCCGAGGCTCATGCGACATCGCAGGGATCGTCACTCGTTGCGCAGTGCTGCTCAGAGAGCTGTGAGGACTTCCCCTACCCTACCGGTACGTAGAAGCCGGGCGCCGGCAGTGGTCGTTTCAGACAGCGACGTGTCCGGGCGCGCGGTATAGCATGGACGCTATGTGGGGGGTCGTTGAGCTCGAGCCCGAGATCCGCGACTGGTACCTCTCCTTGGAGGACACCGATGCCGAGCGTGTGCGGTTCCACATCGACCGCCTCGCCGAGTTCGGATCTCTACTGGACGAGCCCCATACTCGACAGCTTGACGGCAAGCTCAGGGAGCTGCGCTTTTATCTGGCGGGCCGACCGACGAGAATCACCTATTGGATCGCGCCGGGCCGGCGGATCATTCTGCTGACGGTGTTTGCGAAGACGCGGCGCCTGGAGAGGACGGAGGTCGGCCGGGCTAAGCAAGCGATGGAGCGGTGTGTGGCCGAGGCGCACATCGCGGACGACGAGGAGTGAGGGGCATGGCCAAGCGGACGACCTGGGACGAGATCAAGGCGAGTCAACCACGCACGGAGGAGGGTCGCGTCGCCTTCGAGGACGAGGCCCGCATCACCGCCTTCCGGGAGCTCGTGTACCGGCTCCGTACCGAGGCTGGACTTACCCAAACGGACCTGGCAAACCGGATGGGGACCACCCAGTCGGCTATCGCCCGCATGGAGGCAGGCGGCGCCCGGCCGACGCTCGAGACCCTCGAGAAGCTCGCGTCGGCCGTCGGGGCGGAACTGGTGGTAGGCGTAGGCGAGAACCTCTCTGACAATCGCAGCATCGCAAAGCTCGTGCGCGACGGCCACGCCGTGATTCGTCGGGCCAGCTGATTGCCTCAGACCACGCGCCTGAGAACATCGCCGTGCGAAGTCCACGGTGTGCCCACGTGCGTGGCGTCACAAAGCCCGTGTCTGACAGGCTTCCACCAGCCCACGACCGTTCGATCCCACCCAACATTCACCCAACATTGGGCTTCCGAACGCGTCCGCCAGCGTCCCCAAGCGTCTCGCTCGAAACGCGCAGGCCCTGCTCAGAAGCCGAATCTGAGACGGGGCGAGACGCCACAAGACGCCCCCGCACGGGCCAGATTGGACTCTTAATCCGCAGGTTCCGGGTTCAAGTCCCGGGGGGCGCACAAGCAGCTCTGTTCAGTCGTCGAGGCTCAACTTTGAACCGCGAGCGCTGTCTTGTGCGATGTCGGCCGACTTCCAGACATCGATGTCATCCGCAAGAGCGGCTGCCGCCTGGGAGGGCGGAACATTCGGGCACTGCGGTCCCGGTGGCACGCTGTTGCGGCTCAAAGTTGGCCCGATCGCAGTTCAGGAGCGGGGGCTTCATGCAGCGAGCCCGGCCGGACCTATCGCCTTTTCGTGAGGCTGATCGATGTTCGACCGGGTTGTTGAGCCTCCACCTTCCACTCACGGTGTGCTCGCATCTTGATCCTTGACATGTCGGATGAGTGTCGTTACCGTGAACACGTCCGAGGTCCGCCTCGCAGTTTTTTTTGAGGGTACTTTCTTATGAATCCTTCCCAAGATAGTCCGGCTACCCATCGCCCTCGCCGGGGCAACTGGCAGCTGATGGCCGACATCAACCGCAACCTGGTTGTGAACGTGCTGCGCACCTGCCCTGTGATGTCTCGGGCCGATCTCTCGAGGGCAACTGGACTGAGCGGCCCGACCGTCTCGTCGATCGTCGCCGACCTCACGAACCGAGGCTTGGTTGAAGATCTCGGGCAGGGTATTTCAAGCGGAGGGAGACCTCCCTACTTGGTCCGACTCAATGAGAAGGCCAACTTTGTCATCGGCCTGAAATTGATGGGGCACGCCATATCCCTCGTCATCACTGATCTGAGCGCCACGGTCACCTACGCCCAGGTAACCGCCCTCTTGGGACCAGCTGCTGCCCAGCACCAGGCGAGTGGCAGCCCAGCTCTGCCCCGCGACCCTCGCTCCATCATCGACGCCATTTGCGAAGCCGTCGAACAGGCCCTTTGCTCGTCTGGAGTGGACGCCTCCCGCATAATTGGAGTGGGAGTAGGTATCAACGGACCAGTCGACGCGACCAGCGGGGTGTGCCGCTCCTCTCCCACATTCAACTGGAACAACGTCCCCTTGGCGCGCCCAATTTCTGAAAGGCTGGGCTACCCGGTCATCCTCGAGAACGACGCCAACACCTTGGCTGCCGCAGAACAATGGTTCGGGCGTGGCGCCGGGATCGACACCTTCATT
Source organism: Acidimicrobiaceae bacterium (assembly GCA_003140595.1). Taxonomy (GTDB): domain Bacteria; phylum Actinomycetota; class Acidimicrobiia; order Acidimicrobiales; family Bog-793; genus Fen-455. The sequence goes on along the minus strand of PLKG01000155.1, from coordinate 34,811 downwards.
GCCGTTGCCGTAGGCGCCGGGATCGGATCGGGGGTCGTTGTCAACGGTCAGCTCTACCGCGGCGCAGACGGGGCGGCTGGGGAATTCGGCCATGTGCAGTTGAGCGACACGGGACCACTTTGCTCCTGCGGAAGGACTGGCTGCGTCGAGGCTTGGGCATCGGACAGAGCGATCTTGCGGGACGTACGCGCTGCTGTCGATGAAGGTACAAAGACATCTCTTGGTCGCGCGGAAGAGCTGAACGGGCTCACGATAGGCCTGGTGGCGGCTGCGGCTGAACAGGGCGATGAACTCAGTCGCCAGATTCTGTCGCAAGCTGGTCATTATCTCGGTCGCGGGCTGGCAATGCTCATGACCGTGATCAATCCTCGTCTGCTGATCATAAGTGGCGAAGGTGTCCAGGCTGGACATTGGCGATTTGACCCAATGATCAAGGCGATCAAGGCGTCCATATTTCCAGATCTCAACGCCGAGATCATCTTTGCAACAGAGCCGCTTGACGATGCCAGGTGGGCCCGCGGTGCCGCGTGCGTAGTGCTAGGCGAGATCTTTAACGCGCCTACTCAGCCGTCACTCGTACAGGCAAAGCTGGGTTGACTTGGCCAGGCGAGAAAGAAGCAGTTCAGACAGCAGTAACACAGGTGAAGACCTCGGAAGAGGAATATCCACGGCATATGCCGGCAGTCCGAAGAGAGGGCAGTAATGAGAAGGGAGGAGCGATAAGAATGACGATTCAGCCAAAAAGGGGTGCAGCGTTTAAGCGTCGCCGGTCCGTTACCCCGGTGGTCGCCGTGCTGGGCGCGATGCTCATGGTTGCCGGACTGTGTTCGACGGCCTTCGCGTCGACGCGGTCCTCGGCAGTCTCGAGTGCTCCAAAGGCGACGTCCGGTGGTGTGATTACCATGCAGGACTACTACACCGCGGGCGACAACACCGAGATGGTCGCGTTCATAAAGCAGTTCGAAGCCGCGAACCCCGGTTTCACGGTGAAGCGTGACGTGGTGGCCGACGCCACGATGGAGTCCCAGGAGCTGGTGGAAGCTGCAGCGGGTCAGCTCCCGGACCTGCTGATGATGGACAACCCATGGGTGGGCGGACTGGCTGCTGCCGGTGACCTGGTCCCACTCAACCAGCTCGGTGTCAGCACGAAAGGGCTGACGGAGGGAGCTATTGAGGCAGGGAGTTTCCACGGGACGCAGTTCGGCATCGGTTTCGGAAACAACTCTCTTGGCTTGTTCTACAACAAGAAGCTGCTCAAGGCAGCAGGTGTGACACCTCCGACGACGTGGGCTCAACTCGTGACCGCGGCCAAGGCCCTCACCAACAAGAAGACCGGGGTATACGGCCTCGAGGTTGCTGGGTACAACTCAGGTGGCAACGCGACCTGGCAGTTCTTGCCCTTCTTCTGGACCGCCGGTGGCGACCTTGAGCACGTCAACGACGCCGGCGGGGTCGCGGCGCTCACGCTCTACTCCGAGCTCGCCAAGGACGGCAGCATGCCCCCAGCGGAGGTGGACTACCAGCAGAACGACATCGCTCAGCAGTTCCAAGACCAAAAGGCCGCGATGATCGTGATTGGGCCGTGGGAGTTCGGGGACTTCAACTCGACGAAGGGTCTGAGCTGGGGAGTTACCTCAATCCCAGTTCCGAAGTCCGGCATGGCACCCGTCGGGCCACTCGGTGGAGAGGTTTGGGTCATCCCGAAGACGACGCCTGCCAAAGAGGCGCTAGGGCTCAAGCTCTTGCGCTTCCTTACCTCTCCGGCCAGCACCTACAGCTGGGCTTCCCAGAACGGTGAGATAGCTAGCCAAAAGTCTGTGTCTGCCAAGCTCATCGCGAACGATCCGTCGGACCGGATATTCGCCTACGAGATCGAGCACGCGCAGTCCCGTACATCCGAGGTAGGTCTTGCCTACCCGGCGATTGACACAGACCTCGGCACTGCAGTCCAAGCGGTGATCCTCGGCAAGCTCTCGCCGAAGGCAGCCGCCAGTGCCGCGGAGACTCAAGTGAAATATGCATTGCAGCAGTACGGCGAAGGCTAGGTTGCTGACCGTTTGAGTAGTTCGGGGCCACGCCTTCGAGAACGAAGGCGTGGCCCAGTTATTGCCGTCGCGAACGGTCGCCAGACTCGGCCGTGAGGGAGAACGTCGTTCACCGGAAAGGACTGCCTTGCCCTCTCTTTTCCCGCAGCCTCAAGACGAAATCAGCACTGCGAGATTCACCGACAACGCCGGGGCACTCACAAGGCGCTCCAATCACGAGATAGTCCGCATCGAGCCATGGGGCCCTGACAGCCTGCGCGTGCGGGTAGGCCTCGACAACCTGGTCGAAGGCCACGGTGCCTTGAGCGAGCGACCGGCTGCGGAGGCGACTGTCGAGATCGACGGGGAGTGTGCACGCATCACCGTCGGTGCGTTGGCCGCTGAAATCGACGACGCCGGCCACATCCGCTTCCTACGAGCCGACACCGGCGACGAGCTGCTCGCCGAGCAGCCGATCCACTTTTGGTGGCCAGGCCCCCGCAACTTCACCGCCACCGGCAACGGGTACCACTACATCGAGCAGTGCTTTGCCGCCTATGAGGGCGAACGGCTCTTCGGACTCGGCCAGCACACCCACGGCCGTCTGGACCAGAAGGGCGTCGTGCTCGACCTCGTGCAACGCAACGCCGAGGTGAGCATCCCCTTTGTCGTGTCGAGCCGCGGTTACGGCCTGTTGTGGAACAACCCCGCCATCGGCAGGGTTGAGCTTGGGGCCACCGCCACTCGCTGGGTCGCCGACAGCGCCCGCCAGATCGACTACTGGATCACCGCCGGGACACCGGCCCAGATAGCCACCCGCTACGCAGGCGTGACCGGGCACGCCCCGATGCTTCCCGAGTGGGCGGCGGGCTTCTGGCAGTCCAAGCTTCGCTACCGCACGCAACAGGAGTTGTTGGAGGTGGCGAGGGAGTACGACCGGCGCGGGCTTCCCCTGTCTGTCATAGTCTGCGACTTCTTCCACTGGCCCCAGCTCGGTGACTGGCGCTTCGAACCGAGCGAATGGCCCGACCCGAAGGCTATGGTCGAGGAGCTCAAGGCCATGGACATCAAGCTAATGGTGTCGGTGTGGCCGTCTGTGAGCGTGCTCTCGTCCAACTACCAGCCGATGCTGCACGCCGGGTACTTCATCGCGACCGAACGGGGAGCACCTTTCCACGCGGACTGGCCCGATCGGCACGCCCCGGTGAGGCTCCCGGTCGCCTTCTATGACGCCACCAACCCGGACGCCCGCCGCTACCTCTGGGACCAGGTGCGCGCCAACTACTACGAGACCGGGATCAAGGTCTTCTGGCTCGATGCCTGTGAGCCCGAGATCAGACCCGGCCATGTCGACAACCTGCGTCTTGCGGCGGGGACCGGCCCTGAGGTGCTCAACCGCTACCCAACCGACCATGCCCGCGGCGTCTACGAAGGCATGCACGAGCAGGGCGAGACCGAGGTTGTCAGCCTGATCCGCTCGGCTTGGGCGGGCAGCCAACGCTGGGGTGCAGCTTTGTGGTCAGGCGACATCCCTGCCACCTTCGAGTCCCTCGCCGCCCAAGTCCGGGCCGGCCTGAACGTCGCGGTGTCCGGCATCCCGTGGTGGACGACCGACATCGGAGGGTTCCACGGCGGGGACGCGAGAAGCCCCGACTACCGTGAGCTCATCGTTCGCTGGTTCCAGTACGGCGTGTGGTGCCCGTTGTTCCGGCTCCACGGAGACCGCGAGCCAAGAAACCCGCTCTCCCAGGGAATGTCCGGAGGCCCGAACGAAATCTGGTCCTACGGCGACAAGGTGTACGACATCTTGTCTGGCATCCTGCGCCTTCGCGAACGGATCAAGCCCTACGTGCTCGAGCAAATGACCGTGGCAGCTGCCGAGGGCATCCCGCCGATGCGACCTCTCTGGTTCGACTTCCCCGACGACGAAGACGCTTGGGGGATCGACGACGAGTACTGCTTCGGCCCTTCGGTGCTCGTCGCACCTGTCACAGTGCTTGGAGCGCGCTCTCGGCGCGTCTACCTGCCGGCGGGTGCCAACTGGGCCGACCCGTGGAGCGGCGAGATCATGAAGGGCGGCACGTGGGTCGAGGCGGCCGCGCCCTTAGAGCGCATCCCCGTTTATCTTCGCGACGACGCACAGCTGCCTCTCCTATGAACCCTGGTCCCAGCAAAGAGGTTGTTGATGCCCGACGCGCTTGAGATGGCAGCGACGCATACAGGCGAGCTCGCTTCGTCCGCGAAGCCCGAACGCGGCGACCGAGCGCGCGGGCCCCGCAGACTCTTCCGCGGCCGGGTCCTGTTCCTGTTGCCGGCTGTCATCTATCTCCTGGCCCTCTTCGCCTATCCCATCGTCTACGGCATCCTTCTGAGCGTTCGGCAGTCGAGCGTCATCACATTCGTGCACAACACCGGTGGTTTCGTCGGCCTCACCAACTACAAGATGGCTGTCACGAACCCGCTTCTTCCGAGCGTCGTGTGGAACACGGCGATCTTCATGGTGGGGTCCATCGTGATGCAGTTCAGCATCGGCTTTTTGATTGCGTTGTTCTTCACCCGGCGCTTTCCCCTGAGTGGCTTCCTGCGGTCGCTCATACTCGTGCCATGGCTGCTTCCCGGTGTTGTCACGGGAATCATCCTTCGGATGATGTTCGACCCGAACATTGGCATGGTCAACCAGGTGCTCTCGAATCTCGGGCTCATCCACTCTCCGATCGAGTGGTTCGCCAATACGCATCTCGCGCTCTTGGTCATCGTGCTCGCAAACATCTGGATAGGGATCCCGTTCAACATGTTGCTCCTGCACGGCGGGCTCCAAGACATCCCCCATGAGCTGTACGAGGCGGCGCGTGTCGATGGTGCCGGGCGGCTACGGACATTCCGGTCGATCACCTTGCCGGTGATGCGACCGGTGATCGCTGTGGTGCTGGTCCTCGGCTTCATATATACGCTGAAAGCCTTCGACATCGTGATGATCATGACCGGTGGCGGGCCTATGAACGCCACCCAGTTGCTGTCCACATGGGCTTACACGCTGTCGTTCTATAACCTCGACTTTGGACAGGGTGCCGCGGTCGGCACGATCATGATGGCGATCTCCCTCGTTTGTGCCGTCGCGTATGTGCGCACTTACAGGGGGGAGCTCAGGTCATGAGCTACCGGCACAACTCTCGTCGCAGAACGCTGATCTCCGGGCTGAACCTCGCCGTGGCGCTCGTGATCGTCGGACTGATGCTTGTGCCCCTTTACTGGGCCGTGGTCACCTCGCTCAAGACCTTGCACCAGACATTCGCGACACCGACGGCCCTTTTCCCGCCGACACCCACCTTCGCCGCCTATTCACAGGTCGTTCACACCCAGGGTGGTTCTCTGCTCACCAGTTTCATCATCGCGGTCGGTGCCACGCTGGTCTCAGTGTTGATCTCGGTGCCCGCGGCTTACGCTCTGGCGAACTTCCGGTTTCGGGTCACATGGCTCGTCACATTGTCGCTTCTGGTCGCCCAGACGATCCCGGGCATCGTGCTGGGCACCTCGTTCTTCAAGATCTTCGCCGGGCTCCATCTGCTCAACAGCTACCTGGGGCTGATCATCGCCGACTCCACCTATTGCGTGCCGTTCTCCATCCTTGTCGTTCGGGCCTTCATGATCGGGTTGCCACGCGAGCTGCTCGAGGCTGCCCGCGTGGACGGTGCGACGCTTCTTGGGTCCCTACTCAGGATCGTGATCCCGCTCAGCAGGCCGGCTATCTTGACGGCCGCTCTCTTCTCGTTCCTGTTCGCTTGGGGCGACTTCCTGTTCGCTCTGACGCTCAGCACCTCCAACACCGTCGAACCGATGACACTGAGCATCTATTCGTACATGGGTCAGTACACCTCGCAGTGGCCGGAGCTCATGGCCGCGGCCGTCTTCGCAGCGGTCCCCTCGGCCATTCTGCTCATACTGGTCCAACAAGGGATAAAGGGAGGAATGGCCACCGCCGGGCTCAAAGGGTGATCACAAGCCTCTGAGAACCACGTTCGCGGGGTGTTCGACGATGAAGCTAGACAGATGGCCGACTTCTCCCCGGGCTCGAGATCCAGTTTCAATGTCAGTCGGCCGGGCTCGTCCTGCTCGAACGTCTTGGGGCTGGTTTCGCGCAGCTTCTCCTTGATGTCGCCGTCACCCGAGATCCGCATCCGGTCCTGCAGTCACCCGGAACGGCCGGCCCGGTGGTTCTCAACTGTGACCTCGTAGGCGACATCAACGCTGCTAGTTCTGCTGGTTCCGCCGATCATCGCCTTTCCGGTGCTCCTGCGCAGCAGCTCCCGTTCCACGCGAACACGGCCGTCGCCACCGAGGTGCAGCTCGAACTCCTCCCCAGTGGCGACCGTGCCCAGATCGGTAGCGCCGACGGACTCCGCACCGTGGAAGAGGCTCGCGCGGCCCGGCAACAGCAGCACGGGCGAACTGTTGGTGACCGTTGCACGAAGGTAGGCCTCCGGAGCGAGCTTCGGGATCGTGAGGTGGTCAAATACGGCATCGACCTCGAAGCGCGCAACCATCGTCTTCTGGGGCACTCCATCCGAAGGGGCCGCACCGGGGTCTGGATCCGGTAGACAAGAGCCTCCGCAAGCACCCTTCCGCGCGTATGTCGAGGGGGTCATTGTGGCCTGAGAAGGCGCAGTTCCGCTTGCCGGCACGACTCTCGTCCCCAGGGGGTCCTCGATTGCCGATGAGCAGGACCGCGTAGGTCCAACCATGAGGGCCGCTGCCGGCTCTGCTACCCTTCGCTTCGACGGCTTCGGTCGTCCCGCTGCCTGCAGGGGAAGTCCGGTCAAAGTCCGGCGCTGGCCCGCAACCGTAGGCGAGGCTCGTCCTCGCAAGCCGGAAAACCTGCTTGTGGTGAGTCCTACTAACCGTCGAGGAAAGCGGGAACTGGGAACCGGTACAGCGGCGGTGTCTCAGCGCTTCTCCGGGATCCAGTATCCGGGAGAGGACCTTCATGCCAGCCTCCGTCCATCGGGCGGCCCGAGCCTGCCTTGCTGCGCTACTTCTCGGCCTTGGAGCCGTCGCGATACCAGTTGCGTCGGCTGCAAACGCCGAACCGGGGGCCAGCGGGTCCCCTGTCCCCCACGGAAAAGCCACGATGGTGACAGCCGCTGCTGCCGCCGGCGCAGGCTGGATCGCCCGCGACTTGAGCAAGAGCGGAGCGATCGTCGACGCCGTCTCCCACAAGCCAAGTGCAGGTGACACCGCCGATGCCATCTTGGCTCTCGTCGCTACGGGCGAAGGAGCCGATCAGGTCAAGTTCGCGACGCTGTGGCTCGAGCACAATTTCAGCTCCTACGTCTCTGCAAAAGGGGACGTCAATCCCGGCGGGCTCGGGCTCGTCACCCTCGCGTCAGTCGCTGCGGGAGTGGACTCGGTGCACTTCGGCGGCCACGCAGCAGCCGACGACCTAGTCGCAAGGCTGGAGGCGGCTGAACATTCAAGCGGCGCGTCTACCGGGTTGTTCGGTGCCACGAGCTCGGCGAACGCGTTCGGCCAGTCGCTGGCGCTGCTCGCGCTCGTTGCGGTGAAGGGCCCTGCCACAAAGATCCGCGCCGCCGAGGCCTATCTCGCGCGCCGCCAGTGTGCTGACGGTGGCTGGGACTACTCGCTCATCACGCCCTGTGCGAAACCCGACCCGAAGACCTTCTCCGGTCCCGACACGAACTCGACGGCCCTGGCCGTCATGGCGATCGTCGCGGCCGGCGGGCACTTGGCCCACAGCCCGCTGCCTTTCTTCGACCAATCAGAGGAGGCCAACGGGTCGTTCGGCTACTACGGCGTGTCGGGCAACGGCCAGCGCGGTGATCCCGACTCGACGGGCGAGGTAGTCGAGGCGTTGATCGCGCTACGAGCAATCGACGACGAGCAATTCGTGCGTCACGCGATCACACCCGAACGAGCGCTTGAGAACTTCCAGTACCGCTGTGACGCGCCAGCGAGCGAGCGGGGCGAGTTCTCCTATTACGGCGCCCCGAGCCAGTACGCCACACTGCAGGCGGTACCGGCTCTCGCAGGCCTCGCGCTGCCCATCGGACCCCGCAAGCTGGCGGTCGCCGAAGCCGCCTTCGGCTGCAGAACCGCCTGACCGGCCTGACCGCGTCGCGAACCCAAATGGTTACATGACAGTGCATCGACCGAGATCACCCGGAGTTCCTCCCGCGATGCGCGAACCTGTCGCGGCCATGAGCCGTGCTCGACTCCTTGTGCGATCGGCGACTTTGCTCGCCGCGACAGTGGTGATCGGGGCCGTAGTTGCGACGGTCATCGCAACCATGGCACCGGGAACCGTGCAAGGTGCCGCGGCAAGCGCAGTTCGACAGCCCGAGGACCCCGCTCCGCGATGCACGGTACCCGCGCACACCAAGGAAACGGTCGTCGTCGCGGTCGTGGCCGACTTCGGTGGGGCAAACGGCAAGGTCATCGTCACCTGCGTCGCGGTCAAGGCCGGTGACAACGATGCGCAGGCGTTGCAAGCACAGGCCGCTCTCCTCAGGTACCCGTCTCCCCGCTATGGCGAGTCCGGACTCTTGTGTGCGATCGACGGGTACCCGGCGACCGGCTGCGGCAACCAGTCCGGGGGCCACTACGCCTATTGGTCCTACTGGCACGGTGGCAAACGATGGCTGTATGCAAGCGGAGGGCCTGCCGAGTGGAAGGTCTCCAAAGGTGACGTCGAGGGGTGGCGCTTCGAGCCTGACGGGAGCGCCACCCCGGCAGACCCACCACCAAGGGCCGCTCCGAGTGCTCCTGCGCTCGAGAACCAGGCCAAGGGTGTGACGGTCTCGACGCTCGCCTCATCTGGCCATGGTGCCGGTCCCATCAGCTCCTCTCCAAGCAGTGGGAAAGGCACGAGCCCCGCACTGTTCGCCGTCGGGACAGCCCTGATCCTGCTCATCGGCGCCGGGGCGCTGTTTCGGGCCCGTCGCTCGGGCGACCGAGTCACCTAGATGCTTCGCACCCGCCTTCAGCCGTTGCACCCCATCGCGTGGTGGTGCTGGGCGGGTGCGCTGGCGGTCAGCGCCAGCCGCACCACGAACCCGCTCCTGCTCGGTCTCATATTTGCGGTGGTGGCCTGGGTCGTGACGACAAGGCGCGGCAGCAGTCCGTGGGCCCTTTCGTTCGGCGCGCTCGTACGGCTCGGACTCTTCGTCATCGCCATCCGGGTCGTGGTCCAAGTCCTCTTCGGCAACCGGGTGCCGGGTAGCACGTGGTTCACCCTTCCCTCGGCGCCACTGCCGTCGTGGGCCGCCGGCGTGACAATCGGTGGCCCGGTGACAGCCCAAGAGGCAATTGGCGCGTTCTGCCAGGGGCTGCAGATAGCCGTGATCCTGGCCTGTTTCGGTGCCGCGAACTCCCTCGCCTCGTCGTTCCGGCTCCTGCGATGCGTGCCGGCCGGACTCTACGAAGTGGCCGTCGCAGTCACCGTAGCGATCTCGTTCACACCACAGGTCGTGCTTTCGATTGCCCGTGTCCGAGACGCCCGACGCCTGAGGGGCCGGCCCACGCGCGGGCTAAGGGGCTGGCGTGGCCTGGCGGTACCAGTCCTTGAGAGCGCGCTCGAGCGCTCGGTGGCGCTGGCGGCCTCGATGGACGCACGCGGGTTCGGGCGACGATCCACCTCGCCGAGGCGACGTCAGGTCACCGCCGCCACGACACTCGTCGGCCTCGTCGGGCTTGGCGTCGGCCTGTTCGAGGTGCTCGACTCCGGCTCGGCTTCGGGGATAGGGCTCGCTGTCGTCCTTGTCGGTGGCGCGCTGGTCATCGGGGGGCTCGTCGCAGCATCACATGGCTCACGGAGCCGTTACCGGCCCGACCGCTGGCTCGGCGCCGAGTGGGTCGTCGTTGCGGCCGGGCTCGCGGCCGTTGCAGGCGTCGTGGCGGCAGGCAGCGGCGACCCGAACTCCCTTGTTCAGCCGCTCTATCCCCTCGCCTTGCCGCCCGGCCCGCTACTCGCGCTTGGCGGAATCCTGGCCGCCGCGGTCCCATCGGCTATTGCGCCAGTACCAGCGCCGCTGCGCGCCAAGCTGCAGGAGGCTGTGGCGTGATCACCTTCGACCGCGTCACGGTCACCTACCCCGGCGCTTCGGCGCCGGCGCTTGACAACGTGAACCTCGCGATTGAAGAAGGTCATCTGGCTCTGGTCATCGGCTCGACGGGCTCCGGCAAGTCGACTTTGCTTCGTTGCGTCAACGGTCTCGTCCCGCATTTCTCCGGCGGCCGGCTCAACGGATCGGTGACCGTCGACGGCCGCAGCACCGAGCAGTACCGTCCCCGCGACCTCGCTGATGCGGTCGGCTACGTAGGCCAAGACCCCGATGCGAGCTTTGTAGCCGACACCGTCGAAGACGAGCTCGCCTATGCCATGGAAAACCTCGGCGTCGATCCCGCGACGATGCGCAGGCGTGTCGAGGACGTGCTCGACACCTTGAACCTCCACTCCCTCCGCCAGAGGGCCATCACGACACTTTCGGGCGGCCAGCGCCAGCGCGTCGCCATCGGCGCTGCGTTCACCGCGGCACCTCGCGCTCTCGTGCTCGACGAACCGACGTCATCACTGGACCCCGTCTCGGCCGAGGAGGTGCTCGCGTCCCTGGCGCGCCTCGTCCACGACCAGGGCACCACGATCCTCGTCGCCGAGCACCGCCTCGAACGCATCGTGCAGTTCGCCGACATCGTCGTCGAACTCGGCGCGGCTCCCGGTGCGGTGCGCAGCGGCACGCCCGCGGCGATATTCGCCACTTCCGAGCTGGCACCACCTGTCGTCCGCCTGGCCCGTGCCGCGGGATGGGCGCCGGTCCCGCTCTCGGTCCGCGACGCTCGCCGTCGCGCGCCAGAGCTCCGCCGCCGCCTCGAGGCAAGCACGCGGCCGCCAACGCGGACGGCGTCGGGCGACCTCGTCGCGAGGGTGAAGGGCCTAACGGCCGCCTATGGGCCGATCCCCGCTCTGGCGGAGGTCACCGTCGACTTCAACGAGGGTGAGGTGATCGCCGTCATGGGCAGGAACGGAGCCGGGAAGTCCACGCTACTCCACCACCTCGTCGGGCTACGCCGCGCGCAACGAGGCTCGGTGGAGGTTCTTGGCCGCAGTCCGGCCGCCCTTGGAGCATCCGAGGCGATCCGGCTTGCCGGTCTGGTTCCCCAGGACCCAGGGTCATTGCTGTGCGCCGAGACTGTGTCGGCTGAATGCCGGGACGGTGACCGTGACGGCGGGCTCCCCGAGGGGACCACGCGAACGGTGCTCGACTCCATCGTCAGCGGCATCTCTGACGACACGCACCCGAAGGACCTCTCCGAAGGTCAGCGCCTTGCCCTCGCGCTTGCGATAGTGCTGGCGCCCCAGCCTCCGCTTCTCCTGCTCGACGAACCTACGCGCGGTCTCGACTACGGCGCCAAGGAACGGCTCTCGCACCAGCTTCGCCTGCTTGCGGCTCGGGGGCATTGCGTCGTCGTGGCGACTCATGACGTCGAACTGGTGGCAGAGGTGGCCGATAGGGTCATCGTGCTCGCCGACGGTGAAGTGATCACCGACGGTCCCGCCCGCTCGGTCGTCTGCCACTCAGCCGGCATCGCCTCTCAGGTGGCCCGGATCCTCGCTCCTGCAGAGTGGCTGACGGTCGAGGAGGTCGCCGCGGCGCTCCTGGCGCGGCCCCAGGAGAACATGACGTCCTCGTGAACAACTCTCGCGACCATCAAGCCGTGGGTCTCGACCGGGTCGGGTCGTTCGCCATCGCGATCGCGTCGGTTATCGGAGCGGTGGCCTTCGTCTGGCCGCTGTTCATACCGGCACATGGTGCCTTGAACCAAGCTCACGCAGGCGACGCCCCGTGGGTCGTCGCAGTGCTCCTGCCACTGTTGCTCGTGGCGGTGCTCGGCGAGTTCAGCTCTGGCGGCATGGACGCCAAAGGCGTCGCCATGCTCGGCGTGCTCGGCGCGTGCGGCGCTGCGCTGCGGCTTCCCTCAGGCGGTGCAGCCGGATTCGAGCCGGTCTTCTTCTTACTGTTCCCGGCAGGTTACGTGTTCGGGCGCCACTTCGGCTTCCTTCTCGGTGCGCTCACCCTCTTCGCGTCGGCGCTGGTCACCGGCGGAGTCGGTCCGTGGTTGCCGTTCCAGATGATGGCCGCGGCGTGGATGGGTTACGGAGCCGGCTGCCTCCCCCACCTGCGGGGCCGCCGCGAGCTGGGCGTGCTGGCCACATACGCGGCGTTTGCCTGCCTCGCGTACGGCCTGCTTCTCGACCTGTGGTTCTGGCCTTTCGGCGCAGGCACCTCGTCGACGCTCTCCTTCCAGCCTGGAGCCTCAGTGGCCCACAACCTGGTCCGGTTCCTCCTGTTCCATTCCGCGACATCGCTCGGTTTCGATCTGCCCCGAGCCGCTTTGAACGCCGGACTCATCTTCGTCGCCGGGCGCCCGGTCCTCGCCGCGCTGCGCCGGGCCAGCCACCGTGCGGCATTCGGCGCCCCTGTGGAGATTGAGCGCCACGAGCTCGGCGAGCCGATGGTTTCCTGAGGAATCAGAAAGGCGGCACCTGCCGAGCTGTCAGTCATCGATCCGGTGCTTCATGCTCACTGCGCATGATCGCGTCCGGAAGACTGCTGCTTGTCCGGCCCTGACCCGTCGTCAGGCTGTGGGCCGCTGAGGCGGCCGACTCCCCGCGCGATGCGTCGCGGTGAGCCGATGGTGACTCGGATCGCGCCCTCTGAACGCCTCGGTCGGTCAGGGAGCGAGGCCCCCGACGCCGGGAGCTGTTCCGGTCCCCTCTCCGGTCGCCGGAAGTGGTGCAGGACCATTGCCGCGCGGCGCCTCGACGTGCTTGGCCAAGGTCTGCGGAACTCCCCCCTTTATCGCCTCGTAGATCGAGTAACCCTGGGTCACTAGGTTCGTCAGCAGATCCGTCACACCCTCGGTGCCGTTCACTAGGACTATGTTCGCCCCACTGAGCCCCTTGGCCGCGGCCTCCACCAAGGCGGGAAGCTGCTCGACGATCCTGTTGGCTGCGATGAGGCTCTGGTTCCCGCCGGCGAGCGCCTCGGCCCTCGCCTTGATCGCATCCCGGTCGGCCTCGGCTAGCCGGATCGTGCGGTATGCGTCGGCGTCAGCGGGCTTCTCGACCTCTGCGATGAGGTCCTTCTCGCGCTTTTGCGCCTGGAGGGCGGCAAGCCTGGTCTGTTCTTCGGTCACCTGCTGGCTGGCCTTGGCCTGGGCCAGAGGTCCGGCCTGGCTCGCGGCAGCTTGTGCCTGCTCGATCTCGGCCCTGTAGCCCGCCTGCTTGATCTCGGCCTCGCGTACGAAGCCGGCCTTCAGAGCATTCGCTTCCTGCTCCTTCTCGGTGGCGGCTTGGTCCGCCTGCGCGGCGGCGATGCGCGCGTCTCGGGCAACGGCCGCGGCGTGCGGGGCGGCCAGGTTCTCGATGTAGCCGGTGGCGTCCTTGATCTCTTGTATCTGGAACGCGTCGATCACGAGACCGAGCTTCTCCATCTCGTCGGTCGAGGCTGCCTTGACCTCCTGGGCCACCCGGTTGCGATCGCCGATGATCTCCTCGACAGTCAGGCCCCCGACGATCGAGCGAAGGTGCCCGGCGAGGACCTGTGAGGTGAGTCGTTCCATCCCCTGCTGCTGATCGAGGAAACGGCGCGCCGCGTTGGCTATAGACGAGTTGTCGTCGCCGACTTTGAACACTGCGACGGCCTCGACGGTGAGCGGGATTCGCAGCTTGGTCACGCAGCTTTCGGAGATGAGAGCCTCCCTGAGATCGAGAGAGAGCCAGCGAGCCTTGTTCTTCCAAGGCAGGACAAAAGACCCCCTTCCCGTCACGATGCGGAATTGCCCGCCATCGCTGCCGCGCTTGGATCCCGAAACCACCATCGCCTCGTTCGGCGCTGGGATTCTGTAGAAGAACATGAGCCCTCTTTCTCTCGGCTGATCAGCAACCCGTCACGAGTAGCGTCCGCGACGAAAGCTGCTCAACGACAACAATGCGTGTGTTCACCGCGAGCGGCTCTTCACTTTCAGTGTACGCCGTGTAGGCCTCCGAGCCGCCTCGGATTTGGATGATCACCTCGCCCGCAACGCCCTGGGAAATAGGCACGGAAACGCGCCCCATCTTGCCGACGGCTTCGGTTGCCTGTCCACCGGAGTCCAAGTCCATCTGCTCGAGTGCTCCTCCTGGTGCCACGGGGCTCTGCCGACATATCCACGCCGACATGCCGGAGGCGACCGTTCCTGACCGGTCAGCTGTCAAGCGTACTTGTCCGCTGGCACTTCCCCTCCAGAGGCTGAAAGGGCCATCCCCATATGGCATCGGAAAGGCTCGGCTCCTCCAATCCTTGCATAGTCCAATAAGTCCAATGCGTGCGTGCAGGAAGCGACCTATGAGATGGCGACTGGCTTAGATGCCGACTCGTATCTAATGACTAGCGGGCGTTACCCGTGGTCTCCAACGATCCGAAACAGCCGGGCGCGGTTGGCCCGTCCCGCGCTGTTGCGACTGCCGGGCGAGGATAAATCGTCACGCAGTTGAGCATCGTCCGGCTCCCGGCCTGGCTGGCGACCGGGTCATCGAGCAGGTGGCTGGCGGAGCAGTACGACCAGGCGGCGACGCCCGAGAAAGGCACCGGTGCTACCGAGAGCGGCCCTGGTCGGCGTCACGGAACTGCCGATATCTCACCTCGATGGCGGCCTCAAGGGCGTGACTCGAGTCGACCGCCTCGTCGTCCCGCCAAGGGCTGGGTGACCCTCGGTACTCCGCTTGCGCACCGGGGTCCCGCCGTCGCCCGCCTGTGGCCTTGCGGCCCGCCTCGCAAAGAGGCAGACCATCGCGCGCCATGGCGACTATCGCAACAAGGCTGGGAGAGCGTCCGGTAGCTCGCAGGGCGACTCAGCCGTGCAGGGCGCGAACGGCTTCGACGTCGCTCGCTATCTGCTCGACCAGTTCTTCCTCGCTCTCGAAGCTGCGCTGCCCCCGCACGAGGGTCCCGATCTCCACGCGGATCTTCTGGCCGTAGAGATCCCCGTCAAAGTCAAGGAGGTACGCCTCGACGAGCCGCTCACCTGCCTCGTAGTAATGGGGGCGCCGGCCCACCGAGACGGCCGCCGAGTGTCTTGTGCCGTCCTCGAGCTCCACCGTGCCCACGTAGACACCGTCGGCAAGGCCGACGTCGGCACCGATCCTCAAGTTTGCCGTCGGGGAGCCGAGCTTGCGGCCGCGACGGTCACCCGCCACGACGACTCCGTCAAGGTAGGAACCCACCTCTCAGAACATAACGGGCCGCTACACCCCGCGACATGGAATAGGCGAGCGCGGGCACCCTCATCAGGTACATACTCTCCCCGTGACTTATGTGACTGCTTCGCGGTTCCGCGCACGAGCCGTCGACCATCTCGCCGTGGCCATCGGCACCACCAAGGGGCTCTTCTTTGTGAGCGACAGTGCGGTCGACGGGCCGCTGCTGGCCGGTGATGCCGTGCCTGCTCTTGTTCAGCTGCCCGGACGCCTTCTCGCTGCTTCCACGAACTCCGAGTTCGGCCCGAACCTCAGAGTGAGCGACGACGGGGGCCTCAGCTGGGGCGAGGCAGGCACACGACCGGTCGCGTTCCCGCCGGATGTGGCAACGACAGTCGCTTCAGTGTGGCAACTCCACCTGGATCGCAGGTCCGGCGCCGGCGAGACGGTGTGGGCTGGTGTGGAACCCGCTGCGCTGTTTCGTTCCGACGACCGTGGTGAAACTTTCGAGCTCGTCCGCGCTCTGTGGGAGCACCCAGACAGGGCGAACTGGGAACCTGGCTTGTGTGGGACCGCTCTCCACACCGTGATAACCCACGCGGGACGACCGGACCGCATCGTCGTCGCGATGACCGCCGGCGGCGTGTACCGATCCGATGACGGCGGAGACACATGGGTGGCGCGTAACCAAGGCCTGGAGGCCAAGTCCCTCACCGACGAAGTAGGCGGTGCAACCCAATGCGTTCACAAGCTCGCCGTGGACGCATTGAACCCCGACGTGCTGTGGGCCCAGAGCCATTGGGGCATCTTCCGGACCGATGACGGCGGTGACCGGTGGAAGTACGTCGGCCGTGCCGGTGAGCCCGGCGGCTTACCAACCGACTTCGGCTTCCCGATCGTCACCCATACCCAGGAGCCGAATACCGCTTTCGTCCTGCCGCTCGAGTCCGACGTCTACCGATGCACCCCAAAGGGCCGGTGCCGCGTCTATCGGACAATCGACAGCGGGCTCAGCTGGGAGGCGCTGTCCGATGGCCTTCCCGGCACCAACGCCCACCTGACGGTCCTGCGCGACGCGTTCACCATCGGAGACAACCCGCCGAGCCTGCTCGTGTTCGGTTCCGAGTCCGGGCACCTATTCGCCTCGGCCGACAGCGGTGATTCCTGGCGTCTGGTCGCGTCCTACATGCCGCCCATCTTGTGCGTTCGCGTCCTCGACTGACACGGGCTCTTTGGTCCCAGGTGGCCCGTTGAGACCAGTCCCAATCCGACTGAGCCGTCGTCGGCTCGGCCCTTCACGTCCTAGGAGGCAACGATGAAGCTGAGGATTTTCACCGAGCCTCAACAGGGCGCGAGCTATGAGCAACTTCTCGCAGTCGCACGTTGCGCCGAGGATTGCGGCTTCGACGCGTTCTTCCGTTCAGACCACTATCTGCGGATGGGTGAGGGCGACGCGCGGCCGGGTCCCACGGACGCCTGGATCACCCTTGCCGGCCTGGCGCGTGACACCACGCGGATCCGCCTCGGCACCCTTATGAGCGCGGCCACGTTCAGGCTTCCCGCACAGCTCGCTCTCATCGTCGCTCAGGTGGACGCCATGAGTGGCGGGCGGGTCGAGCTCGGCCTCGGCGCGGGATGGTTCGAGGAGGAACACCGTGAATTCGGCATCCCCTTCCCATCATCGGTGGGCGAGCGCTTCGACCGGCTTGAAGAACAGCTCGAGATCATCACCGGGATGTGGGCGGCGGAGGACCGCTACTCCTTCGCGGGTGAGCACTACCAGGTCACGGACAATGCCGGCCTGCCCAAGCCGACTCAGGTGCCGCGACCACCGATAATCGTCGGAGGCAAGGGAATGAAACGGACGCCGGCGCTCGCGGCCCGCTTTGCCGACGAGTGCAACGTCTCGTTCGCCCCAGCCGAGCACTGCTCCAAGCTCTTCGCCGCACTTGACACAGCCTGTCTCCGGATCGGTCGTGACCCATCGACTATCCGGAGATCCGCCGCGCTCGTTGTCTGCGCCGGTCGCGACGACAAGGAGATCCGGGCTCGGGCGGCCGCGATCGGGCGAGATGTCGACGAGCTCCGCGAGAACGGCGCCGCCGGCACCGCGCCAGAGGTCGCCCAGCGACTGAGCTCGTGGGCGGCGACCGGGGCGACGACCCTTTATCTCCAGATCCTCGATCTTGGCGATCTCAATCATCTTCACTTCATCGCCGAGGAGGTCGCACCGCTGCTGGGCGAGTCGGAGAAGCCGGCGTAGATGGGCAGGTCGCCCGGTCAGAGGTTCGAACTCGGGACCAGCAACTGAAAAGGGAGGCACTCGATGGAAGACCGAGAGCTGCACAAGCGCATCGCGAATCTCGTCGCCGAGGAACGAGAACTCGAGGAGAGCCACATCGGCTCACGCATCACACCCGAGCAGGAACGGCGTCTCGGGGAGGTCCGCGAAGCTCTCGACCAGTCTTGGGACCTATTGCGGCAACGGAGAGCTCGCCGAGAGTTCAACCAGGACGTAGCCAGCACGGGCACCCGGCCAGCGGAGGTCGTGGAGCACTATCAGCAGTAGTCCGCTCGTCCGGACCGGCCGAGACCTGGGCTGATCCTCGTCGTCGAGCTGCCTGCTACCACCGAGCTTGACCGCTGCCACATAGTCTCGCGAGAGTGGTCGTGTGAGCCTGTCGCGTCTGGTCGTCCTCGGCCTGCTCGCCGAGCACGGCCCGATGCACGGCCACCAGCTGCGCCGCCAGGCCGATTCCATGCACGTGGAATGCTGGGGCGGGGTGAGCCCAGGGGCTCTCTACCGCGAGCTTCACCAGCTCGAATCCGAAGGACTCATTGAGCTCCTGCGTAGTGAGCAAGTAGGCAGGCGCCCGCAGCGCACCGTCTACCGAATATGTGACGCCGGGCTCGCTGCGCTCAGCACGCTTCGCGAAAGGACGCTCACGGCCTGGGTTCGACCCCCGGACGCGGTCGGAGTCGGCCTGCTGTTCGGCGCTCTGCGCGATCCCGGCGAGGTCTCGGCGTTGCTGGAGCACCGGCGTCAGGCGACGGCGGAAGCTCTCGACACGCTCGTCGCCAAGCGGGCTTGCCTCGAGGAACGCTCGGTCAGCCCCGCTGTGCTGACGGTCTTCCGCCGTGGCGAGCTGTACCTGCAAGCCGAGCTCGCCTGGCACGAGGAGTACGCCGCTCAGCTCCGTGCGACTGACCTGGAGGCCACTCGGACAGCCCTGCCCAGCTCACGTCCTCAACCAGTCGCAAGGCCGAGGCGCCGCTCAACAGGTTGCGAGAGCGTAGCAACACTGGCCGCCGCCGAGGGGCCAAGGAGCTGACGATGAAGAGCGAGCAGACCACGGGACGACCCGGCGCAGAAGGCCGGTCACAGATCACAGCCCACACCGGTCTCGCCATGGTCGTGGTCATGACCGGGGTCCTCATAACCGCCGTCGACACGACGATCGTGGTCCTCGCCCTCCCTGAGATCGAACGAGGCCTGCATGTCGCTCTCTCCTCGGTCATCTGGATCGTCATCGGCTACCTGCTCGTCATCACCCTGCTCGCCACCCAGGTCGGACGGCTCGGGGACATGTTCGGCCGGGTGCGCATGTACGAAATGGGCTTCCTTGTGTTCATCTTGGGCTCGCTCGCGTGCGCGCTCGCTTGGAACGAGTCGGCCATCATCGGCTTTCGGATTCTCCAGGGCATCGGTGGAGCCTTCGTCACCGCCAACAGTGGCGCGGTGATCGCCGATCTCTACCCTCCGCAACGGCGCGGCCGTGCGTACGGCTACAACGCGGTTGGCTGGAGCCTCGGGGCGGTCCTCGGGATCGTGGTGGGGGGCCTGATCGTCACCTACATCTCCTGGCGTTGGATCTTTTGGATCAACGTGCCCATCGGAGCCGCGGCGCTGATTCTCGCGACCAGGGTGCTGCGCGACCGGGGCGAGAGGGCCCGGCGCCACTTCGACCTTCTCGGAATGGTCACCCTCGGACTCGGACTGTTCGGGGTGCTCTGGGCCATGACGACACTCGCCACAGCCAGCTTCGACGCCTCGGTCGCCGGCTATCTGGTCGGTGGGGTCGTTCTCATCGGCACCTTCGTGCTCGTCGAGCTGCGCCAGGACGAACCGATGCTGAACCTCTCGTTGTTCAAGGTTCCGACGCTCGCCTCGTCGCTGCTCGCGGCGCTTTTCCAGGGGCTCGCCAACTTTGCGGTGCTGTTCCTCGTCATCATGTACCTCCAGGGCCCACGCGGGCTCTCTCCGATCCACGCGTCGCTGCTGCTTGTGCCCGGCTACGTAGTCGGCTCGGGCGTCGGCCCCTACGCCGGCCGCCTGACTGACCGGTTCGGGCCGGTGCTGCCGGCAACCGTCGGGCTCGGTATCCAGGTGCTTGCCCTGTTCGTCTACGCACAGCTCTCGCTCGGAAGCGGACTATGGCTGGTCATGCTCGCGAGCGTCGTGAACGGGATCGGGGCGAGCGCCTTCTTCCCTGCCAACAACGCGGCGGTAATGAAGGCCTCACCTCCGGAGATGTTCGGGATCTCTTCTGGGATGCTCCGGACCTTCGCCAACATCGGGATGGTCTTCTCGTTCTCAGTGGCGATTCTGGTCGCCTCCCGTTCGATTTCCAAGCATCTCGCTTTCGCGATCTTCGTCGGCACGACAAGCCTTCATGGCCACCTGGCGACCGCGTTCACGACCGGGCTGCACGCCGCTTTCTACGCCTCGATGGGCTTCATGGCCCTCGCCGCCGTCTTGTCGGCGTCAAGGGGTCAACGCGCTCGGAGGCGCTCACAGAAAGCTGCTGACTAGGACAAAACAGGCCCGAAGCGTCCAACCGCCAGCTGAATCGCACCCGGTCGACGAGACAGCGCAGACTTGATGCCGAGGAGCCGATCGAGCGCGAACAGTCGCGCGAGGGCTGAACCGAGGGTCCCCACTGTCTCGGCCCCCAAACGGCGTGCGCCACAAGACCCCAGGCGGGAGCCGTAGCCACCGGGACGTGAGAAGACGGAGCCGGTCGGTCCATGAGACGAAGGGCTCTCGGCAAACCGGCGGTGTGGACCAATGTCGAATCACCGGGTAACTTCAAGTTCAAAAGAGCTTCTGTTTCGGCCAACGCGCCCAGGTTCCCGGTCCGTATTCGCACATCGCAGGTTCAGCCGGACGCTACCGCACGACCGGTTCAGCCGAGACAGACGGCGGTGTCATTCGAAAGATGGAGGGCAACATGGATTCCGGTCAAAGCTCGTCCGACAAGACCTCAGAGCCAGTGTCGAACGTCGTGCGGGACCGCGAGGCGACCCCGGTCGGACCCAGGATCGCCGAGCGCATCGCACACCTGGGAACTGAGACCGCCTTCGCGGTGTCGGCCGAAGCCGCCGCCTTTGGCGCGCAAGGTAATCGCGTCTATCCGTTCCACCTGGGCGACTTGAACATCCCGACACCCGACAATGTCGTGGAGGCGTCGTTCAAGGCGATCAGGGACGGCAAGACGGGCTACTGCCCTAATGCCGGCATCCCAGAGCTGAGGGCCGCGCTCGCCGCTGACGTCAGCGCTTCGCACGGCATTAGCTACAGCGCGGAGAACGTCGCGATCGAGCCGGGTGGCAAGCCGGTCATCGGCAAATTCATGCTCGCGCTCATGAACCCCGGCGACGAGGTGCTCTACCCGAACCCGGGCTATCCCATCTACGAGTCGCAGATCGAGTTCAACGGCGGCGTCGCGGTGCCTTACGGCTACTTCGAGGGCGAGCACGGATTTGTCATCGACTTGGAGGCCCTCGAGGCCGCGGTCACGCCACGTACGCGCCTGCTGGTCCTGAACAACCTTCAGAACCCGATGGGAGCAGAGTGCTCGCCGCAGGAGTTGGAGCACCTTGCCGAGTTCGTGCTGCGCCACGACCTCACGGTGCTTTGCGACGAGGCGTACTTCGACATCCGTTACTCGGGTTCCAGTGCCTCGCTCGCGTCACTGCCCGGGCTCAGCGAGCGCAGTGTCATCCTCTACACGTTCTCCAAGAAGTTCGCCATGACTGGCTGGCGCCTGGGCGCGGCTATCGGTCCGAAACAGATCATCGATGTGATTGCCAAGCTCAACGTCAACGACGAGTCCTGCTCCAACCATTTCATCCAGTACGGCGCCGTCGAGGGGCTCACGGGAGACCAGAGTGGCCCCCGCAAGATCATCTCGATCCTGCACGAGCGGCGCGACGCCGCCGCCGGGATATTGAACGAGACGCCTGGCATCCGCTGCTACACCCCCGAGGTGACCTTCTACCTGTTCCCCAACGTCACCGCAGCCATGGCCCGCAAGGGAATCACCGACGTCGAAGACTTCCGGCGCGCTGTGCTGCACGAGACCGGCGTCTCTGTCTGTTCGCGCGTACATTTCGGCCGCCCTCAGCCAGGAGAGACTGAGCAATACGTGCGCCTCGCCTACTCGGGCATCGACACGCCACAGATCGTGGAGGGACTCGGGCGCCTGAAGGCCTATCTCACAGGAGGAGAAGAGTGATGTCGAGGCGCGCGGTCCGCGTGACTGCGGCGGAGATCGCCGCAGCTGGCGAGGCCGCGCTGGCGCCAACCGAGCTCGCCGCCTTTGAGACCTTCGACATGCTCTACCGCTCGCTGTGCGCCCTGCTCTACAACTACGTGCCGACCTCCGGACACCCTGGGGGCTCGATCTCGTCTGGGCGCTTCGTCGCCGGGATCGTCTTCGACGGCCTCGACTATGACCTCGGTGCTCCCGACCGCCAAGACGCTGACGTCTTGTCGTACGCGGCTGGCCACAAGGCGATGGGCCTGTACGCGATGTGGGCGCTTCGTGACGAGATAGCGCGCCTCGCCGCGCCTGAGCTGCTGCCCGGCGATGACCGTGATCGCCTTCGCCTCGAGGACCTGCTCGGCTTCCGGCGCAATCCGACCAACGCGGCGCCGCTGTTCGCGGCCTTGCACGCGCGGGCCCTGGACGGTCACCCCACTCCGGCGACGCCCTTCGTGCGCCTGTCCACCGGAGCTTCGGGAGTGGGTCTGGCAAGCTCGATCGGCCTGGCAATCGGTGCTCGCGACCGCTTCGGAGAGAACTGCCCGCAGGTCCATATCTCCGAAGGCGAGGGCGGGCTCACACCGGGACGCGTGAGCGAGGCCCTGGCGGCGGCAGGCACGGCGTCGCTAGCCAACGTCACGGTGCACGTCGACTACAACCAGGCCTCAATCGACAGTGACCATGTCTGCCGCGAGGGCGACGTGCCCGGCGACTACGTCCAGTGGGAGCCCGGTGAGCTCTTCTACCTGCACGACTGGAACGTCGTCAAGGTCGCGGACGGCCATGACTTCCAGCAGATCGTGGCCGCTCAACGCTACGCGCGGGCAATCGACAACGGACAGCCGACCGCGGTCGTCTACCGCACGCACAAGGGCTGGAAGTACGGCGTCGAGGGCCGGGCCTCACACGGCGGCGGGCACAAGCTCTGCTCCGCCGGCTTCCACCAGAGCCTGTCCGAGCTGATCGAGCAGTCCACGGCGAGTTTGCCCACGTGCGACCTCACCAATCCGCCCTGCGCCGGGCCTGGTGGCGACCAAGTCCGTGAGGAGTGCTTCTGGGAGGCACTGCAAGTGGTACGCCAGCGTCTCGAGAAGGACCAGCCGGTCGTGGAGATCCTGGCCGGCAGGCTTGTCGCTGCTCGCGAGCGGCTGGAAGAGCACGGCCGCGTTGTTCGTCAGTCGGCACCGCGCGTCGAAGCCGTCTACGAATTGGCCACCCGCGCCGCTGGCGAGATTCCCGAAGAGCTCCGCCTTGCACCTGGGGGGTCGACAACGCTTCGCGAGGCCCTCGGCCGCGCGTTGCAGCTCTTCAACCAGTCGTCCGGAGGCTCGCTGCTCACGGCATCGGCCGACTTGCTCGGCTCAACCAGTGTGGCCACAATCGCGGCAGATTTCGCCCCCGGTTACTGGAACGCCGCGACGAACCCTGAGGCACGGCTGCTGTCGATCGGCGGTATATGCGAGGACGCCATGGCAGGGGTCCTTTCCGGCATCTCCGCCTACGGCCACTCCATCGGCGTCGGTTCGTCCTACGGGGCCTTCATGGCACCGCTGGGCCATATCGCCGCCCGACTGCATGCCATCGGCGCCGAGGCGAGGCGGACTTCAAAGGGCGAGCCGTACCGGTCGTTGATACTGATCTGCGGCCACGCGGGTCTGGCGACCGGCGAGGACGGCCCGACTCATGCAGACCCACAGGCCCTGCAGCTGCTTCAGGAGAACTTCCCAATCGGCGCGGCCGTCACTCTCACGCCCTGGGAGCCGCAAGAGATCTGGCCCCTCTTGGCAACTGCTCTCGCGCAACGACCGGCATTCATCGCGCCCTTCGTCACCCGGCCGGAAGTAAAGGTTCTCGACCGGAGAGCCCTCGGCCTCGCGGCCCCCGAGCAAGCCACGACCGGTGTCTACCTTCTGCGCCGCCCGCGTGGGACCGGCGACGTGACGATCGTGCTGCAGGAGAGCGCGGTGACCTATGCCTTTGTGGCAGACACGATGCCCCTGCTCGAGCATGAAGGAATCGACGCGCGGGTCTACTACGTGGCGAGTGCGGAGTTGTTCGACGCTCTCCCGCGCAAGCGCCAGCACGAGCTGTTTCCCGAGGCACACGCGTTCGAGGCCATCGGCATAACCGGCTTCACCCTACCGACGCTCTATCGCTGGGTACGCTCCGACGCCGGGCGCGAGGCAGCTCTTCATCCCTATCGCGATCGTCACTACCTCGGTAGTGGCAAGGCAGAGGTCGTGCTCGCGGAGGCCGGCCTCGACGGCGCCAGTCAGTTCGCAGCGATCAAGAAGTACCTGGATGCCAAGGTTCGCTCGAACGCCTCGACACTATGAGCATCCGCTAGTCGAACCGCAGCTCGGGCAGGCGTAGCACGAGCCCGCACGCTGCATGACGTTGCCGCAGGCGTAGCAGAAAGGAGCGTCCTTGTTCTCAATCTGCCCCGCGCGCCGCAGCTGGTCTACCTCACTCTGGCGCCGACCCGCTACCGCGTCGCCTCCGGCGCCGAACCGCTCGCGGTCTTTCCTCTCCGCGTCTCCGCTGTCGACGTCCTCGAGACCGGGCAGCGTCGGTTGGGTCCGCTCGCCTGTCGAGAGCACACCGAGCTCGAGCCGCTCGTCAAAGCTCAAGTAGTCGAGTGCCAGCCGCCTGAATATGTAGTCGACAAGGCTCGAGGCCAAACGCAGCTCCGGGTCGTCGGTTATCCCTGCGGGCTCGAAACGGAGATTGGTGTACTTGCGGACGAACGTCGACATCGGCACGCCGTGCTGGAGTCCGAGGCTGACGGCTATTGAGAAGGCATCCATGACGCCAGACAGAGTCGATCCCTGCTTGGAGACCTTCATGAAGACCTCACCAGGGCGACCGTCCTCGTACTCTCCCACCGTGACGTAGCCCTCGCAGTCGGCCACCCGGAAGGCGAAGGTATTGGAGCGACGTTTGCGCGGTAGCCGCGTTCGCGTCGTGGTGGCAGGGGCAACCACGTGTTTCTGCTGCAGTGCACCCTCAAGCTCCGCAATGCGCTCGAGCAGCGCACCTTCGCTGACGTGAGCCGCCTGCGCAGCCTCTGGCGCGTCGCCATCATCCGACAGGACCGATGCGCCTGCCCACTTGGTCGTCGCCAGTGGCTGGGCGACCTTGCAGTTGTCGCGGTATATGGCCACTGCTTTCAGGCCCATCTGCCAGGCGTCGATGTGCAGCTGTTCGACCTCATCGACCGTGGCCTGCTCGGGCAGGTTCACCGTCTTGGAGATGGCGCCCGATATGAACGGCTGTGCCGCGGCCATCATCTTCACGTGGCCGAGATAGTGGATCGTGTTGTCGCCCATCGAGCAGGCGAAGACGGGCAGATGGGCTGACTTTAGGTTTGGCGCTCCCAAGATGGTCTTGTGCTCGTCTATGTAAGCGACGATCTCATCAACCTCATCGGTGCTGTAACCAAGCCGCCTCAAGGCTCTCGGAACGGTCTGATTGACTATCGACATCGTGCCGCCACCGACCAGCTTCTTGGTCTTCACGAGCCCGAGGTCGGGCTCTATCCCGGTCGTGTCGCAATCCATGAGGAACGAGATCGTGCCCGTCGGTGCCAACACCGTCGCCTGGGCATTGCGCACGCCGTAGGCCTCGGCCAAGTCGACTGCGGTATCCCACGCCTCCTGGGCAGCACAGAGAAGCTCGGTCGACACCAGCTCCTCGTCGATCTTGGCCACCTCTCGGCGGTGCATCCGCAGCACATCAAGCATCGGTCCGGCGTTCTCGTGGAAGCCGGCAAACGGGCCCATCCTCGCTGCGGTGCGGGCCGAGGTCACATACGCCGCACCTGTCATGAGAGCTGTGATCGCCGCCGCGATGGCGCGGCCCTCGTCCGAGTCGTACGGAACGCCCTGGGCCATGAGCAGCGCTCCTAGATTCGCGTAACCGAGGCCGAGCTCCCGGAACCGACGCGTCGTGTCGGCGATCTTCTCGGTCGGGTAGTCGGCGTTGCCGATAAGGATCTCCTGGGCCGTGAACACGACCGTCACCGCGGCCTCGAACCCCTCGGCGTCAAAGGAGTCGTCGTCGTTCATGAAGCACATCAGGTTGAGGCTCGCGAGGTTGCAGCTGCTGTTATCGAGGTGAACGTATTCCGAACAGGGGTTGCTCGCCGAGATCCGGCCAGTGTTGGGCGCCGTGTGCCACTTGTTTATGGTCGTGTCAAACTGCATGCCGGGATCCGCGCACTCCCAGGAGGCCTCCGCGATCTGACGAAACAGCTCTCGCGCCTTGACGGTCTCGACTACCTCGCCCGAGGTCCGGCTGAGGAGGCCCCAGTCGGTGTCGTTCAGAACCGCTTGCATGAACTCGTCTGTCACCCGGACCGAGTTGTTGGCGTTCTGGTACTGGACAGACTGGCTGTCCCTCCCGTCCAGGTCCATGTCGAAACCGGCCTGTGCCAGCACGCGAGCCTTGCGCTCCTCACGGGCCTTGCACCAGATGAACTCTTGGATGTCCGGATGGTCGGCGTCGAGGATCACCATCTTCGCGGCGCGACGGGTCTTGCCCCCGGACTTGATCGTCCCTGCAGAGGCGTCCGCCCCGCGCATGAAGCTCACAGGCCCAGAAGCGGTCCCGCCTCCGTTGAGCAGCTCTCGCGAAGACCGGATGTTCGAAAGATTGACTCCCGCACCCGATCCACCTTTGAAGATCGTGCCCTCCTCGACATACCAGTTCAGGATCGAGGCCATCGAGTCCTCAACACCGAGAATGAAGCACGCCGCGGCCTGCTGGGGTACACCTTCAACTCCGATGTTGAACCAGACAGGAGAGTTGAACGCCGCCTTCTGCTGCACCACGAGGTGCTTGAGCTCGTCGCTGAAGATGCCCGCCTCGACCGAGTCGACGAAGTACCCGTCCTTCAGTCCCCATGCCGTGATCGTGTCGACGACACGGTCGACAACTTGGCGGAGCGACGATTCCCGGCCGGGCATGCCGACCGTGCCCCGGAAGTACTTCTGAGCGAGGATGTTGGTCGCATTCAAACTCCAAGTCGAAGGTACCTCGACGCCGAGCTGCTCGAACGCGACCGCGCCGGTGCGGTAGTCGCTGATACGGGAATCGCGGTGCTCCCAGACCACCTCATCGTAGGGATGGCCTGACTCCGAGGTGAAGTGTCGTTGGATTCCGATTCCGAGGCGCTCTCCTGCAACAGCCATTGAATGGTTCCCTCCTTGGCGGGATGTCCCGCCACACGCGTCCGTCGCCTGGTTCCCGCCCGATCTCTCACATACCACAATATCTTGTGGTGCGACGGAATCCGACTACCAGATAGGTGGCTAATTACAGCACCGTAGTTACGGCGGTGTCAACGGACGATGCCGATCGTCATCCCTGCTCAACGGCCGCTCGCGAAGGTTCCCGTCTGCTTGCTCGCGAAACGGCGGTCTGGCCGCACCATAGCTGGTGGGTACATCGCGCGCCCGGTAGGCGGACCGACTACCGTGCCGCCGTGGCCGTGGTGATCGCGATCGATGCCGGAACTTCCAGCGTGCGAGCGCTCGCACTCGACGAGGGAGGCCAAGTCGTCTCCGCCTCCTACAGAGAGCTCCGCCAGTACTTCCCTGCTCCCGGCCTCGTCGAGCACGACGCCGCCGAGATCTGGTACCTCGTCGAGACAACCTTGGCGGAATTGCAGTCGGAATTGGCACAACGTTCGCTCACCGTGGCCGCGATCGGGATCGCCAACCAACGCGAGACCGCCGTGGCATGGGACCGTTCGACGGGCCAGCCGCTCCATCGAGCCATCGTCTGGCAGGATCGCCGCACAGCTTCTAGGTGTGTCGAGCTCACCGAAGCCGGCCATCTCCAGCTCGTACGCGAAAGAACCGGGCTCGTACTCGATCCCTACTTCTCGGGCACGAAATGGTTCTGGATGCTCGAACACGGCGGCGTGGAGCCCACAGGTTCCCTCGCTCTCGGAACGGTGGACGACTGGATCTGCTGGAACCTGACCGGAGGCGTCGAGTCCGGTGTCCACGTCACGGACCCTTCCAACGCCAGCCGGACACTCTGTTACGACATCTGGCAACGGTCCTGGTCGGCGGAAATGTGCGACGTCCTCGGTGTGCCGATCGGCGCGCTGGGCGAAGTCCTCCCGTCCGCCTGCCGCTACGGCACGGTGGCACCCGGTGTCGCCGGCGGCTGTCTCAAGGCGATACCGGTGAGCAGCATCGTCGGCGACCAGCAGGCGGCGCTATTCGGACATGGCTGCCACCTTCCCGGTGATACCAAGGTCACCTACGGCACCGGGAGCTTCGTGCTCATGAACCTGGGCGCACAGCGACTCCCGCCGACAGAGGGACTCTTGACCACGGTTGCCTGGGACCTCGGGGACCATGCGCCAGCGGGTGCCCCCGACGGATTCAGCTATGCGCTTGAAGGCTCAATCTTCTGTTCCGGCGCGACGATCCAGTGGCTGCGCGACGGACTCGGGTTGATCGGCTCGGCGTCTGAGGCAGGGCCACTCGCCGCCGAGATCCCGAGCAACGAAGGCGTGTACCTCGTCCCCGCTTTCGCCGGCCTCGCAAGCCCCTGGTGGGACGCCGAGGCACGAGGCACCGTCGTCGGCATCACGAGGGGAACAGGGCGCGCGCACCTCGCCCGCGCAGGTGTCGAGGCCATGGCCTACCAGTGCCGCGACGTCGTGGAGGCGATGATCCTTGCCGCAGGTCAGTCCTTGATCCAGCTGCACGCCGATGGCGGGGCTTCCTCCATGGATCTCCTGCTGCAGATCCAGGCGGATCAGTGTGGAGTGCCAGTGACGCGTCCTCGCGCGACTGAGGTGACCGCCGTTGGCGCTGCGATGCTCGCGGGCCTCACCGAGGGCGTCTGGAGCTCTGCGAAGGAGCTGAGGGCACTGGCGAT
This sequence comes from Acidimicrobiaceae bacterium, assembly GCA_003140595.1. GTDB lineage: Bacteria > Actinomycetota > Acidimicrobiia > Acidimicrobiales > Bog-793 > Fen-455. Next base: position 6,090 of record PLKG01000155.1, on the reverse strand, counting down.
CAATGCCGACGTCTTTGAGCCCGAGCCTAGGCGAGCGCGGGCGGACGCAGATCACGCCGCCTGGCGAAAAGCGCTCGAGCGTTCCAGGCGCTGGGCGCGCACCTTTCCGGAACCGTGAGGCCCTGGCCGCAGGCCAGGGCCTCGACCACGCCGCACGAACACCGACGAATACCGGCCTCGAGCCTGCTCGCAGACCTGACAGGACGCACCGGCGCGGCGCACCGGACACCTGCGACGGTCCGCTCTGTCCCTCAATACCCCTTCCACCTGTGCCGATAGTCACTGAACAGCTGTTTCGCCTGAGCACTATGTGGGGGACAACGAATTGATGTTCGGACGCGTCGCACGAGCCAGGACTTTCCGGACCAGGTGGCTCCCGCCATTGGTCGCCATGTCGATGGCTGTCGTCCTCGGGCTCGTGCTTCTCGGTCCCTTCGAGTTGATCACGGCAGCAAACGCGAGCGGACAGTCTCTGCCGGACAGTTTCCCGAGGCCTGCGAGGTTGGGCGCAGCGCAAAGCGTCGCACTTCCCAGCTGGTGGAACGACGGGACTTGCGATCCCGGCAATGTTCCCGAATCTAAGGCCCTCGGTGCGTCCTGGCACGGCCTGGTGGCCTGCGGCCCGGGACCTACCGAGGGCGGCAGCGATCATGTCGTCTCCTTCTTCCCCGGGGCCTGGGGCGAACTCGAATGGGAATGCGTCGAGCTCTCCATGCGATGGATGTACCTCGCATGGGGTGTGAATCCCTACCCCGCCGATGGATGGGACGTCGTGCAGAATTACGGCGTCTCTTCCATCAAGGCCAAGTTCAACCCTGACGGTCCTCAACTCGTCGTCGTCGCGAACCCAACCATCGGAGCCGTTCCGCAACCGGGCGATGTCGTCTCGGTTGGCCGCACCACGAGCGACAACTTCGGCCACACGGCTGTGGTGACCGCGAACGCGGTGGACTCTCAAGGCAACGGGACAATCACTTTGATCCAACAGAACGGCGGCGCCGGCAACAACGGATGGGCCACCTATGCCGTCAGCGACTGGGTCGTCGGCGACGGCGTTACTGGCTGGCTTCACAACCCTTCGTGGACAAGGCAGTGGCCGCTCGTCGGTTACAACGGGCCGACAGGGTTCGCGGCACGAATCATGTCCCCGGGCAACGGCAGTGGACTAGTCGCCCCGGCCGCCGAGTCGATCTCCGTGTCCGGCTACGAGGGCCCGACAGGAGCCAATGGCGACGCGATCTACGGCTACATCGACCAGTACGGCAACTTCTTGGTGAGACAGGGCTCCTCCGGCACCTGGAATCTCGCTGCTCAGCACGCGAGCTCCATGGTCGTGGCCACCACCGCGTCGGGGGACCCGGTCCTTGGCTACTTGAGCATCTCTGGAGACTTCTACGCCGAGGAGGGCTCGCTCACCGGGACCTTCACCCTCGAGGCCAAGCGGGTCGCGTCGATCGCACTGGTTGCCGGCACAGGCTCTTCTGCCCCGCTGCTCGGCTACGTACAAAGTAGAACCGCCGCCTTCCTGGTCAAAGTGGGCATCGCCGGCGGCAACTGGACAGTCGTTGCGGCATCGGGCGTGCGCTCGATCGCGCTCGCCGAGGGCACCACGCCCTCGAATGGGCTGATGGGATACGTGTCGAGCAACGGGAGCTTCTTCGCGAACGAGGTACCTCCGGAGAATCAGTGGACACAAGAAGCCACAGGCGTGACGGCCATCTCCCTGGCGACAGTCGGGCCAAGCGGCGAACCGCTTCTGGGCTACGTTGCAAGAAATGCCTTCTACGTCGCGGAAGGCCTCGATCCGGCCATCTGGACCGAGGAAGCGACCGGCGTGGCGCAGATAGCAACCGCCTCCGATTCGGCCCCCGGCGCTTCACCGGTCCTCGGCTATGTCACGATCACCGGTCGCCTCGAGGTGCTGCAAGGCCGGCTCAGGAGTCGTTTCTCGCTCCAGGCCACCGGCGTGTCGTCGCTCGCGCTGTCCACAGTCACTGACTCCTGACGCGTGACGCGCCTGCGCCGTCGGCGCGATGCGCCAGCTACTCGAAGGAATAGTCGCCACCCTGCCAATTCATCGGATGATCCAGGTAAGTTGCGAGCAGCGCTCAAGGGCGAAGGCACGAGTGCCGATACATCTTCTACGACCCCGATTGCCTTGCGAGGGAAGTTGGGAACCGAGTTGGAGTGCGACAGCCGCGCAGGATTGCCCCCCAGAGGCGCGGCTGCGCATTCGCCGCTGATCAGACCGCGGGCTTTGACCTGGGATCTGGGATTCTCGCCGGTGTTCCCACATTGACTATCTGTCTCCAACCGGGGCGGAGATTCGCGACGCTCGAGAGCCGGCCTGGAGCTTGCCGGTCTTCTTCGGGAATAGCTACCTGAACTACCCTGGAGCCAACATCATGGCTAGGACGCCACAGACGGGACCGGGAGAGGGGCGAGGGATGGCTATCAGCTTGGAACAAGCGACGGCTGTGATAGCCGCTGGCGAGAAACGGGCGACGGAGCTAGGTGTGCCAATGGCAATTGCGGTCGTCGACGACGGCGGCAATCTCAAGGCGCAGCACAGAATGGACGGCGCGTCGCTCGCCGCTATCGCCGTCTCGCTCGGCAAGGCCTACACGTCACTCGCAACCGGCTCCTCCACCGAGGCGCTCGCTGCGCAGTGCCAGCCCGGCCAGCCGCTCTATGGCCTGCAGGCAACGCACAACGGCAGGATTGTCATCTTCGGAGGTGGCGTCCCGCTGCGCGCGGAGGGAAAGCTGGTGGGGGCTGTGGGCACGAGCGGAGGAAGGGTGGAAGAGGACGTGATCGTGGCTGAAGCCGCAGCCCGAGCGTTCTCAGACGCCTGAAAGCCTTCGACTGTGACGCCTCGCGCCGCGAGGACCTGATTTCGCTCGAACATCTCCGCGGCCCACTAACTGACGGCAACGGGACCCACAACGACTTCGCGGTCGTTCACGACGGCCAGGCCGGCAACGACCCCTCCGTGCAGGGTCAGCTATCGCCGAGCTGGATGGAGTGAGCCGCCATCCCAGGTTCACGAAGTCCCGACCGACTCGCCACCTATCGAGCCAACCGTCCGTCAAGTGCTCCCCATCACGCCCCCCGTGCGGTTCCGGCGAGATCGTCGCCACCGGCGAGATAGGTGCCATAGCCCTCTTTGACATGATCGCCAGCGAATATGAGGACCTCGTTGACGAGACCTCCCTTCTGGTTCCTGTAGTTGATGACCAGCGTGTCGACGCCGACATAGACTCCCAAAACCTCGAAATGAAGATCGGGAATGGCCCGGATACCCTCTTCCCAGTAGTCGCGCAAGGCCGGCTTCCCTACGACGACACCGTCGCTTTGGACCATGAGTTGCGCCGCGACGGGCGAAGCGAAGATCACGTCGTCCGAAAAGTGGCTGAGTACCGTTTCGAGATCATGGGCGTTCCAGGCCCGCACCCAGCTGTCCGCGAACTTGTCGGCCTGTATCGTGTTCATCCCGCCATGATTACTCAGCCGGCTCCAGACGGGAATAGCACCCGAGGCACCGAAGGTTAGGTTTGGCAGAGGGGTGCCAATGGAGCTGCACGACGAGTTCGTGGTTTCTCTCCCCGTCGCTGGGGCCTGGGAAGTGCTTACGGACGTAGAGAAGATCGCGCCCTGCCTACCCGGAATCTGGCTCCGCGAGGTGACAGGGGACGAGTACCAGGGTGTCGTCAAGATCAAGCTTGGGCAGCTCACGGCGTCCTACGAGGGTGTTGCCCGCTATCTGCTGCGCGACGCAGACGCATACAAGGCAGTGCTCAAGGCCGAAGNNGCTCGCCCATATCGCCGACCGAATGATGGCCGACATGTCAAGCAGGCTCATCGCCGCGTTCGTCGAGAACCTGCAGATGACGGTGCTGGGTGAACCGCAGCCCTTCGGGGCACCCCCGGCTCTCCCGATCGAGTCCGACGAGGATCCGCCCGAACCGAAGTTCGAGAAGGTCACCGAGCTTCGCAGCCGTTCCGAGCGACCGGCCCCCAAGCTGGAACCCGCCGGGACCCACCCGTTGATGGTGCGGCCGAGCGGGCAGCGCGAACTGTTGGCGAGACGCCTCGCCCCGTATCTGAGCGTCGCGGGATTCCTTTTCATCGTGCGGATAGTCGTCTACTCGCTGCGTCGCCGGCACCGGTCAGGAGGTACGACTCGGAGTCCCTTGCCGGGCAGCCCTTGAACCTCAGCGCTTCGCCGACCCCGTAGCGGTCAAGCAAAGCCTCGAGCAAAGCCCAGTGACTGGGCGAACACGTCGGTGAAGGACTCGTGCACCGTCAGCTCCACATATCGAACGCGCTTGGCCAGGCTCTCCGCCGCCGCCCGTCGTTCTCGCGACAACAACAGCTGTTCTGCTCCCCGGCCCGCAGCGTTTCCCACCTGCCGGTAGCGCTCTCGCCCCACCTCCACCAAGAGACCCACCGCTATCGCACTCTCGATGTCCAGATAAGTGCCGAAAGCGCCGGCCACGACGACGCTGTCCAGGTCCGCAGCCCCGATGCCGGCTTCCTTCAACAAGATCTCCTCACCCGCCCGGATCGCGCCCTTGGCAAGTTGAATCTCGTTCACATCCGAACGCGTGAACACCACATCGCGACCGTGACCAGCCCGTCCTGCTGGCACGAGCAGGCAGGTGGGTCCGAACTCGGTCCTGGCTACGAGGGGATGGTCCTTCGCGAGGGACCCACGCTCGTCGATGATCCCGGCTTCCAGCCCCTGGGCCACAGCGTCGAGGATGCCCGATCCGCAGATGCCGATGGGTGCGGCTCGCCCGATGGTTTGCACCTGGAAGGCGCCTTTGTGAAAGCGCAGGTGCTCGATGGCGCCGGGCGCCGCGCGCATCCCATCGTGGATGTGTGCCCCCTCGAACGCTGGACCAGATGCAGTAGAGCAACTCCAGATCGAGCCCTCGTGAGACAAGCTGATCTCGGTGTTCGTACCGATGTCGAGCGCCAGCACAGTCTCGGTGGTGTCGGCCAGCCCGCTCGCCAGGAGCATCGCCACATGGTCCGCACCGACATAACCGGCGATGTTCGGAGGCAGGTAGAGCGTCGCATCGCTATCGAGTTGCAAGCCGATCTCCGCGGCGCACACCATCACCTCGTCGCTCACAGACGCGACGTACGGGGCTTCACCCAATTGCCGGACAGGCAGGCCGGCCACGAAGTGGTGCATCGCGGTGTTCCCCACCACAACCGCATCGACGATCTGACCGCGGTCCGCGCCGGCTTGCCTGCACAGCTCGCCGACCATCCGGTTGAGCTCTTCGAGCAACCTGTCGTGCAGTAGCTGTGCAGCCTCGACTGCGGTGTTCGCATAGGCAATGCGCGTCACGACGTCTTCGCCATGCGCGGTCTGGGGATTCATCGCCCCGACCCTGGCCACGGTCACGCCACTGGCGAGGTCGACCAGATAGGCGGCCAGCTTTGTCGTTCCTGCGTCCACTGCCAAGCCGAGCAACGCTCCGGCGGCGGGCTGGATCGAGACCAAAGCCCCGGTGCCATCCGCGCGCCTGTGAACCGCTGCGGTCCCCCGCCAGTGTTGGGCTCGCAAACGGGTCGAGCACGCGCGGGCACTTCGCAGACTGATGGCGATCTCTCCCATGCCCGCCTGGGCCAGTGCATCACCAAGTCGTGTCGCGTCGGCCCGCAAGTCGATCAACGAGGGAGGCTCGAGCACGAGATCGACGGCGACGACCGGTGGGTCGAGCACGAAGTCCACGGCCTGACCTTCGATCTGAAGACGCTGCGGTGCGCTCAGTGATTCGGGGGGGATCTCCAACCGCAGAGCGCCGCATACTCGCGCCTGACAGGCGAGCCGCCAGCCCTCGCCGCGCTCGGTGGCTGTCAATAGGCTCTCTTCCTCGGCCGTCTCATCACTGAGCAAACCGTCTACCGCCCTCACGCGACAGGTGCCGCAGGTGCCCTCGGCGCCGCACACCGACACCAGCTCGACGCCCGCCGCCTGCGCTACCTCCAGCACCGTCAGGCCCGGCGCCACCCGCACGCGCCTACCAACGGGCTGCAGCTCGACGCTGACGAGGTCCTCGGGACCCGTCTCAA
>PLKG01000029.1 GCA_003140595.1 Acidimicrobiaceae bacterium | reverse complement strand
TTTCCGCCTTGAAAGGGCGATCTGGGGCGCTCTTCTGCCTGCCCGGATTTGGTGAAAGTCCTGGTAGAGACTACTTATTATTGTCCACTGCTTGCCATCAGAATCTCTAATTGCGCGCACGATCGCGCACGGATCGCGCACGGATCGCGCACGGCCGGACTGCGAAGGGCACTGAAGGCGACGCCGGGGTAGCCGTGGTCGATGATGGGCGTTCGCAGTGGTCGCGTATGGCGATGCAATACGCTGACTGTGTTGAGCCGTGGAGGGTGTCGAGGAGCTGCTTTGGGACGACCACAACCTGGATCACATCGCTCGTCACGACGCGAGACCAGCAGAGGCCAACAGCGTGGTCTTCGGGCCTCGGCCGGTACTCGTTGTGATCTCGAACGAGCGCCGGCTCGGTCGCCGAGAATTCTATGGAACCAATGAGGCGGGTCGGTATCTCGTTGTCGTGACGGACGCGCCGACTTCGACGGGCCTCGCGTACNNGATGAGTGAGCATGACCCAATCGCAGACGGGCGCGACTGGTACGCCGAGACGGACCTATCGAGGCACATCGCGAGTGGCAAGGTCGTCCGTGCTCTGCGCGTGCGGGAAGGTGAGCCAATGTCGACATTCGCGTTGCGCATCAGCGATGGCGTGCTCGGCGACGTTGCCGATGTCGCTAGCGCTCGTGGTGTGCCGACGAGCACGCTGATGCGCCAGTGGATCGTCGAACGCCTCGCGTTAGAGCAAAGACGTCCAGCGGATTCGACCGGCGCGATCTGGCAGGCAGCGCTCGATGCCGTGCCACGTCTCGCCGAAGACATCGCCGGTCAGCTCGCGGGTCGGCGCTCGACGTAAGCCACGCGTGTCGCGCTCTTCAGGCGCGCTCAGACCAGATCGGCCCGAGCCCACTACCTCACGGTCATCGCGTTAGAGCAGGTAGATCGGCATTTATGCATGTCCGGTACTGACCGCTCGATACCGGGATTGACCCTCCCGTGCCACTCGCTGTGGCATGGGAGTGGCACGCCCGCCTGGCAGGCAACGCGCTGAGCCGGCGGTACATGGCAGTCCGGACGCGGCCCCGGAACAGGCTCCCGAACCGTACTGCGCGATCGGCAGTTCGGGTGCTCCCTCGCGGTAGCACACCAGATCGGATGACCTGTGCGCCACCCAGCTTGCGGCTACCTGGCGAGGCAACCTGCCACCCTGGGCCGACGGAACAGTCCTCGATACTACGAAAGTGGCAGTGTTATAGTATGTCCGTATGACAGGTAAGCAGAGGCTGTCGGCCTCCGTCGATGCCGAGCTACTCGACGCCGCACAGACAGCGGTGGACCAAGGACGGGCCACCAGCATCAGCGCTTGGGTCAACGACGCCCTCCGGCTAAAGGCCGAGCATGACCGGCGGATGCAGGCGCTCGACTCCTTTCTGGCTACATACGAGGCGGAGCACGGGGTGATTACCGAGGTTGAGATCGACGAAGCGGTCCGCCAGGCCCGCTCACGGGCGACGGTCATTCGGTCGGCACCAGCCAAATCGCATCGCGGAGTCGCGTGACCCTTCTCCTCGACGCCGGAGCCTTCGTGGCTGTCGAGCGCGGTGACCGGGACGTCGTCGCCCTGGTGAAACGCGAGCGATTGGCCCAACGCTCGCCCCTGAGCCATGGTGGCGTCATCGCCCAGATCTGGCGCGGCGGCTCGGGCCGCCAGGCCGAGGTCGCACGCCTGCTGCGCGGCGTCGACGTGAGGGCGCTCGACGAGGAGCTAGGTAAGAAGGCGGGCGTGCTCTTGGGCCGCAGCGGGGCTGAGGATGCAGTAGATGCCGCTCTCATTTGTCTTGCCGCCGACGGCGACGACATCCTAACCTCCGACCCCGCGGACTTCAGGGCCTTGGCCGAAGCCGCCGCCGTCCATGTCGACCTGGTGCCGGTGTGACGATGCGGCGGATGCGTGGGCGGAATGATATTTATGGCAACTCTGCGTGGCAGCACAAGCCTAATTGGCGGGCATCGGAGTCTCAATAGCCGTCGTTACGGGCGGCTGGGAAACGACCGCCGCTGACTCACGCGCAACGCAGATCGGACAGTCGGTACTCCTCATTTTTCACTCCTCCTGCTGCGTCAAGCGAGCTTCGTGCGAAAATGAAGGCGTGGGCGCCATTCGAATGAAGCTCGCAAACTTGCCGCTCCTGGGACGGTTCGCTGTCGTCGGTGCGGGTAGTGCGGGTGCGGCCGGAGCGGTCGCCGGACTGACCATCGGGTTGATCGTGTATGCACCGACCGCGCCGTTCGCCCTAGTGGAGCTGGCCTTGCCTTCGGCTGTCGTCGGGGGGCTCGCTGGACTTGCAGCCGGAGCCGGCGTCGCTGTCGTCCGCAGAATGCGTCGTTACCAATCTGCTCTGCGACGCACGGGGTAGTAGTCACACCGAATGCTCCGTCTCGCGCGACCGGATTGGCCGAGGTCTGAGCGCCAGACTCGGCAAGGCTTGTCTTGCGTCGTAGCATGATCCAGCGTCGACGTTCGCGCTGACCGCGGCTGGGTCGAAGTGGAGGTGGCTTCATTGATTCGGCGTCTGTTGGCGTGGGTTCACCAGCTCAGTACGAGCGACCGTCGGGGATGTCCGTTCTCGCTAGGTAGCCGAGGCTTCGGCGCCAATGCCAGGGCGGAACGTGGCGTCGACCAAGCGTGGTATCTGAGCGAGCGTGAGCGTCAGTCCGAGCAGCAACTGAACGCTCCGGACCCAAACTCCTGGGAGGCACGCGAGGAGCGCGGCGAAGTGCCATAAGCAACTGTGCCTTGCTTAGGTGGCAGCAAGGGACCGCCAGTCCCCACATCAAGCCGGCCTGGGTGCCAGATCTGCCGGTCGACCGGCGGGCGCTCGCCATAGAGGGTCAGCAGGTTTCCTCGCAGAGGAGTTGTTCGACTCGGAAGGGCGCCAACTGGTGGTTGCCGCCGACCGCTGGCGCGAGGTTGGCCGTGATGACCGAGCGGACTTCCCTATCGTCGCTGGCTGACCAGCTACGGACGCGGGGTGTCAACGCGCCATAACGATCCATCTCGCGCCCTGGCCCAGGACCAGGCCGACGCTCCTGAGCGCCCGAGTCGGCGTTACGCGCTGATCAGCCGACCGTCCCGGAACCGTCTGTTACGCGCAGATGCGGTCGCTCTCGGTGCCGCCGTTCGGTGGCCCGTTCTGTGTGCGAGCGTCACACGTATAACGGCGCTTTGCGGACGCCGTCACGGAACGCAATCATTAGGGATGCTCACTCCACGACGGCCCGGATGCGCCGAACGCCAGCGCTCGACGACTCCTCTTTAACGATCCGAAAGTGGCCGAGCATCGCGGTGTGCTCGACGTGCGGCCCGCCACAGATCTCTTTGCTATACCACTCACCTTCGGGATCTCCTGCCGTGTACACCTTGACGGTCCGTCCGTACTTGTCGCCGAACGCGCCGAACGCACCTTCGGCGAAGGCCTCCTCGGTCGGCAGTTCTCGAAAGCTCATCGGCCAATCCCGCTCGATGGCCTCGTTCACGATCCGCTCGACCTCGACAAGCTGCTCGTCGGTGACCTTTGCAGGGTGTGAGAAGTCGAAGCGGAGCCGCTCAGCGGTGACGTTGCTCCCACGCTGGATGACGTGATCACCAAGGACGAGCCGCAGCGCCTTGTAGAGGAGGTGTGTTGCGGTGTGGAGCTTTGTCGTCTCCTCGGAATGGTCTGCGAGGCCGCCTTTGAAGAGTCCCTGCGCAGCGGAGCGCGACCGCTCCCGCTGTTCATCCATCAACGCGTCGAAGCGTGTCCGCCAGGCCGAGTCGACCGGCGTCGCGGTCACTGCAGCTTCCTCGAGGCTGAGTTCGGGCGGGAACCCGAGCGAGTCGAAGAGCGTGAAGACGCCGTCTCCGGAGAGCTCGCGCCCGGCGATTTTCCGGAACTCGCGAACGCCCCGCGCCAAGGTCTGGCGGAACAAGGCCTCTTCTCGGACGAGCACTTCGACGACGAGGGCCTCGTGCTCGACGAGTTCGGGATAGGCGTCGTCGTAAGAGGAGACAACGGGCGCGACCAGTGGACCGAGCAGGTCGATATCGATGCCGATCGAGAGACCCTGGCGCAGCGCGCGGCGCGCGAAGCGGCGCATGACGTATCCCTGCTCGTTGTTCGAGGGCACCACGCCGTTCGCGGCAAGGAACACGAGCGCGCGCACATGGTCCGCTATGACCCTGAGCGGTGCAGGCCGCTCCCCGTATCGGACGCGGCTCCGGCGTTCGAGATGCGCGACGAGTGGGAACAGCAGGTCGATCCGGAACATGTCGGGCGCATCGAGGGCAGCCATCGTCAGGCGTTCGAGCCCGCCCCCGAAGTTCACGTTGCGCTGCGGCAGGTTCTCAAAGCCGGAGGCCGTGCGGCGGTACTGCATGAACACCGAGTTTCCGATCTCGATGTAACGTCCGCAGTCGCAGTGCGGATGGCATTCCCTACCGAACGATGGGTCGTGCTCGACCTCATCGAAGCGGTAGAAGACCTCCGAATCGGTTCCGCCCGGCTCGCCGATCGGCATCGCACTCGGGTCGGGACCGGACCGGCTCCACCAGCAGTTGCTCTCGTCGTACAAGGCGATGCGAGCGTCGCCGACGCCGAACGTTGCTGCCCGCTCCGTCGTCCCGAGCTCGCGAATCGATGTGCTCACACCGGCTTGGCTGAAGAGACCTGCCCAGATGTCCGCGGACTCGTCGTCTCGAGGAAGGCTCCATCTAGGCGACCCGGCGAAGACGGTGACGACGAGACGCTCGGGGTCGAGCCGGAGCGTCTCGGCGAGAAAGCTGAACAGCCACGGCAGTTGCTCGTCCTTGAAGTACGAGCCCAGGCTCCAGTTGCCGAGCATCTCGAAGAAAGTGGTGTGCCTTGTGTCGCCGACCTCGTCGATATCCTCAGCGCGAAAGCACGGTTGCGAGTTGACGAGGCGATCCCCAGCGGGATGGGACGCGCCGAGCAAATACGGGGTCAGCGGTTGCATCCCAGACCCAGTGAAGAGCGTAGAAGGGTCCTCTCGCGGTACGAGGCTTGCGCTGGCGATGGGGGCGTGGCCGCGAACGACGAAGTGATCCCGAAACGCGCGACGGATAGCGGCGGTGCCTTCGAGTGCCACTCTTCGACACTACCGGGGGACGCGGGACGCCTTTGCCAGTGCCACGCCCGAGGACTGGTAGTCCGCAGGCGACGCACCGCCGCGGTGCGGCTCCGTCGACCCACGGTTGCGAGCGCCCCGGTCGGCGGATCGTGGGCGCACAGAATGACTACGAGCAGGCCCAGCGACGCCGCGCCCGAGTCGGCGTTATCTCGACCCCTCCGTCGGAGGTGCCCTTTGGTCAGGTGCTCTGCGTCGGTGACATGTCACCGACGCATGAGATCGTTGTAGCCGATCCAGTTATGGCCATGGTCAAGGACTGCCGCGGGTGCGACGGTTGCAGCTGAGCGACGAGCCTGACGTTGCCCTTCCGGAACCAAAGGAGCTCGCCGTCGAGCGCCTCGATCTTCTGCCGCCGGGACGAGGCCCAGAAGCGCAGCCGGGGCAATCCCTTGCTTTCTTGGTGTTGGAACCTGTCGCCGACATGATCACGAGCTGGTCTTGCATGCTCGCTCTTTCAGCAGCTCTCACGTGCCCGGACGTAGGAACGAATGACGTGTCCGAAGCTGGAGCGCGAGACATTGGCGCGGTCTTCGTCACATCAGTTACGTCGGTGACACCACTCGAGATAACAAGTCACCCACGCACCAGGACCTGCTCGTCGGTTACGTCGATGACAGCGCGAAAGGGACTCTGGATAATCGGCGTTCTGCGTGGCCTGGTTGGCGTAGAAGGCGGGAGATAGGAGGCTCCAGCCCTACCGCCCAAGGCTCGGTCCCTCCCGTTCCATCGGGCGCAGCGGCGGCATCGGCACCGCCCGATATCCCGGATCGTGTCGCGACGCGCGCGCGAGCACGGCGCGGGTGGCCGCGTCGCCGGCGGGTGAAGCCTTGAGCCTGCTCCGCTTCGATCGTGCGCGTCCAGGTGTCTGCTCGGCGCGTCCGTCACGAGTCACCTGACGCTCGCTGGCTTCGGTGTGGGCGAGCTCGTAGTCGCGCACGGCCACGCGCTCTTCGAGCTGCTCGATCCAGCGCCTTGTGCCGGGGTGCTCGCGTAGGAAGGACTGGCGACGCTCCTGTGCGGTGCGTGCCTCGCTGAGCTGGCGAGCGGCGCGCTCGGCGTCCTCGAGGCGATGGCGCGCTCGCTCGTAGGCGCGAAGCGACTGCTGCTCGATTCGTCGCGCCGCGTCGAAGTCGCGCTTTGCTTCCTGCCAGCGCTTGTCGGTCGCCCGACGGGCCTCGTTGCCTTAAGAGACCGGGAAGCAGCGCCCGGCTCGGGCGGGTGTTCGCCGCCACGAGCGCGGCTTCGGCCCTCTCGCGATCCTCCTCGGCGCAGCGCAGGTCCCACTGCGCACCCGTCAGCTCCTCGTTGGCGTGTGGCACGTCGGCTCGGGGCGCCAGCGCAACGATCTGTGCTTCGCGATCCGGCCCCGCCCGTTCGTCGAGGTCGCGCCGGGCCTCGGCGAGGAGGTGGCCCAAGAGGCCGATGTCCTCCATGTGGGCGAGGTTCTCGCGAGCCACGTCGTGCGCGGAGCGCTGTGCGCCGTCGCGCCGCATCACATTTGCCAGTAGCTCGACGGGCGTGAGCCGTCGCGATCTCCACAGGATGTCAACACCAGGGTCGCAGCGTTGCTCGACGACGAGCGCCGCGTTCATCTCGCGTCCCCGGCTCATCGCCACGTAGAGCTGCTGGGCGGTCATCTGCTCGTCGACGAGCACGATCCCCCGGTCGACCGTCGAGCCCTGCGCCTTGTGGACGGTGAG
>PLKG01000025.1:1838-3494 GCA_003140595.1 Acidimicrobiaceae bacterium | reverse complement strand
GCCGCCCGGCTCGGCCGGCCTGCAGCCCGTCTCCTTAATCGGTCCGGTGTCGGCTGGCTGATCCCCCAACGAGTGCGCCGCGACCTCGCGGTCTTGGACCGCAGCCCCGAACGCCACCTCGCCGAGAAGCTCACCTTGGCCCTCGTTGGCCTCCTGTTCGCGCCAGCCATCACGGCTCTGTTGTTGTTGGGCGGGGCACACCTTTCCCTCACCGTGCCGTTGTGGGCGTCACTCATCTTGATGGTCGGCGGGTTCGTCCTTCCCGACCTCGGCATCCGCTCCGACGCGGCACGCCGTCGGCGGGATTTCCGCCACGCCCTCGGCTCGTTCTTGGACCTGGTCGTCGTCGCGTTGGCCGGCGGTGGCGGGGTCGAGACCGCCCTCAACGATGCGGCGAGCATCGGCAACAGCTGGGCGTTCGCCTTGATACGCCGGGCACTCGACGGCGCACGCCTGGCCCGAGAGACCCCGTGGTCCGCCCTTGGGAGGCTGGGCCAAGAGCTCGGGATCGGTGAGCTGTCCGAGCTGGCCGCGTCGGTCAGCCTGGCCGGCACCGAAGGAGCGAAGGTCCGGGCGTCCCTCGCGGCCAAGGCCGCCTCATTGCGTACCCACGAGCTGGCCGAGGCCGAGACCGCCGACCAGGCCGCCACAGAGCGGATGAGCCTCCCCATCGTCATGTTGTTCGCCGGGTTNNGTTCATGAATTCCGAAGCATCGAACGCCGAGAACCGAAGGGCAGAAGGGCCATGACGGCCGTGCGCGGACGCTTGGGTTCGGCGAACCGACTGTCGTTGTCAGCCGGCTTTGCGGCTTGGCGGCGTGGCGGTCATGAGCAGCTGGTGAACCCGCTGATGCGAGATGCCCAAGATGGCTGCGGCATCGCGCATGCTGATCCCACGGTTCGTCAGGGCCGCGGCGGCTTTCCTGGTCTGTTCGACAGCGAGCCGGTCGGCGGAGCGGGCTTGCTGTCGTGCTTGGCGCGCCTGCTCGACGGTCCTGTCGGTGGCCTTGGGCAGCAGTGGCTTGGGGACGAGCTCGATTTGGTCCTCGCCGATCTGGAACCACAGTGCGGCGGCTTCGCGCATGCGGGCGAGGGCTTGGTCGACGGTCTTGCCCCAGGTGTGGACCCGTGGCTCCTCTTCGAGCTCGACGGACCAGCGCCCGTCCTTCTCCCGTTCGAGGCGGGCCGTATAGGTGTGCACGTTCTCCTCTCTCATCTTGCTGTCGTTGGTCACTTGGTGAGCCACCTCGGGCCGAGGCAGGGCTCAAGGTCCCGCTCGATAGAGCTGAGCGTGCCCGGGGTCAGGTCCCCGGCGTGGACGGGGATCACCGTCTGGCAGTCACCGCACCGCCAGATCTGGTGGGAGCCCCGCTGGCGCACGGACTGGCAGCCTCGCTCCCGCAGCTTGCGGATCAGCACCCGGGCGGTCACCGGTGCAGTCTATCTGCCTAGACGGATCACCGTCCAATCAGATAGACGTTCACGACTGGTCGGTGGTGTGGGCATAGCGCTCTGCAGGCTCCGCAAGAACCTTCGACAAATCCAACACCATCAACAAAGAAAGAAGGCGACCTGCCATGTTCCCTGAACTGACCATCCTCAGCCACCTGTTCCAAATCCTGCACACCCGATGGCAGGTGCTCCGAGCCGACCCCG
>PLKG01000025.1:0-1809 GCA_003140595.1 Acidimicrobiaceae bacterium | reverse complement strand
CTGACCGGCGCGATGGCGCTGCTGTAGGGAGGCAGAAAAGATGGCGCAGCGGCAGCCTATTTGGCGCCTGAGTGGCGCTCAGGCCGTCTATGTGGCGCATCCGGAGGTCAAATCCCATGGATGTAACTCTCCGGGCGCTACCGTTGGGACGTGGCCGTGGAGTTCGGCTCCTCGTAACCGCTATGAGTCGCTTCGCTGCTCGGGTGAGCTTCCGGGACAGCGGTGGGGATGTCATTCGCTCCGAGCTGGGTTCGGTGCCCGCGACAGTGCTGGCGGCGAGTCGCCCGTGGCGGACGTTTCGTTGGCACCACGGCCAGGCGCACTTCTCGGGCTGGTACTGGGCGGCCACGACGGGTCGCCACGTCGTCTACGAGAGCCGCCTGGAGCTGGCCCGGCTGCTGCTGGCCGACTTCGACCCGTCCGTGGCGGCCATCGCCGCGCAGCCCTTCTACCTGACCGCGTGCGTGAACGGGAGGGAACGGAACCATGTCCCAGATTTTCTGCTCCTCGGTGGTGATGGCGTGGTGACGGTGGTGAACGTGAAGCCTTCGGCTCGCCTCGCCGATCCGAAGGTGGCCGAGGCGTTGGGATGGGCCGGTGCCGTCTTCGCCGAGCGGGGCTGGCGTCACGAGATCTGGACCGGTGCGTCGCCGGTGCGGTTGTCGAACGTGCGGTTCCTGGCCGCGTATCGCGACCCGGCTCGCCTCGACCCGGCGGTCGTCTCGGCAGTGGCCGAGCAAGTGGCAGGGCCGGTGCGGCTCTGCGAGATCGAGCAGGCGTGGCCCGAGCGGAGCGGCGAGGCGCGAGCGGCCGTGTTGCACCTGGTCTGGCGCGGCGTCGTGCGGGCCGATCTCTCGGTGCTGCTGTCGGCCGAGACGATGCTGGAGCGGGTGGCGTGAACGCGTGGACGGTGACGGTCGAGGTGGGGGCGCGCCTCGCCCACGACGGCGAGCTGTGGACCGTCGTCGCCATGGAGGCCGGATGCGTCGTGCTCGCCGGTCCCCGGGGGGCGCGCAAGCGGGTGGTCACCGCCACGCTGCTCGCCGATGCGACCACCCGGGTGCTGGGGGCGCGCGAGGTCGTTCCTGCACCGATGGGCTCAGTCCTCGATGACCTGAGCGACGCGGAACACAGGCAACTTTCCGAGCGTCTCGACCACGTCCGCGAGGTGTTGACCGGGTATCGCTCCGGCAGTGCGGATCTCGCCGGCCCGGGGGAACCCCGGCCCGAGTACGACCCGTCGCTCCCACAGAAGGGTCGCTACCGGGCGAAGGCCGCGGAGCTCGGCGTTGGGTCACGCACGGTCGAGCGGTGGGTGGCAGCGGTGCGCGAGGTGGGACCGATCGGCCTTCTCGACGGGCGGGGCGCACGTCCGGCCGATCCGTTCGCCGGTGTGGACGAGCGCTGGTTGGCGATGTGCCGCACGGTGCTGGATGAGCACACCGACGCGTCGCGCCCGACCAAGCAACTGTTGCTCGAACGCGTCGCCGCCCGCCTCGACGCCGAGTTCGGCCCCGGGGTGGTGAGCGCGCCGGGGTCGAAGAAGGCGCTGGCGGTGCTCGCCGAGCTGACCCGGGGCACGAACGCCTTTGTCGGCGCGACCAAGCAGAAGCGCTCGATCGCGGGGCGCCCGCACGGCGCCTATGGCCGGCTGCGGGCGACCCGGCCGGGCGAGTACCTGTTGTTGGACACGACCCCGCTCGACGTGTTCGCCATGGAGCCGCTCACCCTTCGCTGGGTGCGCCTGGAGCTCACGATCGCCATGGACCTGTTCTCACGGGCCATCTGCGGGCTTCGGCTCTCGGCGAT
>PLKG01000045.1 GCA_003140595.1 Acidimicrobiaceae bacterium | reverse complement strand
GGGCTAGGCAGGCGAACGCGTTACCCGGATCGCCGTAGAGGCGACCGGCTTCTGGTCTTTCGCCAAGTCGGCCTGCGCCTCGGCGATCAGGCTGCCGACGACCTTCATGTCCGCGGAGTAGGCCGTCAGGTCTTCGCTTCTCAGCGCAGCCAGCCCCTGGTTGTAGTAGCTCTGCGCGCTCTCGATGAGGGCCCGGACCTGAGCCGGGATATTGGCGGTGCCGGTTCCGATGTTGCTCGTCGCTGCGCCGAAGACGTCGGCGAGGGCGGCACCAAGGGTGTTCTCCATTTCGACATCATTGCCGTAGACGACGATGTAACGGGTCAACTGCGGATACGGGTTCTGCGACGAGCTCACATAAAGCGGCCGCACGTACACAACGGAATCGTCGATCGGGATGATAAGCGTCGTGCCGAGCGAGACGGTCGAACCAGCTCGACCGACGAGGGTCACGTACTGGGAGACCTTCGTGTTCGACTGGATCTTCGAGTTGACGACGGCGGGACCCGCCGTCGCGTTCCTTGTCGGCGTCACGTACGCGGTGAGCTGGCCGTAGTCCTGGTAGTCGCAGGAGGCCGTCATGAGCGCGGCCAACGTCTGGATCCGGTCGCCCTGCGACAGTGGATCGAGCGGCTCTATGACGGTGAACCCCGGAGCGCTGGCGCCGGGAAGTTGCAGGAGCTCGTACTCGGGCACGAATCGCACCGTGTTACCGGCCGCGTCAACGGGCAAGGATTGCTCGGGCGATCCGGTGCCGGACGTCGGCGCCAGCTCCCAAGCGTTGTTGGCGATATAGAAAGCTGCCGGGTTGGACAAGTGGTAGCGGCCGTACATGGTGGCCTGCACCATTAGGAGAGCCGTCGGGTAGCGCAGGTGTGCCGCGAGCACCGGGTCCATGTCGCTGAGGGGCTTGAACATGTGCGGGAAGATCGACTCATAGGTGTTCAGGATCGGGTCAGTGTCGGTAACGGCATAGAAGGTCATGTCGCCCGTGTACGCGTTGACGACCACCTTCACCGAGTTGCGCACGTAGTTGAAACTCTGCTTCAGGCCTGTCCCGCTGGGAAGTTGTGCGGTATTGGCCTGCTGTGCGTATGGGTAGTAGCTCGTCGTCGTGTAGGCGTCGACAATCCAGACCAGCTGGCCGCGGTCGATCACAGGATAAGGGGTGTCGTCGACAACGAGGAAGGGCGCCACCTTGGCGACACGGACACGGACGTCCTGGTTGAACATGATCCGTGACTTCTTCGTGACCAGGTTCGATATGAGCAGGTTGAGATCGTGGAACTTGAGCGCGAAAGCCGCCTTCGTCCAGAACGAACCGATGGGCACGCCGCCCTTGCCCGCGTAGTGGCTCGAGACCGTGTTGCCGTTCGTGTCGGAGTAGTCGACCTCGCTCTGGGCAGTGTCCGCGACCACGTAGCCCGACTGTCCCAGGCCGAAGTAGACCGCCGGCTGGGCTATCTTCGGAGCGCCGTGGCTCGTGACGGGTGGGACGCCTGCGATGTCGAAGACCGGGTTCCCGCCGCTCTGCTGGTTCGCCGGTGAAAGGACGGCGCCGTAACCGTGGGTGTACTGCAGGTGGATGTTGACCCATGACGGGGTCGGCAGGTCGGCGTCATTGACCTGCCGAACGCCGATCACGAAAGGCGTCAGCGTGCCGCCAATCCTGTACCGGTCCAGAGAGAGCCCGGCAATGGTGAAGCCGGTCCCGTTCTGCTGAAGCTTCTGGTAGGTCTGTGAGGTGATCGAGGGCTCCCAGAGCGGAAGGTTGTCCAGTGTCGCTGAAGCCCCCGCGACCACACCGCCGGTCAGGTTCGAAACTCCCGCGAAGGCGCGCTCGTGGATACTCGAAAGCCCGAGCGCCGTGCGAGTCGCCTGGATGTTCCGGCTGATATAGGGGGCCTCGAGCTTGCTCTGCGCGGGCGTGACCTTGAGGGCCTGCACGGCTGCGGGGACGATTACGCCTGCGGTCAGTGCGACGAGGATCCACAACCCAGCTCCGATAGCGGGGAGCGCGAGGCTGCGTTGATAGACGTTGAAAACCATTAGCACGAACACCGCCAGCGCGACGACCGCGAGCAACTCGATCGCCGGCAAGCGTACGTGCACGTCGGTGTAGCCGGCGCCGTTGACGTAGGCGTCCTTTGCGAGCACGAGGTTGAAGCGGTCGACGTAGAAGTACCCGGCTGCCCGAACCAGCGCCATGACACCGAGGATCATCGACATGTGCGCGGTCACGCGCGGGTCGACCCGCGGAGAGGGTCCCTGGAACCTGAGGCCGCCGTTGAGATAGTGGCCTATGCCCGTGATGATGAGGATCACAAGCAGCGCCACAAGGGTCCAGTCGACGAGAAAGGACAGGAACGGCAGCTTGAACACGTAGAAGCTGATCGCCTTGTGGAACTGCGGATCGGTCGCCCCAAAGGACTTGCCGCTTCGGAAAAGCAGCCAGTGCTGCCACTGGTCGCTTGTCGACGCGCCGACGATGAGGGCGAGGATGAGGGACACGACGGTGCGAAGCGCGAACGTGTGCCTGCCGACGATCTGCTGGTAGCGGCGCACGATCTCCAGCTCCGGCGAAACGAGCAGTGCCCGCGGGGCGATGCGGTCGACGACCCAGAGGCTCACCCAGCAGGCGATGAAGAACGCGCCTATGAACACTGCGGCAAGTTCGAGCTCGGTCTCGATCAACAGGCGCCAAACCGCCGTGAAGCTGACCGAGCGGTACCAGAGGTAGTTCGTGTAGAAGTTGGCCAGTCCCTGGATGACGATCAGCGCCACGATCACGAATACGACGGCCCCGACGATCCAGGCTTGATACCGCCGACTCGAGTGCAACCGGGGTATATCCGTCGGAACTCGCATCCGCTGGAGCCTACGACCGAACGGGCACGAGAAGACAGCGGCAGCCCGGATGCACCGGTGGATGCGCGTGCCCGGTCGGGAACGCGGTCCCAGGTGACTGCGGGCCCGCGAGCGAGTTGTCGTCGCAGTCGGGGCACGAACCGCCGGCGTCGTCGTCTTCGACGGCCCAACGCAGCAACGGGGCCTCCCCCACACCTAGCGAGCTCAGTACCGCGAGCTCGCCAACAGCAAAGGCGCGCGTCGTGAAGTCACCCGCAAGTCCTTCGACGCGGGATCCCTTCCATTCGCGGTACGCGACACCGGCGGCGTCTGACGAGCCCTCCAAGCTTGCGTCGATCTCGGAAAGCGACTCTTCGATCCTTTGGCGCAACATTCCGCAGAGGTCGTCCCCGAGCTCGGCGGCGAGCAGGGCCCCCGCCTCGAAAGCGACCGCGGCACTTGGAGGCGGTGCTGTCACGCATGGACCCGCCACCGCATCGCCCGCAACGAGGAAGGCGGCGCCCGCCTCATAGGCTTTGGCAAGTTGGTCGGTCGCAGCGGACACGAACCTCTCGCGCTGGACATTCGGCGGGCTCAGCTCGTCGAGCACAGGCTTGCGGGAACTCTGGCGCAACGCGTTCAGGAGCTCGTTCTGGTCGTCTTGGAGCGCGCGCTTGAGCGCCCGACCGAGCTTGGCAGTTATGGACCCGAGAAGGTGGTCACGCCGCGCCAACGACTCAACGTCCGGCTCGGCGATCGCGTCGGCATCGGACGTCGGAACGACCGGCACAGGGATCTCGACATCGACGGCGACAATCACAACCTCGACTGTCTCATCCGCCTCGTTAACAACCATCTCAGCGCGCTGGTCGCCATCACCGGTCTCGGGGAGGACCGGCACTGCAGGCTCGGGCTCGGGATCGGCGGCAGGCATAACCGGCGCCTCGCTGGTCGTCTCCTCCGCTCGGGAGGGCTCATCGGTGTCCGGCGGCGCGCTGGCCGCCAGCGCGGCTGCTTCCTCGGCGGCGCGGCTCGCGCGGATCTGGGCGAAGAGCTCGTCGACACTCCGGCTGCTCGCACTCGAGCTGTCCTGGTCTTGCTCAGCCTGCGCTCCCGCAGGTGCGACGTCTGTCTTCGCCTCACCCTCGGACTGGCTCCCGAGTGTCGAGGTGACGCCGCCAGACACATCGGCCTCACTGAACTCGTTGCCCACGGCGGCCCCACCGGCGGCCACGGCGAGCTCCTCCTCGAGCTCGGCGAGGTCGCCGTGGCCCGGCTCCTGCGCAACGCGTTGGCCTGCCTGTTCGGCTGCGACGCGAGCCTCGTCCTCCGCCGAGGCGAGTCGTTGGCGCAACTCGTCGACCGACGAGGCGACGTCGTCGACGACACGAAGCAGCGAGTCCTTCCCGGTACGGAGCTCCTCGAGCTGTACACGAAGGGCGCGTCGGCGGGCCACCAGATCAGCAAGGGCGCGGTTTCGGAGTCCACGTGCCTCTGCCACCATGCGCCGGCACTCTTCCTTGGTGGCGTCGAACAGCTCGACTGCATCAGCGTGTGCCACCTCGGTCATCGAGTCGGCCTCCGCCTGTGCCCGGCTTAGGTAGTCGGCGGCTTCCTCCTCGGCGGCGGTCCGGATGGCGAGCGATACGGCTTCGGCAGCTGTGGTCCTCTCCGCGAGAACCTCCCCGGCCTCTGCCATCAGCTCGGCCGCTCGCTCCTCGGCCTTCGCGACCACCTTGCCGGCCGCGTCGTGCGCGGTCCACAGGATCTTGGCAGTCTCCACGCCGATTGCACGGGTGAGTGTCGCCTCGTCCAGCACCGGGTCCTCGGCCCGGCGTTCTGCTTCGGCGACGCGTTCGCGCAAGATCGCCTCGCGTTCGAGAGTGCCGCGCAGCTCGGAAGCGACCTTGCCGAGAAACACCCGTACGGCCTCGCCGTCAACGCCGCGGCGTGTTGCAGGAAAGGATTTGAGCGCGATCTCGTCAGGACTGAGTGGCGTACTTGAGGAGATCGAGACGACCTGAGGATCCTCCGACATTGCCCCTAGCCTACGACGCTGTTCTCATGGGGCGGTGATAGGTGCGATATGGCCCCCGAGCGATTCGAGAATGTGAATCGCCTGCTCGATCGTGCTCACGGAGTACACCTTGAGATGCGAACCCGCGTGTGCCTTGGCGACCGCGTACTCCTGTGGGGGCACGAGAAACACGCTCGCACCTGCGCCGCGCACTGCAACGGTCTTCTGGGCCACTCCTCCTACATCTCCGACCGTCCCGTCGATCGACATCGTGCCGGTCGCGGCGACCTTCAGCCCGCCGGTCAGGTTTGCCGGGTCAAGCTCCTGAATGAGACCGAGTGTGAATGCGAGGCCGGCTGACGGCCCGACGATCCCCTCCGACGACACGTCCACCTTCACGGGCAGAGGGCCTATCTTGAAGGCAGTTCCGTCAACTGCAATCCCGCCACTGCCCTGCGGGTAGATGCCCACACATGAGACCGGATGGGGCTTTCCACCTTTGACAGTCACGAACTCAGCGATCGCGAACTTGGTCCCCTTGCCCTCGGGAAAACAGTCATAGTTCCCGGCTCCGGTGCTGCGGAACACGCCGAGCTTGAAGCTGACGGTCCGTGGTTTGCCTGCCGGGTACGCACTCACGACGACGCGAACGACCGCACCCGGGGCGATCGTCTCGAGCCTGTTCTGGAGGTCCAGATATGTGGGCACCTTGAAGCCGTCGAGCTTGCTGATGACCTCGCCCACTTGAAGTGACGAGGCTGCTGGTGAGCCGGGAAGGATGCCGTAGATGAGCGCCCCGAGCGCCGTCACCGAGACCTTGTAGCCGAGCTGCTTCAGGGCGACCACCGTGGCCGCCTGCTGGGCCGTCGACATGTCGATCTCGCCCTCGGTCGCGTACTGCGCTGTGGACTCGGTCCCGAGGATGGCGGCACTGGAGTAGATGGCGGCGTTGGGGTCCAGCCAGAAGAACGGGTAATACAGCGCACGCATGGGGGTGAGCTCCACATAGACGAGCAGGACCGAGCCGCGGTGCGAATGGTGATCCGCCGATGGCACCTTTATGAGGCTGCTCACCTGCGGTGCCGACCCCGGCGTCAGCGCGTAGTACGGCAACTGGATGAACCAAGCGATCACCGCCGCGACAAGGATCAAGGCGAGGATCGAGAACAGTGTGTGGCTGGCCCTCCAGTGAAACCGGTCCCCGCCGCTTGACGCGTGCCCGTCGGCGATCCCCTCGCCGTAGGCCTCGAATGACCCCCGTGGCGCGTCGAGTTGTCGATCGGCCTCTACGCTCGACCCATCGTCTATCGAATCCATCGAGCCGTAGCCTGCCATGGCTCGCAAGCGCGCGGGCGCCGCAGGTGACCGAGAACGGTAGGAAGGCGTCGATCGACGCGGCGCGCCGCCGGGGCGACGCGGCTCACGCCGGGCATGTTGGAGACGAGCAGGCCGCGCGGTCGTTCCTCGGCGACGCGGACCCCGAGGTGCGCGCCAGCGCGCTCGGCGCCCTCGTGCGGATGAACCGCGCGACAGCTGCAGACTCCGCGGCAGCTCTCGCGGACCCCGATCCCAGAACCCGCAGACGCGCATGTGAGATGGGAGCCGCCCTGCCGGGTGCGGACTTCTCAACTCTGCTGGAGGATCCGGACCGATCTGTGGTCGAGGCGGCATGCTTTGCTGTCGGCGAGGTGTCCGACGCGTTGGCCCTACCCGCTCTCGTCCGCATCGCCTCGACCCACACCGACGCTCTTTGCCGGGAGTCGGCCGTGGCGGCACTCGGGGCTATCGGCTCTCTCGAGGGCCTTCCCGCGATCCTGGCCGGGTTGGAGGACAAGCCCCAGATCCGTCGCCGGGCAGTGATCGCACTCGCCGCGATCGAAAGCCCCGAGTCCGATGCCGCCCTCCGCGGCTGCCTTACGGACCGGGACTGGCAAGTTCGTCAGGCAGCTGAGGACTTGCTCGGCGTCACCACCGGCGACGACTGAGAGATTCGGCGGTGTGTCCCATAGTGGCCATACACGAAACTGCGCCGGCGACGGCACAACGCTCGGGATTCTCTACGAGGTGGACCGGGATGCCCGTCGCCGAGGCGAGCCGCCGACCGAAGCCGGTGAGGAGAGCCCCGCCGCCGGCGAGATAAAGACCCCGGTTCAGAAGGTCGTTCGCCAGATCGGGCGGTGCCGAAGTGATGCATGACACGGCCGCGAAAAGGATGCGGCCCACGCGGGGCGCGATGGCGTCAGCCACCTCGGTCCGGGTGATGACCACAGAGCGCACGATCCCGCTGGAGGTGTCACGGCCCCGAACCTCGACCTTGTCGTCCTCCTCGACCCACGCGCTCCCGACGGCGTACTTGATGGCCTCGGCGGTCCCCAAATCGATCGCGAGCTCGAAATCGCGGGCACAGAGCCGCTGAATTGCTTGGTCGAAGTCACCCCCGCCGACTGGGACCGATGCCTGGGTCACGAGTCCGCCGAGGGCGAGCACGCCGATCTCGGTCGTGCCGGCACCGACGTCCACCACCATCGAGGCGACCGGCTCCTCTATCCGCAGCCCGGAGCCGAGCGCCACTGCGACTTGCTGCTCCACGAAGCGAACTGTCCCCGCGCCCGCCTCCTTGAAAGCTCTGTCGAGGGCTCGCCGCTGGACACTTGTCGCCGCGCCCGACGCGCAGCACAACACCGTCGGCTGACTGACCGACCAGGTCCTCACGAGGCGCAACAGCTCCCTCGCCACCGCCCAGGTGAGGTCGAGATCGGCCAGCTGGCCATGGCAGACCGGCCGAACGATCGCCACCTCCCCGGCGCAGCGTCCGCGCAGGCCGAGGGCTTCGGTCCCGAATGCCAAGAGACGGTTCCGCCTGAGGTCGACCGCGGCAACCGTCGGCTCGTCGACGATGACCCCGCGACCGGGGACAGCCACGAGTGTGCGTGCGGTCCCGAAGTCGACTGCGAGATCGGCGCCCACTACCGGTCGACCTTCGGTGGCTGCTCGATGGGCCGCGATGCCAGGCTCCAGTCCGTCCCGCCTTCGAAGGTCTCGCGCTTCCAGATAGGAACGGTCGCCTTCAAGGTGTCGATCACGAAACGGCAAGCCTCGAAGGCCTCGGCACGGTGCGGGGTCGAAACGACCACGACGACGGAGGCCTCGCCGAGCTCGATGTGACCGATCCTGTGCCAGACAACGGTCCGACCGAGGGCCGGCCAACGCTCCCGCGCGGCCTCCACGATCGCCTCGAAACGGGGCAGCACCTGGGCCGTGTAGGCCTCGTAGTCGATCGCCAGCACACCGGTCCGCCCTTCGGCGTGGTCACGCACCTTCCCGACGAAACACGCCACTGCTCCACAGGACGGCCTCTCGGCCCAAGCGAGCGCGCGCTCGGTCGCAAGAGGCTCGGTCGTCAACTCGAGCCAATCCTCACCTTGCACCGACACGAGCACGTGGGTCATGGTATGCGACCTGCCGAACACAGGCGTCCTCGCGAACGGACCCCGACGCCCCAAACCGACGCACCTTCGGTATCCTCAGGGACCGTGGTCGAACCCGTTGATGACTTCGACGACGTTCACGACGAAGGCCCCTGTGGCCCGCTCCTGCCACCCGACGATCGCCTCTGGAGGCATCCCTCCGAGCTCGGCTCGCACCGCCTCCCGGTCACAGCGGAGGCACTTTCCGCGCGCCGCAGCTGGATGGCATCGACACCGTCTCGAGCCGGTGCCTGGTCGGCCGGCATCGTGGGCGCGTTGCTGGCAACCGGCGTCGTGCTCGTTGGCGGCCACCTCACCCATCTGCTCCCGTCGTCTCCGGCAAGGTCGTCCAACGCGACCGTGAGCCAGCACTACGGCAACTCCTCGATGAGATCGCAGATCTCCTCGACCATCGGCGTGAACATATCGACGACAACCACGATCGTGCTCGGGGTCGAGCCCGGCCTCTACAAGCTGGCGTCGCGGGTCGCGACTGCGATGCCGGTCGTCCTCGATGGCAGCACCAGCGGCGTCGGAGTGGTTGTGAGCTCGAAGGGCTACGTCCTCGTGCCCACCTCGCTCGTCACCGACCCGGACGACATCTCGGTGGTCATCGGCGGTCAGCAGCTCGTCGCGACACTGGTCGGAGCCGACACCGGAACCGGGCTCGCCGTCGTGCGCGTGCACGACCCGGACACCCTTACGGCGACACGCTTCGTGTCGGGTGCCACGCTGGGATACGGCTCGTTCGTGGCACTCGTCTGGGTCGACAGCGCCGGGCCCCACACGTGCTGGGGAACGATCAGTGAGATGGACGTCCAGCTGACTTCCACAAGCAACAGCCCGCCTCTCCTCGAGTCCGTGGAAACGCTCGATCCGCTCATGGGAGTGGAGACCGGCGGTGGCGTCCTCGACGGCGCCGGACGCCTGATCGGCATGGTCACGAGCGTCGCGGGAAAGACACTCGTGGCGACGCCCGGATGGCTGGCCGACATCGTCTCGACGGACCTCATCGCAAACGGGCGGGTCGTCCACGGCTGGCTCGGGATAACCGGTGAGACCAAGACCGTGTCCGCAGCCAAGACCGCCGTCGAGGTCGTGTCGGTCAAGCCGGGCGGTGCGGCCGCCAAGGCCGGAGTCAGGCCGGGCGATCTAATCGAGGCCGTGAACAGCAAGCCGACCAAGACGATGGCAGGCATGGTCGCGGCGCTCTACTCGATGTCGCCGGAACAAGCAGTCGTGCTCGCCGTTGTGCGACGCGGTCACACCTTCGACGCCCACGCCCGACTCGCAGCGGCAGCCTGAAGCCTTCGCCGCTCGCCCGAACAGCCCGGACCATGCCGGTGCGGGCGCCGCCCTAGCATCTGACAAGTGAGCGATCCTCTCGCATCGGGCGGCGGCGATTTCCTCCGCAACATGCTGGGCGACCTCTTGCGGCTGATCCGAACCGAGGGACCGCTTCAGTGGGAGCTCGCGTTTCAACTGGCGACCAGTGTGGCTGCAGGCGACGAGCCCGACCCCAACCCGGACCCGATCGCCCGCATTCGTTTCGAAGAGCTGAGCGCTATCGCCGAGTTGCACGTGAGCGACGTCACGGGCATGGTCCTCGGATCCGGCGCCTCGAGCCTGAAGCTCGTCCCGACGACGCGCGTCGAATGGGCACGGCGAAGCCTGGAAGCCTGGCGCCCGCTGCTCGACCGCCTCGCCACGGCCTTGACGACGACCTCGGACTCGGGTGCCGCCGGGCCGCTCGGCTTCGGGCCTGGCGCCGGTACCCCGGGAGCCGGGCATGGACCGGTCGGTCAGTCATCTTCGGTGACGGGCGGCTCTCCTGACGACTTGGACGAGATGCCAGAAGATCCCTTCCTCGGCGACGCGGACGTGATCAAGAGTGGCGAGCCGGCCGGTGGTGAAGACAGCGAGGACGTAGACCTCACCGAGATGATCGGCCGGTGGACCTCGGCCATGGCCCCTGCGATGGCGGCGATGCAGGTCGGCTCCGTGATAGGTCACCTCGCGCGGCGCTCTCTAGGGCAGTACGACCTGCCCTTGCCGCGAACTGCCTCGAGCGAGATCCTCGTGGTCACAGGCAACCTGGACCGTATCGCCGAAGAGTGGAGCCTGCCGACCGACGACCTGCGGCTGTGGCTATGCGCGCACGAGATGGCGTTTCACGCGGTGCTCACGCGCCCGCACGTCTCAAAGCGGCTGGAGGAGCTCGTGGTCGCCCACGTCCGGCTCGTCCGGCCCGATCCGCGCGATTTCGAAGGGCTGCTGCAGGGCATCGACCCCGGCTCGATTCCCGGCCTTTCCCAGATCATCGGCGACCCATCGCTTCTCGGCGATTCCGACTACGGCCCTTCTCCAGAGCTCGAGAGGGTGCGCGCTCAACTCGCCTCGCTGACAGCAGCAATCGCCGGCTACGCGGAGTACGTCACCTCAGTTGTTGCCTCCCGGCTCATCGGCGGCCATGCGCCGATCGGCGAGGCGATGCGCCGGCGTCGCGTCGGCCGCGGTGAAGGTGAGCGTGTCGCAGAGGCTCTGTTCGGCCTGCGCTTGGATCAAGAAGACGTCGACCGCGGCGCGGCCTTCGTGCAAGGCGTGCTCCAGCGTTCCGGAGACCTTGGCCTGGCGCGGTTGTGGATCGACGAGAGGAACCTTCCGACGCCGGCCGAAGTCGACGCTCCTGGCCTGTGGCTCGCCCGCATCAACCTCGAGACGAAAGACACCTAGTACCTAAACTTCGCTCCTCGCGCCCCGACAGGTGATAGGGACGACAACGGGCGTCGGACGCAGATCAGGAGAGGCCGACCTCTTCTTCGGGCACACCGAAATCCCATTCCAAGATGAGGTTCTCGCGCTCGGCGTCGCGGACGATCCGCTCACGGTTCCGGCGGAACTGCGGATCGTGCGGTGGCAAGAGCACCAGGCGCGCGAGGGCGCGCTGGCGGAACTCCTCGATGATGGCGCGGTCACCGAACTCCGACTCCACCTCCCAGTGGGGCGCGACTGGACCGAGGTAGACCATCCGTACGTGGCCCCGCGGAGGCTCGGGCGGCTGGTGCTCCTCCGGGTTGATCAAGCTCATTGTCTCTCCTTGGCGGCAGAACCGGCCGAAGTGTACCGGTCAAACGAGACACCCAGGATTCCCCGCAACGCTGGCGGGCCGGTCAATGCTGGCCTGGGTGTTGCAGGATCTGGGCCACGATGACACGGATCTCGTCCACCGCGATGGCAAAACCGACGTTCTGCGCCGGCGCATTGCCTTGAGAGCTCGTCGCGACCGCGGTGTTCATCGCGACTACCTGGCCGGACGAGTTGACCAGCGGACCGCCCGAGTTGCCCGGGTTGATGGGTGCATCGGTCTGGATCAACCCGGTCAGGTTCTCGCTCGTGCCGTTGTCGGTCGTAGCAACGAGCGACCGGTTCAGTGCCGACACGATTCCCTCTGTGACCGTCGGCCCACCGGCGAGCGCGAGCGCGTTCCCAATGGCCAGAACACCGTCGCCTTGTTGAGCAACCTTGGAGTTGCCGAACCTGACAGTCGGCAACGAGTGACCCGCGTCCTCGACCTGCACCAGAGCAATGTCCTTTAACGCATCGGTTCCGATGATCTTGGCGGGGAACTGCTTTACCTGCCCGTAGAGGGTGACCGTGACGGTCTGGGCACCCTCGATTACGTGGTTGTTGGTGAGGATGACACCGCTCGACTTGATGATCATGCCAGTCCCTGCACCTTGCACATAGGAACCGACGTCGCCGGCTCCCCGAAAGCTGCTCGTGTCAATGGAGACGACGGCGGGAAGAACCGATGCAAGTATCGACTGGACATCGCCGACTTGAACCTTTTCGCCCTTAGTCGGGAAGTACTCCCGGACGATCGTCTGGGGCGAGCGGCTCGTGGACAAGGCGACCACGCCGCCGCCCACGACCGCCCCGACCACCGCGGCCACGAGGGCCACCCCGAACCATCCGGGCATGGTGCGCGGAGGACGCTTAGGTACTTTGGGCTCGGGTTGGTAGGCCCACTGACCGGGCGATTGCGACTGCCCGTAGCCCTGCTGGGGCCACGCGGTTTGGCCGTAGGCGACTGGCCCGTGCGCTTCTGGAACGTAGGGAGCCTGTCGATAATCGGGCCAGCCGATATCTCCTGACCCACCGCCTATCTCGCCGTAGCTCGACTCGCCGTAAGACGGCTCGCTATTGCTCGATTCGTGCCCGGTCTGAGCGAGATCGTCCAGCTCGCCTGGAGGGGCGACCATGGCGCCGGTATTGCCACTGCTCTCTCCGGCCTCTAGGCCGCCGACTCCGAGCGCATCTTCTTTAGACGCGACGTGGTTCGGGAGTTGGTCCTCGCCCCAACTCAGCAGCTCACCCAACGCGTCGGTGCCGCCTGTGTCGTCACCACCCGAGCTTGCTGGCACACTGCCAATCTACCGGTCAACCAGGACAGTTGTCCCTATCACTATGTCAGCGACGGTCGTGGCTCGACCCGATGCTTAAGATTTCCTGCGAATATCCTCGCGACCGTAGCGTCACGCCCCGGAACACGGCAGAATGGTGCCGTGGACACTTCGTGGATGGGGCGGGGGAAGTGCCGGGAGATGCCTCCTGACACCTTTTTCCCAAGTGACGGCGTGGGGGTTGAAGTCGCGCGACGGGTCTGCGCGGATTGCCCGGTCAAAGTGCCGTGTCTTGACTACGCCATGGCCAATCACATCGACCACGGCGTCTGGGGAGGAACTTCAGAGCGCGAACGTAGGCGCATCGCCCGTCATCGTCGGCTCATCGCGGTTCGCTCGAGCTGAGCTGAGTAGGTCGTCCTTCGCGCCTCGACGGCGCGGGGCCAACGACTCCTGCGCGAAAGAACGGAGCTCACGCCGGGCCCGTGAACCATGGGCCCTCGGTGGTTGCCGGACGCGAGAGGCTACGACTGTCGGCCGAGAGCCGACCTGAGCGAGGACACTACGAGCGGAACTCGCCTTTTGGCATGCGATATCGACCTGTGGCCGACGCTCAGGAAGCCGTGTTGGCGGTCTGGGCCAGAACGCGAGCACGACGGACGCGGCGACGCTCCCGTTCGCTCATGCCGCCCCAAATGCCGAACTTCTCGCTGTTGGCGATCGCGAACTCGAGGCAGTCGCCGCGAACCACGCAGCCGCGACAAACCTCCTTGGCCTCCCTGGTCGACGCGCCTCTCTCTGGGAAGAACAATTCCGGATCGACGCCCATGCAGTTAGCACGGCCTTGCCATGTCCTGTCGAGGCCACCTTCGAATAATGCTTGGAGTGCCATCTTTGGCGCCCCCTCCCCTAACAACTCGCAACCGTGTAGTTACAAGATGGTGATTATCATGGACCCTGTCGCGATCCGATGCAAGAGGGAGTTTCGATTACCTCCAAAAGGCGCGTCGGACATCTGGCCTCGGTGGCCCGCAATCAGCTCCCCCAGCCTCCGGAAACTGAGCTATGCCCGCTGGGAGCGCCTTGTTGCAAGCTGCCGGCGGTTCTCTATGGTCCTTCGACACAGGTGTCCGGCGTAGCGAGCTGCTCGCCGCGGCGGTCGCTACCGGTGGACCCAGATGACGCGCTTGTCATCGCCGGCCTCAGCCACGAGATCACTCCATGCTCGACACGGGCTGGTAGGGATCGTCATTGATCTTCTACCCTGCGACGATTGGCAGCGACTCGTCCGCCAGCCCCACGAGCGAGCGGATCGTCCGGCTATCTGCCTGTGGCGCGTTCACCGAGGAATATCACCTCGTGACCTGCTTGAGGGCGTGCGCGAGTGCCGACAGGACACTGTCGGGGTAACCGAGGAGACCGGGGACCGCGGGCTTGTGATCTGACTGCCGAGCACGTTGCGCCTGATCTCCTCCTTGACCCGAATCGAGCTCCATCTTCAAGCACGCAGCTCGCCGAGCGTCGACGGCAGTGGCGAACGGCCTGCGTCGAGCGCTGTGTGAGACCAGGAGGCCGATCGCGTCTCCTGCAGACCGGACACCTGTGACATTCGGCGAGACTACGGCGAACAACTCGCAACACGTGCAACCCCGGTGCAATGATGATCGCCACGTCGCAGCGAGTTTGTGAGGACTCGTCCGACCTACAGTCGGACGAGATCGATACCGACGGAGGCAACTGATGAGCGTCATCGAGGAGGTACCGTTGCCGGGACCTCGGCCGCAGCCGATACCGGTTCGCATCGGCGCTCCAAGGGCCGGCCCGCCTCGGGCCGTCGTGCTCCGCAAGGATCCCTGGTGGGCTCAACCCCTGATCACGGGCCTCGGCCTCGCCGCCTTCGTCGTCTACGCGACATGGGCGGCGTTCCGCAACGGGCACTATTTCGTCGGCCTCGACCAGGCGCGTAACTACCTCTCGCCGTTCTACTCGCCGTGCCTTGCGTCCAACTGCCCCTCCGCGGTCCGATGGGGACCGATCACGCCGGCGAACTCCGGCTTCTCGCCGGCACTCATCATCCTGGTCTTCCCGCTGGCTTTCCGCCTTACCTGCTACTACTACCGCAAGACCTACTACCGGGCTTTTTGGCTCTCGCCGCCGGCGTGTGCGGTTGCGGATGCCGGTTCGACCTCGGCCAAGCCCAACGGGCTGCGCAAGCGCTACACCGGGGAGACCCGCTTTCCGCTCGTGCTCCAGAACATCCACCGGTACACCTGGTACTTCACCTTCATCTTCGCGGTGCTGTTGACATATGACGCAATCGAGGGGTTCCGTTTCCCAGGCGGAGTGGGCATGGGCGTCGGCACGCTCATCCTCGTCGCGAATGCGGTGTTGATCTGGGCCTACCAGCTCGGCTGTCATGCTTGCCGCCACATGAGCGGCGGCAGTCTGAAGAAGCTCTCGAAGGCCCCCGCGCGCCGATGGATCTGGACCAATCTCACGACACCTTTGAACAAGCACCACCAGTTGTTCGCATGGCTGTCGCTCATGTCGATAGTGGTGTCGGACCTGTACATCTACCTGGTGTCGTCCGGCGCCTTTAGTGATCCGAGGATCTTCTGATGCCAGACAGCGAGCGGCACGACTTCGACGTCGTCGTGATCGGCGCCGGAGGAGCCGGGCTACGCGCGGCTATCGAGGCGCGCGAGAAGGGCGCCCGCACCGCACTGGTGTGCAAGTCGCTCCTCGGCAAGGCACACACCGTGATGGCCGAAGGCGGCATTGCCGCGGCGCTCGGCAACGTGTGGCCGGAGGACAACTGGGAGGTCCACTTCCGCGACACGATGCGTGGCGGCAAGATGCTCAACAACTGGCGCATGGCTCAGATCCACGCCCTCGAAGCGCCCGAGCGCGTCCTGGAACTCGAAGAATGGGGCGCACTGTTCGACCGCACCCAGGACGGGCGCATCCTGCAACGCGACTTCGGTGGGCACCGCTACGCGCGCCTTGCTCACGTAGGCGACCGCACGGGGCTCGAGATGATAAGGGCCTTGCAGAACAGGGCCGTGTCCATCGGTATCGACGTCTTCATGGAGTGCAAGATCGTCCGCCTCCTGCAAGACGGCACAGGGGCCGTGAACGGAGCTGTCGGATTCTGGCGGGAATCGGGACGATTCGTGACCTTTGGCGCCAAGGCGATCGTCATCGCGACCGGCGGGCTAGGCAAGGCGTGGAAGTTCACGACGAACTCGTGGGAATGCACAGGTGACGGGATGGCCCTTGCGTTGTGGGCCGGTGCCGACCTGATCGACATGGAAGCCATCCAGTTCCACCCGACCGGGATGGTCTGGCCACCCTCGGCGCGTGGACTGCTCGTTACCGAGGGCGTGCGAGGCGACGGCGGCGTCCTCAAGAACCGGGACGGCGAGCGCTTCATGTTCAACTACATCTCGCCTTTCTTCGCAGCCGAGACCGCCGAGACCATCGAGGAGGGGGACCAGTGGTACACGAACAAGAGGGACTTCCGGCGGCCACCTGAGCTGCTTCCCCGCGACGAGGTCGCCCGCGCTATCAACTCGGAGGTCAAAGCGGGCCGGGGAAGCCCGCATGGCGGCGTCTTCCTCGATATCGCCAGTCGCCGCACCCCCGAGGAGATTCGGCGCCTGCTGCCCTCGATGTACCACCAGTTCAAAGAGCTCGCCGACATCGACATCACGACAACCCCTATGGAAGTCGGCCCGACTTGCCACTACGCGATGGGAGGCATCCGCGTCGAGGCCGACACCGAGGCCACGACGGTCGCCGGCCTGTACGCCGCCGGCGAGGCGGCAGGTGGGATGCACGGATCGAACCGATTGGGCGGCAACTCGCTGTCTGACCTTGTCGTGTTCGGTCGCAGAGCCGGCCTTGCTGCTGCCGAGCGGGCTCTTGGGATGCCGGGGGATCCTGATGTCTCCGAGAGTCAGGTCGCAGATGTGACGAGACACGCGAGGTCCTATTTCGACAACGAGGGCGGCGAGGACGCCTATGCGCTGCACCGCGACCTCCAGGACACGATGCAGTCACTCGTAGGCATTATCCGCGTCGAGCGCGAGCTCTTGGAGGCGAAGGAGAGACTCGCCGACCTGGCGGAACGCGCCGCGAAATGTGCCGTGGAGGGAAACCTGCAGTTCAATCCCGGCTGGCACCTGGCACTGGACCTCGAGTCGATGCTCGCAGTCTCCAACTGCACGACCTTGAGTGCGATCGAACGCCGTGAGAGCCGAGGAGGCCATACCCGCGACGACTATCCGGGGTTCCGTCCCGAATTCGAGAACGTCAACATGATCACCCGCCTTGTAGACGGCGAGTACACAATCGCCCAAGAGCCCAAGCCTCAAATGCCGGGCGAGCTTTCGAAACTCTTCGAGGACGGGGCGCACTGATGGCTATCGACACAGGGCCCGCCCCGACGACAGTGCCGGAACCACCGCCGGGCGCACCGCCCAAGGACCTCGTGATGCACCTGTGGCGTGGCGACGCGAGCGGAGGCCGGTTCCAGGAGTACCGGGTCGCGCCGCAAGAGGGCGAGGTCGTGCTCGACGTCGTCCACCGCATCCAGGCGACACAGGCGCCCGACCTCGCTGTGCGCTGGAACTGCAAAGCCGGAAAGTGCGGCTCTTGCAGCGCCGAGATCAACGGTCGGCCCGCGCTCATGTGCATGACCCGGATGAGCACGCTGCCCACAGACCAGCCTGTCACGGTCTCACCGATGCGAGCTTTTCCGATCATGCGCGATCTTGTGACAGACGTCTCCTACAACTTCGAGGTCGCCAAACTGATCCCCGCCTTCAAGCCCGGACCAAGGGATCCTGACGGCCTCCGCAGGATGGCGCAGGTCGACATCGACCGTGGGCAGGAGTTCCACAAGTGCATCGAATGCTTTCTCTGTCAGAACGTCTGCCACGTCATCCGGGACCACGAGGAGAACAAGCCCCGGTACGCGGGACCGCGTTTCTTCGTGCGCTTGGCAGAGCTCGAGATGCACCCTCTCGACACCTTGGACCGACGCAACTACATCCGCGAGGACATGGGCATCGGCCTATGCAACATCACCAAGTGCTGCACGGAGGTGTGCCCCGAGGACATCCACATCACCGACAACGCGATCATCCCGTTGAAAGAGCGCATCGTCGACGCCCACTACGACCCGGTCGCGTGGCTCGGGCGCAAGATCACGGGCCGGCCGGTGCCCCTGGCGGCCGCAGAAGCCCGTAAACATACGGGCGCGGCGCACGCACAGCCTGCGGCGCCAGCTACGCCAGAGCCCGGTGACATTGCCTGAGTTCCTGAGTGAGGGGTGGTTCGAGGCTCTCGCCGCGGCTCTGGCGAGGCTCCCCGTTGAGGAGATAACAGCGGATGCACCCGACGCCGGGCTCGCCTTGGGCCAGCTCATCACCGAAGTGCCCGGCGAGGCAGGAGGGGCGAACGGCGAGGTCCGCTTCACGATCGTGCTCAGCCGAGATGGCTCCGCGTTGCTCGTGCGGAATTCGACTGAATCGGCCGATGTGACGCTGGTCGAGGACTGGCCGACGGCGCTCGCGATCGTGTCGCACACCGCGTCGCTGGCGGACCTGCTGGGTGCCGGAAAGATCAAGCTGAGGGGCAACTCGAATGCGCTTGTCTCGGCGGGAGGCCTCCTCTCGCGGGTCGCGCCGCTGCTCGCCGGTGCACTCGGTTACCGAGAGGCTCCCTAGTCTCGGACCGAGGAGGCACCATGTTCGATCGTTCTTACCCGATGGCCCGCGAGGGCGACCAGGTCGACGACTATCACGGCGAGCTGGTCCAGGATCCCTACCGCTGGCTCGAGAACAGCGACGACCCCGAGACCGTTGCCTGGGCAACAGCGGAGAACGAGCTGACCGAGGCTTTCCTCGCAGCGGTTCCCACCCGGGAGGAGATCCGGTCAAGGCTCACCGAACTGTCGGACTACCCCAAGTTGGATGTTCCATTCGAACGAGGTGGGCTCTGGTTCCAGACGCGCAACACCGGCCTTCAGGATCAGCCGGTGCTGTGGGTGATGAACGGGCCGGATGCCGAGGGCCGGGTCCTGGTCGACCCCAACTTGTTGGCCGAGGACGGCACGGTGGCTGTCACCGCAGTGGAGGTCACCGAAGACGGCTCTAAGGTCGCCTATTCCACAAGCTCGGCGGGATCGGACTGGAGAGTCTGGCGGGTCCGTGACGTGGGCAGCGGTGTAGACCTGGCCGACCTCGTCGAGTGGTCGAAGTTCGGCTCACTCGCTTGGAAGACGGACGGCTCCGGTTTCTACTACTGCGCCATGGAAAGGCCTCAACCGGGGGCCGAGCTCGTGCAGGAGAGCGGCCCGACGCGGATCTTCCTCCACCGCCTGGGCACACGCCAGATCGAGGACGAGCTCGTGTTCGCCCCCGCGGAACCGAATTGGATCCCGAACGCGACCCTGAGCGACGACGGTAGGTACCTGGTCATCTCGATCAAGCAGGGCACCTGCCCGGAGTCTTTGATCCAGGTCCTCGACCTCGAAGATCCAAGCGCCGTCTTTCGGGCTCTTGTCGGAGACTTCGCTTCAAAAGCGCTCGTGGTCACCAACCTCGGCAGGAGTTTCTATGTCCTGACCGATTTCGGTGCCAAGCGCCAGAGGATCGTCGCGGTTGACCTCGAACAACCGGACCGGGACAACTGGCGCGAGGTCATCGCGGAAACAGACGATCACCTCTCGGACGCGTACTTCTATGGCGGCCGGCTCGTGTGCCACTACCTCCGCCACGCCAGCTCGCTCGTGCGAGTCCACGAGCTCGACGGGTCGTACGTCCGCGAGCTCCCGATCCCGGCCATGACATCTGTGACAGGCGGCGTCCGTGACCATGAGGCCATCGAAGGCCGGCCGGCGGGCAACCTCGTCCATTTCAAACTGGAGTCGTTCACCGAGTCGGGTTCGCTCTGGCAGCACGACCTCTCCGCAGGCGAAACTCGCCTCTTACGCCAATCCGCCGTCGCTATCGAGCCCGGGACCTTGATCACCGAGCAGGTCTTCGTAACCTCGGGCGACAAGACCCGGATCCCCGTCTTCCTGAGCCACCGCCGCGATATCTCGCCGAGCGGCGATGTGCCCGTTCTCCTTCACGGGTACGGAGGTTTCGACGTTCCCGTCACACCGACGTTCTCCGCGAGAGGCGCGGCATGGATGGAGCGGGGCGGGCTTTTCGCGGTTGCAAACCTTCGCGGTGGCGGCGAGTACGGCAAGGATTGGCACGATTCGGGCCGGCTCGCCAACAAGCAGAACGTCTTCGACGACTTCTGCGCCTGTGCCCGGTGGCTCACGAGCTCCGGTTGGTCGCGCCCGGGTCGGATCGCCATCAACGGTGGATCCAACGGCGGCCTGTTGGTCGGGGCCTGCCTGTCCCAACATCCTGAGCTGTTCGGCGCCGCAGTGGCCGAGGTGGGCGTGCTCGACATGCTGCGATTCCACAAGTTCACGATCGGATGGGCCTGGACAAGTGACTTCGGCGACCCGGACGATCCAGAGCAGTACTCCTGGGTGCGCGCATACTCGCCGCTGCACAACCTGCATCCCGGGGAGCACTATCCGGCGACGATGCTGTTGACAGGAGACCACGACGACCGGGTCGTCCCCGGCCATTCGTTCAAGTTCGCCGCGGCGCTCCAAGCCGCCCAGGGCGGCGACCAACCGGTCCTCATCCGAATCGGGACATCAGCCGGGCACGGACTGGGAAAGCCGACCGCCAAGCTCATCGGGGAGAGCACAGACGTCCTTGCGTTCCTGGAAAGCGTCCTCGGACTGACCGGTCAAGTCCAGTAGGAAAGCGCCCCGGTAGGTGACAACGTGTGCCGCGACAATCGCAGGTTGCGGAAACACGACGAGAGCCTTTGGCCGCTCGCGATGAGCGCTATTGGTCTCGACACCGTGCGGGTTGGTCTCCCCGTCTTGTCGCCAGTCGGAGGAGGAGCCGGGAGCGACCGAGGTTCGCAGCATCACGGAGCACTCTCTTCGCGCTCTTTGTCTCAACCAGTGAGTCGCGGCACCGCGCCGCCATTTTTTGCACCGTGTCGGCGCCGAGGTTGGTCTTGGTGGACCACAAGACAGCGACGTCGTGGGGCGACGCTCAGGAGGTCACCGAGGAAAGTGACACTTCGGGCGGCCCCCAGCTTCGGCTCCGGGCGGAGCCCGGCAGCACTCGTGGAGAAAAGGCGCGACCTGCTACTGCTCCGAGCAGCTCGAATCCGGCCCGACTGCCGACAACGCACACTCGCTTTCGGGAGCGCACGTCTTCCCGGGCCAGGTCCCCGAGCGCGATCGCGCAGACAACTGTGCGGAGACGATCGCGGGTCATCTGTACGAAGTCCGCGGTCTGCATCTCGAGCCCGAGACGCGCCGGTCTGGGGCCTTAGCCTCTGCACTTCGCGCTGCCTGCAGGCTCGCGACGGCGCGAGCTGTTCGCTTAAGGCCAGATGAATGCCGCCCTCGACCACCTCTTGGGCAGCCAAAGCCCGACAGTGGATCGTCAGTCGTTCGTGCGGCGGCAAAGCGCGCGCAGACATTGTCAGCTCCGCGCCGAGACGTTCACAGGGTGCACACAGCCCGTTGGCATCGGCGCCACGCACTCGGGCTGAATCGGGCGAAGATGCCGAGACAGCTTCGGATCGGGCTCGCATCAGCGCTTTCGCTTTCCCCGTGACTCCGAGGGGCGGAGCAATCGTGCAAAGGGCATGTCCGCTCCATCTCCTGGTCACGCGATCGTCACGCGACGCGCATTCCGCCGCGCGAACACGCGGGAGTACGCTGCCTCAACGGCAGTCACGAAAGGGGACAGAATATGACCTTGACGGGCGTGGTCGACGACCACATGCTGAGCCAGTACCGCGTGCTGCTCGACCGGGAGGACGCGGCCTTCGACGAACTCGAGCATGCCTACGAGGACGGAGACGGCAGTCACTTCGAGAGCGACTACAACGACTGGATCCAGGCCATGAGCCGTCGCCTTGCCTATCTGAGGCGTATTGGCATCGAGGTAAGTCTCTGATCCGATCTGTGTGCAAATGACAGGGGGCACGCAACCGCTGCGTGAGCAACGGTTCGTGTTCGGCGAGGTCGCTCAGACCTACGACCTGCAGCGCCCCTCGTACCCGGCACAGTTCATCGATTCCGTTCTGGCCTTCGCCGGCCTCGGCCCGGACTCGGTTGCACCCGTCGCCGAAATTGGAGCCGGAACCGGCAAAGCGAGCGTGGCGCTCGCCTCTCGAGGGCTCTGTTTGACGTGCATCGAGCCCAGCGCCCCGATGGCGGAAGTCGCCCGGCGCAACCTCGCCCAATTCCACAATGCAGAAGTCGAGCAAGTCTCCTTCGAGGACTGGCAGCCCGTCGCCCACACCTATGGCCTGCTCGTGGCAGCACAGTCCTGGCACTGGGTCTCCCCCGAGATGCGCTACGTCAAGGCTCACCACGCTCTCAGGCCGCACGGCACACTCGCCCTGATCTGGAACACTACGGTCGCCCGCGGTGACGAGCGTCTCGAGAGGGACCTGAGCGTCGCATACGGGGACTTGATACCTGAGGCGTGGCTATTGGACAGGACCCAACGCCTCCAGGCCAACAACTGGGTCATCACCGAGATCGAGGCGTCCGGGCTTTTCGAGCGCGCCCCTGTGGCGAGGTTGATGGAGCCCTGGCACTGCACCTACGAGACGGAGGGCTGGCTCCAGCTCCTCTCCACCCATTCGGAGCATCGGATGCTCGACGAGGACACGCAGGCCCGGCTCTTCGACCGGATACGGGCTGCAGTCGACGCCAACGGCGGGCTCATCGAGGTCGACTACGTTACGGTCGGCTACCTGGCGCGGACCGAGGACCGACCAGGTCGAGAGGACGGCGCATGAACCGTGCGAACCAGGCTCCCTACGGCACACTTCCGCTTGCGAGTTGGGGGGTCCGCGCCGTCGGGGCCGTCGCGGATGCAGCAGTAATCGGTGTCACGACCTATCTCATCGACCAGGTGGCCGGCATCCGCGCCCGCACGGGCTATCTCTATCTGGACCTCGGCGTGAGCTTCGCCTACTCGTTCGCACTCGTCGGGTTCTGGGGCCGCACGCTCGGCATGGCGTGGATGAAGCTTGACGCCGTCGAGGCCGTCGAGGGGCGCACTCCCATCGGCCCCGCCCGGGCGGCGGTCCGTTCGCTCGCCGCCGGGCTTTTGACCATCGTCCCGTTCGCGGCCTTCCTCGACATCCTGTGGCCCCTGTGGGACTACCGCAACCAGACGCTCCACGACAAGGCCGCAGGGACCATCGTGCTGCGCCACTAGGTGCTCGACCTAGCCTTAGAGCAGACCTTCCACCTCGGCTCGCTCCTCGAGCAACTCGGCGGTGGTGGCACGGATCTGCCCGGTCGCGAACTCGCTGTGCTGCTGACCGGTGACCACGTCTACCGAGGTCCCGTCTGAGCGTACGGGGAACCCGAACTGCAGTCCGGCCGGCACCCCGTACTGCCCCCCGGACGAGACCGCCAGCGACGCGAACTCGCCGGGCGGCGTCGGTCGCAAGATGCTGACCACCGAGTCGATCACGGCGTTCGCGGCACTCGCAGCCGAGGACAGCCCCCGCGCCTCGATGATCGCGGTCCCCCGCCGCTTGGCCAGCTCCAGAAACTCGCCTTCGAGCCACGCCTGGTCCTTTATGACCTCGACTGCCGGCAGGCCCCCGATCAGCGCGTTCTCATAGTCGGGGAACTGCGTCGAGGAGTGGTTCCCGTATACGGCCAGATTCGTCACCTGGTCGTTGGGCACTCCTGCGCGCTTGGCCAGCAGACTGTGGGCGCGGTTCTCGTCGAGGCGCATCATCGCGAACCAGCGGTCGGCCGGTACCTCCGGCGCGTTCGAACGGGCGATGAGACAGTTGGTGTTGCTGGGGTTGCCGACCACGAGCACCCGCACGCTCGAAGCCGCGTTCTCCGCGATGGCCCGGCCCTGAGGCTTGAAGGCTCCCCCGTTGACGCCGAGCAGATCCTTCCTCTCCATGCCGGCCTTGCGGGGGACCGCACCGACGAGAAGGGCGAACGAGGTCCCGCTGAAGGCGGTTGCAAGGTCGCTTGTCGCTTCGATGCCGGCCAGCAAGGGGAACGCACAGTCCTCGAGCTCCATCACGACACCCTCGAGCACCTTCATCGCCGGCTCGATCTCGAGCAGCCTCAGCACGACGGGTTGACCCTCGCCGTACATCTGGCCCGACGCGATGCGGAAGAGGAGGGCGTAACCGACCTGTCCTGCGGCACCGGTGACGGTGATTTGGACGGGTCGGGGCATCCCGGCGCCGGTGGCGCTCGTCGAGCTAGCAGTGTCGATCACGGCAGAGCAGACTAACCGCACTCGGGCCCGCCACGTCGCCAGGTCCCTGCCCCGACCGGGGGCGCACGCCGAGCTGACCCGCCGAGCTCAGAGGCGCTCGATGATGGCGTCGGCGAACTGGCTGCAACGGACCTCGTGCGCGCCCTGCATCAAACGGGCGAAGTCGTAGGTCACGATCTTGTCGCTGATCGTCTGTTCGAGAGCCGCGACGATGTCGTCGGCGGCCTCCTGCCATCCGAAGTGCTCAAACATGAGCACCCCAGACAGGAGCAACGACCCTGGATTGACCTTGTCCT
The DNA here is from genome assembly GCA_003140595.1 of Acidimicrobiaceae bacterium. Classification (GTDB taxonomy): domain Bacteria; phylum Actinomycetota; class Acidimicrobiia; order Acidimicrobiales; family Bog-793; genus Fen-455. The sequence continues at coordinate 33,454 of PLKG01000045.1, read as the reverse complement.
GACCGGCGTACTTGGGCGCGGTGCCGTGCGTCGCCTCGAAGATGCCATGACCGGTTACGTAGTTGATGTTGCCGCCCGGCGCGATCCCGATGCCCCCGACCTGTGCCGCCAGGGCGTCGGACAGGTAGTCACCGTTCAGGTTGGTGGCCGCGATGACGTCAAACTCTTCAGGCCGGGTGAGAACCTGCTGGAAGGTGATGTCGGCTATCGCGTCCTTCACGAGGATCTTGTCACCGGGCTGGCCGCCGCAGTCCTCCCAGCTGACCGCTACCTCGGAGAACTCGTCACGGGCGACCTCATAGCCCCAGTTGCGGAACGCCCCCTCGGTGAACTTCTGGATATTGCCCTTGTGCATCAAGGTGACACTGCGGCGGTGCCGGCGCACGGCATGTTGCAGCGCGGCGCGCACCAGGCGCTTCGAGCCCGTCTCCGAAATCGGCTTGATACCGATCCCCGAGTCGTCCCTGACCGTCCAACCGAACTCCTCTTGGACAAATGCGATGAGCTTGCGGGCCTCCTCGGTGCCCTCCTGCAGCTCGAGGCCGGCGTACACGTCTTCGGTGTTCTCCCGGAAGATCACCATGTCGACCTTCTCGGGATGAACCACGGGTGAGGGCACGCCGGCGAACCAACGCACAGGCCGCAGACAGACATAGAGATCGAGCAACTGGCGCAACGCCACGTTGAGTGACCTGAAGCCGCCTCCCACCGGTGTCGTGAGCGGGCCTTTGATCCCGATCAGGTGATCCCGGAAGGCCTCCACCGTCTCGTCGGGCAGCCACGTCCCGGTCGCCTTGAAGGCCTTCTCCCCGGCGAGCACCTCCTTCCAGGAGATGTGCCTGCCGTACTTGGCGGCTGCGGCGTCGAGCACGCGCTGCGCGGCGGGCCAGATGTCGACCCCGATCCCATCCCCCTCGATGTAGGGGATTATGGGTTCGTCCGGCACCGTGAGCACGCCCGCCGACGACATCGTGATCTTGGTTGGCATTCTGGCGAGCCTAGTTATGACGGGACCCATCAGCACAAAGCTCTGTGCTGGTTCTTCGCGGGCGCGCGACGCCCGCTCCCGCGAAAAGGTCGTCCTCCCGCTCGAGAACCTGTACCGGCAACCTCTACCGACTTGCACCCAGGCCGGCCGCCCGGCGTTCGGCGGCGAGCACAGCGTTTCGCAGCAGCATCGCCCGGGTCATCGGGCCGACCCCGCCGATGCGTGGCGTGATCCAGCCCGCTATCTCCGCGACCGACTCCTCGACATCGGACAGCAACCGCTTGCCTTCGCGCGAGACACCGGCGCCGACGACCGCCGCGCCGGGCTTGACCATGTCACGGGTCACCAGATTCGCCCGTCCCGCAGCTGCGACGACTATGTCGCCCTGGCGAACGTACTCGCCGAGGTTCGCCACTCCGGTGTGGACGACGGTCACGGCCGCGTTCAAGCCCGGCCGCTTCAGGGCGAACAGGAGCGCGAGCGGCCTGCCGATGGTCAGACCCCGGCCGACGATCACGACGTGCCTGCCACTTACAGGCACGTCGTACGCGTGAAGCAGCTCGACGATCCCAGCCGGGGTGCACGGGAGCGGTCCGGGCGCACCCATGACCAGACGCCCCAGGTTCACGGGGTGCAACCCGTCGACGTCCTTGTCGGGATCCACGGCGAGCAGCGCCTGCTCCTCGTTCAGGTGCTTCGGCAGCGGCAGCTGAACGAGCAGTGCGTCGACGGCGGGATTCGAGCTCAGCGAGCGGATCGCTGACTCGAGCTCGTCCTGAGTCACGTTCTGAGGCAATTCCTCATGCACCGACTCGACACCGATCTCCGCGCAGTCCTGGTGCTTCATCGCCACGTAGCGGGCACTCGGTCCGTCGTCGCCGACGAGGATCGTCCCGAGGCCGGGCGTGATGCCGGCCGCCCTCAGTTCGGCGACCCGCTTCGACAGCTCATCCCGTTCCTGAGCGGCGAGTGCCTCGCCGTCCAGCACGATCGCGGCCATCAGTGACGGAAGTGGCGCTCGCCGGTGAGCACCATCGAGATTCCACGCTCGTCGGCCGCCGCGATCACCTCGGGATCGTGGAGTGACCCACCCGGCTGCACGACGGCAGTCACGCCTGCGTCGATCATCGCGTCCAACCCGTCCCGAAATGGGAAATAGGCGTCACTGGCTCCTGATCCTCCTTGAGCTCGCCCGGCGGCCTTTCGACCGGCGATCCGCGCCGCGTCGACGCGGTTCTGCTGCCCGCATCCGATGCCGACCGCCTGCCCACCGTAGGCCAAGACGATGGCATTTGACGAAGTCAGACCGCAGACTCTCCACGCGAGCTCGAGATCGCACCACTGCTGCGCGCTCGGCGCGAGCTTGGTGACCACGCGCCACGTCCCGGGCCCCGAATGGAAGCGGTCACGCTCCTGGACGAGGAACCCGCCGTCGATCTGGCGAAGGCTGAGGCCCGCGTACGAAGGCAACGGTGCTGCGATCACACGCATGTTCTTCCGCCTGGCCGCGAAATAGGCGATGGCCGAGTCGTCGAACGCGGGCGCTATGAGGACATCCGCGAGTGGGCCCTCGACGATCTGGTCCGCGAGGGCCTCGTCTACGCGCCCGCTCAGGGCCACGATCCCGCCGAAAGCAGACACCGGGTCCGCGTCCAACGCCCGTCCATAGGCACTGGCCAGGTCCTCTCCAACCGCGACTCCGCAAGGGTTCGTGTGCTTCACGATCGCCGCGGCCGAAAGACCGTCCGCGAAGCTGAGGCCTTCCGGGCCGACCAGCTCGTGCACAAGCTGCCAGGCCGCCTCCGCGTCAACCAGGTTGAGGTACGACAGGTCCTTGCCCCCGTGCTGGACGGCGCCCTCCCACCAGCCGGCTGGATTCGCGCGAGTGCGGTAGAGCGCGGCGTTTTGATGCGGGTTCTCTCCATAACGCAGAGCCTTGGAGCGCTCGAGGACGACGTGCAGTGTCTCGGGCAGCACTTCGGCCCCGCCATCGGCACCGGCCGGGTCTTCGTCCAACCAGGCGACGATCGCCGCGTCGTAAGAAGCGGTGTACGCGAAGGCCGCACGTGCCAGTCTCTTGCGCGTGTGCTCGCTCACCTCGCCGGCTCTGCGCAGTTCTTCCAGGACCTCCCTGTAGTCGGCGGGACTGACGACCACTGTGACGTACGCGCAGTTCTTCGCCGCGGCTCGGATCATCGTCGGTCCGCCGACGTCGATCATCGCCACGCAAGGTTGGGTCTCAAAGGGGTACAGATTGCATACGACGAGGTCGATTGCGGTGATGTCCTGGGCGACAAGGTCATCGAGGTGAGACTGAACCGAACGGTCGGCCAGGATGCCAGCATGGATGGCCGGGTGAAGGGTCTTTACGCGCCCTCCCATCATCTCGGGAACCCCTGTGACAAGGGCGACTTCGGTGTGATCGACACCGGCCGCCAGTAATGCCTGTGCTGTGCCACCGCTCGCTATGAGCTCGACGCCAAGTGTGCTGAGGCCGGTCGCGAATTCCTCGAGGCCTGTCTTGTCGTAAACAGAGAGCAGCGCACGCATTTGCGAGGACGCTACCAGGGCGATGTCGAGACGCCCGCCGAGGCGTCCGGGAATTTGAATAGAGCCCGCGCTCTGGGACGGGTAGTGTTCCTTGACGCGAGCCCCTCCTGCGACATGCCACTCGCTACGCTTCATTGAGCTGTGCTGGACAGATGAGGAGTACCTTGAGCGACGACCTCCAGGACATCGGATGGTGGCTCGCGTCTGACGGCAAGTGGTATCCGCCGGACCTGCATCCGGCTGTCCGTCCTGACCTTCACGGCGAACAGGCTCGTATCGCGGCTCTTTTCGACGCCGCCATAGGTGTAGCTCGAGTCCAGAACAGCGTCTTTGCCCAGGTCCATGGCGCGGGCAGGAGCGGGACTTTTCCCTCGGGCGACCGCAGGCATGCGCGTTCCGATACACAATATGCGAGCAAGGACGACACAAGCTCAGACCAGGGAACCGGGGTGCGCCGCGATGGTGGCACCGTGCCTCGTTTCGGTGCCCCGGACCGGCCGAAACGGCAATTGGAGGCACAAGGCCCTTCGGAGCCCGTCACCTCAAGGTTCGAGAGCCGGTCGAGAACTGAACTGCGGCAGAGACCGGACTTAAGGCGGCCACCATCTCGCCCGGTCCCCGGGCCTGACCGGTCCCATGCCGCGCCGCCGGGGCTCGTGCTAGGCGGTCGGGCACCTTCTGTTCCTGTTCCCCAAGTACCGCGTTGGAAGCCCGACAAGGCGGACGAGCCCGCCCCTCGCCTCGATCAAGGCGCGTCGTCGGTGCCTGTGCCGACCGAGCGTCGGCTCGCGACCAGCCAACCCGCTCCGACTGCGGTCAGGCCCGCGCCGGGGCCGACCGATGACCTGGCGCCACCGCAGGTCCCCGCGGTCTCGCAAACCGCTCCGGCCGCCGACCGGAGCCTTCCGCAGAGCACCGCGACGACTTCGCCCGCCTCAAGTCTCGATGCAACCCTCGACCGAAGTGGGGTGCCACCGAGTGCTCGGCGGCGCCCCACCGCAATCCGTCCGACCTCGGAACTCCGTCAGGCCGTCGCGGGCGCAGTCGCGCGCGCCGCGGCCCAGGGACCACTCCTGCCGAAAATCCCTGAGGGCTCCGCAGACTCGACGCTTCAGACCTCGGAGCCGTCGCCGACCTCGTCGGAGTGCGGCCCGGCCACCTCCCTTTTCGAAGAGGGTCCCGCCGATCTCGTGGCCCCTCTGCAGCCCGCTGCTCAACACGGCCCGGTCGTCGCCCCGGAAACCCTCACCAGCGCCGGGGATCACACGGGAGACCCTCACGAGGATTTCGCGAGGCTGGCCGGTGCGCACCCCTTGGCCGGCACTGCGCCGAGGCGCCGCGGCAACCGACCGTCGGTCGCGCCCGCAGGCTCGCGTCTTTCGGCTGTGGAGGCTTCTCAGCCGTCTCCCGTGCAGGAAGCCACTGGGGCCGGGGGGGCTCCCGAGTCGCCTTTTGCGGGGTCGTCTTCTGAGGCGGCGCAAGCCTCGGAGCCACATTCTCCCCAGCCGGAGCCAGTTCAGCTCGAGCCTGCTCTTGACGCGACGGTCCCTGAAGTCGAGACTCCCGGCACAGCTGCGCCAGAGCTGCATTTCCCCGGCCTGTCCAACACCGGTGCCCCGTCCTGGCCGATCGGCGAGCGGCGCTCGTTTGCCCGTCAGGCACGCAAGCCGCTCCCAGCGGCACTCCAGGCGGTGGTCGCCTCCGAGTCCGCTCAGGGCGACCCTGGCGAGCAGGCGTCCAAGCCGACGTCCTCGGGACAGCCCTCAGAGCCAGCCGATGCACTGCTCGGTCGTGAGGCTGTCCACACCGAGGCGAAAAGGGAGCTCGAGCGGGCCAACATGCCCGGCGTCATCCGCCGCTACGCCTCGGCCATCGCGATCGTCGTGCTGTTTGTCGCAGCGGCCGGAGCGGCGGCCGGCATCGCGGCCCTCCGGGGCCCGGTCAACCATCCCGGGGTGCCAAGGGCCACCTTGAAGAGGGCCGCGAACAACGTGGCACTCAAGAACAGCGACTTCCCGCTCACCTGGCACGTGTCCAATGACGCTCTGACTGCAGGTTCTTACGGTTTCGGTTCGGTGTTCAACTCCCCCGCGGTCGTCAAGTCCTGGCTCGCCACACACCCGTCGTGTGCCACCGGACTCCACGACGTGCGCGCCGGCATGACTGCCTCCGACGGCGAGACAACCGCTGTGGCCTTTACTCAAGCAACCTCCTCTGACCCGCTCGGCGGTTCGTGGCAGATCGCGGACCTGGTCGCCTTCCACTCGAGCTCTGCTCAGCTGCGAAAGGACCTGGCCACGACGCGCTCGGCCCTCGCCGCGCCGGGCACCAGAGCCTGCATCGACCGGTTCTGGTCGGCGGCCCTGCTCGCCGGGCTGCCCCCCGGTTCGAGCATCTCCCTGTCGGTGTCGCAGCCCCCGCTTCCAGTCCTGCCGGGCAACCCCTCGACGTGGGTCATGGCAATGGGTGGCACGGCCACCGTCCGCAACATCGCGCTCCCGTTCCGTTTCGAGGTCACGTCCTTCGCGATCGGCCGCGAGCAGGTGTCGTTCGTGACGTCGTCCAAGCTTGCACCCCTCCCGCTCAGCTTGACCCAGGCGCTGCTCGTCGTATTGGCGACACGAGCCGAGCGCCAAGCTTCCTGACTGACCTGTCACCGCCCGACCTACGAGGCAGGTCTCAGTCCAGGTAGCGGTACAGCGACATCTCGCTCGTGAGCTCCGCGACCCTTCCCGCGAGCGACCCGTCGGGATCTTCGCCGCCGTTTGCCAACGCGTCCGCGACGATTCTGCCGACCTCGCCGAACTGCTCGCGGTCAAAGCCCCGGCTCGCGAGCGCGGTCGCGCCAAAGCGCAGCCCTGAACAGGCCGGCTCGGCCAGTCGGTCGTAGGCAAGCGAGACCGCGTTGGCGGAGATCCCGATCTCGTTGAGCCGTCGCAACGTCGCCCAGGCCTCGCGACCTGAAGGTGCCAGGTCGACGAGCAATTGGTGAACATCGGTGCCGCCGGTGACAACCGACGCCCCGGTGCGCTCCTCAGCCTCGACAAGCGCCTCAGCTATGGCCCGGGCACCTTCCAGGGTGCGCCTCATCCGCTCGCGGAAAGCCTCGGTCCCTGCGAGCTTGAACGTGACCGCCTTGGCAGCGATCACGTGCGGAAGCGGGCAGCCCTGCTCTCCGGGGTACACGGCGGCGTCGACGCGCTCGGCCAGCTCGGCTCTGCACAAGATGGCCCCACCCCGGGCGCCCCCGAGGGTCTTGTGGACCGTCATCGTGCAGGCGTCTGCGAACGGGACGGGGTCGGGATGCACCTTGGCGGCGACCAGGCCTGCAAAGTGCGCCATGTCGACCACAAGGGCGGCACCAACCTCATCGGCTATCTCGCGAAAACGCGCGAAGTCAAGGTGCCGGGTGTAGCACGACCACCCGGCGAACAGGACCTTCGGGCGGTGCGCCCGGGCGAGCATCTCGACCTCGTCCATGTCCACAAGCCTGTCGCCGCGCCGCACATGGTACGCGAACGCCCTGTAGTAGCGACCGGCAAATGTCTCCTTGTCACATTGGGTCGGGTGCCCCCCGTGAGCGAAGTCAAAGCCGAGCACGACATCGCCGGGTTCGCACAGGGCGTGAAGCACCGCGGCATTGGCGCTGGCACCAGAGTAGGGCTGGACATTGGCGTGACCGGCGCCGAAGACCGCCTTCGCGCGTCCGATGGCCAGGCTCTCGATCTCGTCGATCCATTCGCAGGTGTCATAGGTGCGCTGTCCCGGGTAGCCGTCCGCGTACTTCGCCGTCAGGATCGAACCCTGCGCCTCCAGGACCGCTCGTGGCGGCACGCTCTCGGACGCGACGAGGTCCAAGGTGGACCGCTGCCGGGCGAGCTCGGAATCGATCGCCGCGCTGATTTCAGGATCGATGTCCGCGAGGCTCGCCTCGAATGGGTGGGCGTGCTCAAGCGAGGCCATTGGAGCCAACCTACCCGGCAGAAGCGGGGACCGGGACCGGGCCGGTCGCGGGCCCGGACAGACGGGAGCGTCCGTGAAGCTCCGGAACCTTGAGCTCGCGGCCTCTTGCCGCTGCCCGCCTGAGCGACAGAGCCAGCACAACGGCTCCCGCTCCGGCACTTATGACCCCACCGCCAATGAGCCCCCACCTGGCGCCGAATTCCTGTGAGATCCAGCCGACCAAGGGCGCGCCGAGCGGTGTGCCTCCCGCAAACACGAGCATGTAGATGCCCATCACGCGTCCACGCATCTCCGGCGCGGAGGCGAGCTGCACGCTCGAGTTCGCGGCGGTGGAGAACGTGATGTTTGCAAAGCCGAGGGGAATGAGCGCGACCGCGAGCACGGCGAAGGTGGGCATGAGGCCGGCCACGACCTCGAGCACCCCGAACGCGATCGCCCCGAGGATCACAAGGCGCGTCGTGGGGTGTGTTCTCCGTGCCCCGAGAAGCGCCCCTGCCAAAGCGCCGACGGCCAAGAGCGCGGAGAGAAGCCCGAACGAAGCCGCGCCCCGATGGAACACGACCTTGTCGACCAGAGCCAGCGTGATCTGGAAGTTGAGGCCGAAGGTCCCAACGACGCCCACGAGCACGATCGGCACGAGCAGCTCCCTGCGCTGGCGCACATACGAGAGGCCCTCGCGCAAGTTGCCCCGATGGCGAGCCAGCCGGGGAGCGGGGAACAGCTCGGATGAGCGCATCATGAGCAGACAGGTGATGACTGCGATGAACGAGGCCGCGTTGCCGAGGAAGACCCATGCCGTGCCGACACCGTCGATCAGCAGTCCCGCGGCCGCGGGCCCGAAGATGCGAGCGGCGTTGAAGGTGGCGCTGTTCAGGCCGACGGCATTTGGCAGTTCGTCGCCACCGACCAGCTCGGACACGAAGGCCTGCCGGGTGGGATTGTCGACGGCAGTCACGACCCCGAGCAGGAAGGCGAACAGGTACACGTCGTACAAGCTGGCTGCACCGAAGACGTCCAGCAGCCCGAGCCCGAGCGCGAGCACGCCCATGGTCACCTGTGTGGCCAAGATGAGCTTGCGCTTGGAGAACCGGTCAGCGATGACGCCACCCTGCAAGCCGAGCAACAGGATCGGGAGGAACTGCAGGGCGGTCGTGATCCCTATCGCGGTTCCGCTGTTGTTGCTGAGGCGAAGCACCAGCCAGTCCTGACCTACCCGCTGCATCCAGGTTCCGGTGAGGGAGATGAGCTGGCCGCTCGCGAACAGTCTGTAGTTACGGATCCTCAGCGAGGAAAAGGTGCGACTCACGAATCAGCGAGCCTTTCGATGACCGGAACGGCCGAGCAAAGGGCATCTCGCTCGGCCGGCAGGAGCTCGTTCAGCTGGCATGCGAGCCACGCCTGCCTCCGGTTGCGGTCCTCGACGAGAAGGTCGCGGCCGCGATCGGTGAGAGCCAGAACGCACTGTCGTCTATCGGTCGGGTGCGGTTCGCGGTGGACAAGGCCGAGGTCCTCGAGCACCGCGACCACTCTCGTCATCGACGGCGGCTGGACGCGTTCTGCCGCGGCGAGCTGTGTCGGCGACATCGGACCTTCCCTGTCGATGATGCCGAGCACCGACAGCTGGCTGACGGTGAGCCCTTCGCTCTTGCGCTCGCTCCGCAGCCGTCGCGAGAGCCGCATGACACTGATGCGAAGAGCGCTCGCGAGGCCGGAAACGTCCTCGCCGGGCGCCTGCGGTTCGAGTACGACCTGATCACTCATATCCTTAGCATAGCTTATTAGCTGTGCTAAGCAGTTCGCCTCCTGACTACTCGGTCAGATCGAGGTCTGACTGGCGAGGCGGACGTCGAATCCGGCCTCTTTCGCCTCGCTCAGAACCGCTTTGGCGTGTTCACGGTTCCGCGTCTCCAACACGATGTGGACCCCAGTTTCACGGACCTGCAGGTCGTAGCCTTCGCGTAGGTGCTCGACGGTGACGAGGTTCCCCCCGCTTTGGCCGAGGCAGGTGAGCAAGCGGGCGAGGCTCCCGGGCCGGTCCGGGATCCGGGCGAAGAGGACGACCCTCCGACCGGCGTTGGTCTCGTGGCGCCGGATGACCGGCGAGAGCAGACCGGTGTCGACGTTGCCGCCTGAAAGCACGACCACCGTCGTGCCTGAGGCGGGCGGTGTCACCCGGCCGGCCATCAGCGCGGCCGCGCCGACGGCGCCCGCCCCTTCGGACACGAGCTTGGACCGCATGAGCAGCATCACGATCGCGTCGGCGATGTCGTTCTCCCCGACAGCCACGATCTCGTCGACATGCCGCTCGATCAGGCCAACGGTTATACCGCTCGGCCTCTTCACCGCGATGCCGTCCGCAAGGCTCGAGCCGGCGTTGACCGTCGCCTTGGGATGACCTCCTCGTTTGGCGAGAAACGGAGCGCAGAGTTCAGCTTGGACAGCGACCACCCGAACTCCGGGCGCGAGCGCGTCGATAGCACACGCGATGCCGGAAACGAGTCCTCCGCCTCCGAGCGGCACGATCACCATTGCGAGGTCATCTACGTCCTCTACCAGCTCGAGACCGAGTGTGCCCTGGCCCGCGACGATGGCCGGATCGTCGAAGGGATGGACGAAGTGAAGACCGGTCTTTCGGGCACGTTCCTCGGCCAACACGACGCAGTCGTCGAGCGATTCGCCCTCGAGATGCACCGAGGCCCCGTAGCCGATCGTCGCCTCGGCCTTCGATACCGAGGCCTCGGCTGGCATGTAGACCTCGCACCGCACGCCCGCGGACCGTGCCGCGAGCGCGGCGGCCTGGGCGTGGTTGCCGGCCGAGGCCACGACGATTCCGGGCGCGGCGTTGGCACCGAGAGCGGCGAGCTTGGCTGATGCGCCTCGGATCTTGAACGAGCCCGTCTTTTGGAGGTTCTCCGCCTTGAGGACGACCCGCGAACCTGTGAGCTCGCTCAAAAAACGCGACACGAATATGGGCGTGCGCACCGCAATGCGCGCTACAGCGGGCCGGGCGCCCTCGATCGCCTCGAGGCTGATCTCGCCCGGTCCCGCCCCCCCGCTCATCGCGCGCCTCTTACAAAGCCCGCACGAGCTCGACCATGAGCTCGCCGGCTTCGGTCGGGTTCTTCGCTACCCGCACTCCTGCAGCGGACAGGGCCTCCATCTTGGCCTTGGCAGTGCCTTTCGAGCCCGAGATGATCGCTCCGGCATGTCCCATCTTCCGGCCCGGAGGTGCAGTCACGCCTGCTATGTAAGCGACGACGGGTTTGTCCATTGAGGATGCGATGAACTCTGCGGCGCGCTCTTCGCCGTCACCGCCGATCTCGCCGATCATCAACACGGCCCGAGTCTCGGGGTCGGCCTGGAAGGCGGCGAGCACATCGACAAAGGTCGAGCCCGGTACCGCGTCGCCGCCGATACCCACGCAGGTGGTCTGACCGACGCCCTGTTGGGACAGCTCGTGCAGCGCCTGATAGGTCAAGGTGCCAGAACGGCTGACGACCCCGACCGGGCCTCCCGGCAGGGCGATGTCCCCGGAGGTGATGCCGATGTTGCACTTTCCGGGCGAGATGATGCCCGGGCAGTTCGGGCCGATCAGGCGAGTCGCGGGGTAGTCACGAACGAGCCGGGCGTTCACGAGCGCCTCGTCCTTGGACGGGATGTGCTCGGTGATGCACACCACGATGCTGATCCCTGCCGCCGCGGCGTCGAGGATCGCCCCCGGGGCGGCGCGGGGCGGCACTGCGATGAAGCTCGCGGTGGCTCCTGTGGCAGCCACCGCCTCGACGACAGTGTTGAAGACCGGGATGCCTTCCACATCTTGGCCTCCCTTGCCGGGGGTCACGCCGGCGACCACCTTCGTGCCGTAGGCGCGGTTGCGCAGGCCGTGAAAGCGGCCCTGGCTCCCGGTGAGTCCTTGGACGACCACGCGGGTCGTCTCGTCCACGAAGATGCTCACAGCTCGGTTCCTCCTTGCGGCTTGGGCGCACCCGCGAGCTCTACCGCGCGCCGCGCGGCACTCAGCATGGTGAGCTCGCTGATGATCTTTTCAGAGGCGCGCTCACTGATGATCTTGCGAGCCTCGGCGACGTTGGTCCCGTCGAGGCGCAGCACGATCTGCGAGGTGATGTCCACCCGGTCGAGCGCGCTCACGATGCCGCGGGCGACTTCGTCGCACCGCACGATCCCGCCGAATATGTTGACGAGGATCGCCTTGACGCTCGGGTCGAGGTTGATCACCTCCAGCGCGCTCGCCATGCCGTCCTCGTCGGCGTTGCCCCCGACATCGAGGAAGTTCGCCGCGGTGCCACCGACCTGGCTCACCATGTCGACGGTGCTCATCGCCAGACCGGCCCCGTTCGCGATTATGCCCACGGTCCCTTCGAGGGGGATGTAGGAGAGCCCCTTCGACTTGGCGAGGCGCTCGCGCTCGGTTAGCACGCTCATGTTCTCTATCTCCGCCCACTCCGGATGGCGGAACGCCGCGTCGTCGTCGAGAGTCACCTTCGCGTCGAGCGCACGCACCTCGCCGTCGGTCGTGAGCACGAGCGGGTTGATCTCCACGAGGTCCGCGTCGCCTTCGATATAGCACCTGTAGAGCTTCACGAGCAGCTCGGCGGCGCCGTCGAGGGCCTGTTCGTCGAGCCCGGCGCGCTCGACGAGATCGCGCATCGCCTCAAGTGTCACGCCGTCGATCGGGTTGACGTGCAACCGCGCGATCGCGTCCGGATCTTCCTCGACGACCTGCTCGATGTCGACCCCGCCACGAGCCGAGACCATCGCGAGGTGCAGCTTGGCCGAGCGGTCGAGGGTGAAGCTCGCGTAGTACTCCTTGGCGATGTCGGTCGCCTTCTCGATCCACAGGCGCCGCACGACGTGGCCCTTGATGTTCATGCCGAGGATGGCGGTCGCGTGCTCTTTGACCTCCGCCGAAGAGTCCGCGAGCTTGATCCCGCCGGCCTTGCCTCGGCCGCCGACTTGCACTTGGGCCTTCACGACCACCGGGTAGCCGAGCCTTGAGGCCGCGGCTTCGGCCTCGGCCACGGTGTTCGCGACCTGTCCGGGCGATACGGCGATGCCATAACGCGCGAAGTACTGCTTGCCCTGGTACTCAACTAGATCCACCAGTCACCTTCCTGTCGGTTGCTTCGATCGCTTCAGTCGCTCCGGTCGCCCTCACCGGCTAGCTCGCCACCCGCCCGCTCGCGTGCGTCGAGGGCCCCCTCCAGCCAGGACGCAATCTGAGGCAGATGGGCTCCGGGCGTGAAGACTGCGCTCACGCCTGCGGACTTCAACACCCCGACGTCGCGCTCGGGGATGATCCCTCCCACGACGACGACCACGTCTTGGAGCCCTTCGGCTCTGAGCCCCTCCACCACCCGCGGGACCAATGTCAGGTGCGCCCCGGACAGCATCGAGAGCCCGACCGCGTCCGCGTCCTCTTGCATGACGGTGCGGACCACCTGCTCGGGCGTCTGATGGAGACCGGTGTAGATCACCTCGAAGCCGGCATCTCGCAATGCGCGAGCGATGACCTTGGCGCCTCGATCATGGCCGTCGAGACCGGGTTTGGCCACGACAATTCGGTAGCGACGTTCCATTCCTTGGCGATACTACGCAGCACTGGGTAGCCGAAGGCCAATCGGGCGCTCAGGACCGGACGGCTGGAAGCAAGACGAACGCGATGAGACTCAGATGCATGGCGGCGGCCAGCACGGTACATCCGTGGAAGAGCTCGTGGTACCCGAAGACCCTGGGCCACAGTTCGGGGCGCCGCAGGGCGTAGACGACAGCACCGAGTGTGTAGAGCAGGCCCCCTCCGAGCATCAGTGAGAAACCCAGCACGCCGAGGTAGTGGAAGAACTCCGGCAACGCGCCCACGGCGATCCATCCGGCCGCGACATAGGGGATGGCGACAGCCCACTTGGGCGCGTCCAGCCACGCGAAGCGCATCACGACCCCGGCCACCGATGCCACCCAGACGAGACTGAGGACGACCCAGGCATCGGCGTCGGGAAGCGTCAGGCCGGCCACAGCGGTGTAGGTCCCCGCGATGCAGACGAAGATCATGGAGTGGTCCGCGCGTCTCATCCTGCGGCGCGCCTTTGGCGACCAGCTGATGCGGTGGTAGAGGGCGCTCGTCGTCAGCATCGCAGTAACCGCGAAACATGCGATCGCAGTGCAGACCTCAGGCTTGGTCCCGTTCGCCTCGAGGCCGATGAGCGGGCCGACCACAACCATCGCGATCGCGCCCACCTCGTGGAACCACCCTCTCAGAAGGGGTTTGGGCCTCGCTGTCGCCGGTGCGGTCACCTCGGTAGCCTGCGCCACAGACGTGCACTCTACCTACCGGTAGGTAGGCCCGCCAGCCGGGGCCCTTTCGATCTGGCTCAGCGCGAGCAAGAAGCGCTTGACGCCGTGCTCGGCGAAGCGGATGGTGGCGCGGGAGTCCTCCCCCTCGCCCTCGGTCTCGACCACGACGCCCTGGCCGAAGCGGGTGTGCACGACGGCGTCGCCCGGCGCGAGACCGAGGCACTCGGCACCAGTGGTCGCGGCGGCCTGCTGCACAGCAGGGTGCGGCCCAGCGGTTCTCCGGCTGTCACCGGCCACGACCCCCCGGCCGCCGGCGGTCATGGTGCCCCAGCCCCCTGCAAAGGCGCCTCCCCGTCCCCCGCCGATGAGGACGCCCTCGCCGACGTCCTCGACCAGCTCTTCGGGGATCTCCTTCAAAAAGCGGCTCGGGAAGCTCTGCTGGATGCTGCCGAACAGCAACCGGCTCCAGGTGTGGGTCAGGTACAGCCGTTCGCGCGCCCTTGTGACACCGACGTAGCACAGGCGGCGCTCCTCCTCCAGCTCGTCGGGCTCGCTGAGGCTCTGGGAGTGCGGGAAGATCCCCTCTTCCATCCCGGTGAGGAAGACGACGCGGAACTCGAGGCCCTTGGCCGAGTGAAGCGTCATGAGCGAAACGCTCTCGCCGTCGTCGATCAGGTCGGTAGCGGCAACGAGCGCCGTGGACTCGAGGAACGACTCCAGGTCCGTGTGCTCGGACGCGACGTTCATGAGCTCGGCCAGGTTCTCGATTCGGCCCTCCGCGTCGATGGCCCGCCCGCCGCCTATCTCGATCTCGGCCTCGAGGCTGTCCTTGTAGCCCGTCCGCTCGAGCAGGACCTGGATCAAGCGGTCCGGCGCAGTGGTGGGCAAATCTCCCGAACGCAGCTCGCCGAGCAGTCCGAGGAAACTGCGTATCCCGGCCAGGGCCTTTCCTGACACGCCCGCCTCCTCGGCGCGCTCGAGCGCTCCGGCAAAGCCGATCCCGCGCTCGTTCCCGAACGCGATCAGGCGCTGGAGCGTCGTGTCGCCGATGCCGCGCCGCGGCGTGTTGAGGATGCGCCGAAGCGAGACCTCGTCACCGGGGTTGGCGACCGCGCGGAGGTAAGCCAGCACGTCGCGGACTTCGCGCCGGTCGAAGAAGCGTGTCCCTCCGATCACGGTGTAGGCGATCCCACGATCGGCCAGCGCCGTCTCGAGGGCGCGGCTTTGGGCGTTGGTCCGGTAGAAGACGGCGATCTCACCGAAGCCAATGGCCTCGTCACGGTGGAGCGCCGCGATCTCGCTCGTCACGAAGGACGCCTCGTCCCGGTCGTCGCCCGCACGGTAGCGCCTGATCCTCTCGCCCCTGCCGAGTGCGCTCCAGAGGTCCTTGTCCTTGCGGAACAAGTTGTTCCCGATCACGGCGTTGGCAGCGTCGAGGATCGTCTGGCTGGAGCGGTAGTTCTGGGCGAGCACGATCACCCGTGCATCGGGGAACGCGCGCTCGAACTCGAGCAGGTTGCGCATCTCGGCGCCGCGGAACCGGTAGATGCTCTGGTCGGTGTCACCGACGACACAGACGTTGCGACCCGTCGCGCCCAGCTGGATCACGAGCTCGTTCTGGGCAATGTTCGTGTCCTGGTACTCGTCCACGAGGACGTGCTCGAAACGGTCCTGGTAGTGCTCGAGCACGTCGGGATGCTCGCGGAACATCCGCACGGTGCGAACGAGCAGGTCGTCGAAGTCCATCGCGTTCGCCGCCACGAGACGCCTCTCGTACTCGGCGTAGGCCTGGGCGATCCGGCGCTCGTAGATGGTCCCCGCGCGCTCGTCGAAGGCAGCCACGTCGACCATGTCCGACTTGGCCGAGCTGATGACACCGAGCACTGCCCTCGGCGGGAAGCGCCTCTGGTCGATGCCGAGGTCGTCGAGGACGTGTTCCACGAGCCGGCGGCTGTCGCCGTCGTCGTAGATGCTGAAGCTGCGCCCGTAGCCGATCCGGTCGGCGTTGCGCCGCAGCATCTTGACGCACGCGGCGTGGAAGGTGGACACCCACATTCTCCCGGCGTCGGCGCCGACGAGCTCGACGACGCGACGGCGCATCTCGTCGGCGGCCTTGTTGGTGAAGGTGATGGCGAGTATCCGCCACGGCTCCACACCCGAGACGACAAGGCGGGCGATGCGGCGGGTCAGGACGCGGGTCTTTCCCGACCCCGCTCCCGCGACAACCACGAGGGGGCTTCCCTCGTGCAGGACCGCTTCACGCTGTTCCGGGTTCAGGTCGGCTACGAGGTCGTTGATGGCACGCTCGACCGACTCCGCCGCCTTCGCGGCCCCGGCCGGGTCGCCCACGGCCCATTCGCTCGACTCCCCTGTCGATCTGCGGCCGGCAAGCGGTGGCAGATCCCCGAGGAGGTCCCAATCGTCGTCTCCCCAGGTGCCTGGAACTCGCGGCGGGAAAGACGACATCGCACCCGACATTATCGGTGCGGCGGCTCGCCCCCGGGGTCGCAATGCCGAAGAGGCGCCAATTTCACTCCCATTCGATCGTTCCCGGAGGCTTGGACGTCACGTCGTAGGCGACGCGGTTGACTCCCTGCACCTCGTTGATGACTCGGCTCGAGATCCGCTCGAGCACGTCGTATGGCAAGCGGGCCCAGTCAGCAGTCATGGCGTCCTCGCTCGTGACCGCACGGATGACGATCGGATAGCCGTAGGTCCGTTCATCGCCCATCACCCCGACGGTGCGAACCGCCGGCAGAACGGCGAACCACTGCCAAAGCTGCTTGTCGAGTCCGTCGCGCCGGATCTCTTCGAGCACGATCTCGTCGGCCGCCCGCAGGATCTCGACACGTTCTTTGGTCACCTCCCCGACCACGCGCACCGCGAGCCCCGGCCCCGGGAAAGGCTGGCGCCAGACCATGTCGGCCGGCAGTCCGAGCTCTTCGCCGATCGCCCGGACCTCGTCCTTGAACAGAAGCCGGAGCGGCTCGACGAGGTCGAGATTCATCTCCTCGGGCAGACCGCCGACGTTGTGGTGCGACTTGATCTGCCCCTCGGATTCGATAATGTCTGGATAGATCGTGCCTTGTACCAAGTACTCTACTTGATTCCGCCTAGCCACTTCCTCGAATATGCGAATAAACGTCTCGCCTGTTATTTTTCGCTTCTCTTCAGGATCCGCAACTCCGCCGAGCGCATTAATAAATCGTGCCTTTGCATCGATTATCGTCAACGGCATGTGACGAAAAGTCCTCTTGATGTTTTCAGTTTCACCCTTGCGCATCAGTCCTGTGTCCACGTACACAGGATACAGGTTGGCACCCAGCGCCTGGTACGCAAGCGCTGCGCAAACTGAACTATCGACGCCGCCAGAGAGGGCGACGATCGCTCGATGATTTCCCACCTCTCTCTTGATCTCTGCGATTGCACCCTCAATAAATTCCTGACTATTTACCATAAGCCCAATCGTTTCTTCTGTTCAACGTTCAGCCGCGCTGTCATGTGTGATCATGTGCTCGTGTTCATGCGGAGTACTGATCGCACAAATTCAAGAAACGGCGGTGACGGCCTGCCCGGCCGTGACTTAAACTCCGGGTGGAACTGCGTCCCCAAGAAGAATCTCTTCGTCGGAATCTCTGCAATCTCCATTCGGACGCCGTCTCGAGCTTTCCCTGAAAACACCATGCCCTTTTGCTCAATGCGCTCGATGTACTCTGGATTCACTTCGAACCGATGTCTGTGCCGCTCGTTCACGAGCGCACTTTTGTACATCGCATGCGCGCGCGTCCCAGGCGAGAGAACGATTTCGTAGTTGCCCAGTCGCATGGTGCCCCCCATGTGATCGACGTCAAGTTGTTCGGGCAGTACATCGATGACGTGGACGCCGGTGGGATCCAGCTCAGCGCTCGTTGCGTCGAGCCCCAAAACGTTACGGCAAAACTCGACGATGGCCAATTGGAAGCCAAAACAGATTCCTAAGAAAGGGACGTCATTTTCACGCGCGAAACGAATAGCTTCTATCTTCCCCTCACTTCCCCGCGGGCCAAACCCGTGTGCGACCAGAATACCATGCACTGCCGCCAGGGTCTCCAGCGCGTGTGGGTCTTCTGCATCAACGAGCTTGACGTCGATGCCTCCTCCGAGAGCGCTTGCAGCGTGCTTGATAGCCTCTTTGATGCTGAAGTACGCATCTTCAAACATATATTTGCCGACGATGGCAATTGATCGCGAAGTAGGTGGGTTTTTCATCACATCCCAGGGGCTAACAGCTCTCCTTTCGAGCGAGAGTTTCTCCACGAGGTAGTCGCCTAAGCCCTCAAGCTCAAGCATCGAAGGCACCTGGTAGATGTCAGGCACGTCATACGCACTGATGACGGCGTTTAGTGGCACGTCGCAGAAGAGCGAGATCTTAGCGCGAGCGTCTTTGCCCAGTGCTGTTTTACCCCGGCCAACTATCACGTCAGGACTGAGTCCGAGCTCTCTGAGGCTCTTTACCGAGTGCTGGGTCGGCTTCGTTTTGTGATCGCCGGTCATGTCTTCCGGCACGAGCGTTACGTGGAGCAGGACTAAGTAATCTTCTTCGCCGTGCATTTGTCGCACGGCTTCCAAGAATGGCATGCTCTCGATGTCCCCGACGGTACCGCCCACCTCCACGACGCATACATCAGCCCTGGCCTGGTCGGCCACGGTCCTGATGCTGTTCTTTATTTCATCAGTTATGTGAGGAATAATCTGAACGGTCTTTCCCAAATAGTCCCCTCGCCGCTCTTTTTCGATGACCGACTTATAGATCTTACCTGTGGTGATATTGTGATCACCTGTGAGCTCAACGTCGAGGAACCGTTCGTAGTTTCCCAGATCGAGGTCAACTTCAGCTCCGTCCTTGAGGACGAATACCTCTCCGTGTTGGAAAGGATTCATAGTTCCGGCGTCGATATTTATGTATGGGTCAATCTTGATCGCCGTTACGTTGTGTCCGCGGTTGATCAGAAGTCTGCCAGCTGAGGCAGCTGTGATGCCCTTACCGAGGCCACTCATGACCCCACCAGTGACGACGACGTATCGCATCCTTCTACCTCTCCACAATGCCAATGACGATGTTATCGTTCTAATACGCTGCCGAAAAGCTATTTATACTCCAGACTAAGGCGCGGCCTGATTTCAGAATGCCTTTCCCGACAACAGCAAATAACACAATAACTGCACGCGCATTGGAGGCGCAGCGTAACGTGGCCTCCGTTTGCGCCTTTCAGTCTAATAATCTCCACGTGTAGTACGCCAAAACAACCACGACGATAAAGCCAAGGATCGCCACGCCGTAGCTGATGCCGCCTGCGGCTAACAATATCAGCGCAATGATCACACCAATAGCAAGGAGAATGTAGGGAAGATTTCTCATTCTTCTGATTCTCGTTGCGTCTACATGAAGATGCGGCAACTGAAGCTGCATTGAAGGTTGCAAAACTCTAGTGGGACGCGCCTTGCTCCGATAATCCATGCGCGAGAGGGCCTCATCGACCTCAATAGCGTCAGGTGGGGGCTCGTTTTCGAGTTGTCCGATTTGCAGAATGAAGCTCTCCTCCCGTGAACCGTACCCAGTTGATATGCTGACCTGACCCTCATAAAGCTCCTGCTGACCGGGGGGATTTGCGACGGTGATGGTAAGCAGTTCTTCGCCATCGACGTACGGGTTATTGCGGTTAAATGTTACTTTGTCTTTGATCGCTCCACGCGATGAGAGGTAAATATGGGTCGGAGCTTCGTAATTGACCACATCGATATCGAGAGTCGCCTTGCCGCCTGGCCTAAGCGGAAGCCGAATTAGTGGTTCCTCGATTTCGATAGATTGCAGTCCCTTCCGGTTTATAAACACGCTCTGCATAATTTACCTCATTTCAGGCGGAAGTAAGTTAGGGATTCGCTCATCTATAGGATAGTACACACCGCAAGCCTTGCAATAGAGCGTGCCTTTAATAATCTCTCCCGCCTCTTCGCTCTCGACCTCGAGGACGAGCGTGCCTTTGCAGACAGGACAACACAATATTTTCAGTAACTCCCGTTTCATGTCAGTCGCTTACTAAGGCGGCGTATAATCATGCGTGTTCGAGTTTCTCCTCTCTTAAATCAACTATCTCTTTTAGCTCTGGTCCAGTCGAAAGCAGTGTAAACGGAACGCCTACTGCCGTTTCAGCTTCGCGGAGGAACGTCTTTACTTTTGTGGACAACTCATCGTACTGGTTCGCGCCCTTAACGGATGGATCAAGCTTGTCCAGCCCGGTTATCGCCACCTGCGTGGCGCCGTTTATCATAGCAGAGTATTTTGCCATGGTGGGATCCCACCAGCCGATGCGCCGTTGCCGGCCGGTAACGGTACCAAATTCCTCAATGTCTAACTTTTTTGCCTCGTCTTCGCTCATTTGTGTTTCAAAGGGCCCCGCTCCGACGCGTGTCGGAAATGTCTTGAAGACCACGATTGTCTCGGTTATACGCGTCGGTCCGACGCCGACATCGGCTGCAATTTGAGAGGCTGTCGTATCTTTTGATGTTACATAGGGGAACGTCCCGTAGAAAAGAGAGATTCCAAATCCCTGCGAACCCTCTAAAATCACATTTTTCGCCGCCTCAAGCGCCTCGTTTACTTCAGCCGCTGTATCCGTCAAAAAAGGCGAGAGTTCAGCTACCTCTCGTGCTTGTGTTGTTGTCCTTTTTGCTCGATCAGCTGCAGCCGGGCCACAGCCAGTTCCGGTTGACCCGATCGTTTGCGAAAGGTACGGATCCTGCTTATCTGTTTCGATGTGTTTTGTTTCGATTATCGCGCAGCGATAATCCACACCAACTCGATCTATCACCTTGAGCGCTCCCGCTTCGCTAAGGAGCACGCGTGGATCAACAAGTACGCCTGCGCCGATGAGCAGTCGCGCGTCCGGATAAATGAAGCCGGAGGGTATCATGCGCACACCGAACTTTCGTCCACCTACCTCGATTGTGTGGCCTGCATTGGGGCCAATTCCGCCGCGGGCAATAATCGCGGGCTTGTCAGCAAACGCGACGTGCGCGACGATCTTGCCTTTTCCTTCGTCTCCAAAGAAGCCGCCGACGATTATGGTGGTCCCCATGCCCAGCACCTCAAATCGATAAAAGGACTTTATTCGCGCTATCGCGCTTTAAATATCTCAGACATCACAGGTATGCTGTCAACAGTATTGGCTCGCAATATAAAAAAACATGCTTTTGCGCCCGACTTCCTCGCATTGATTCGCAAATGCGCAGCGAAGCACTAATAACGGAGCATTTCATATTGATTGTGGCAGGTAACAACATGAAAGCTGATGCTGCTCAAATTGCGGATAACGTCTACTGGGTAGGCGTATTGGACTGGGACATACGAGCATATCACGGCTATACGCTGCACGGCACGACGTACAACGCGTATCTCGTCTTCGGTGAGGATCGCACGGCCCTTATAGACAACACGTACCCAGGCACATCAGCGCAGATGTGGGCACGGATTCGAGATGCGTGCGAAAAGGAGGGGCGACCAGTCTCACTCGACGTGGTCATTCAGAACCATATCGAGCTCGATCACAGCGGGGCGTTGACTGAGATCCACCACAAGTTTCCGACTGCGCCCATTTACTGCACCGAAACTGCCGCGAAGGGACTGAAAAGGCTTTATCCGGCACTCGACCAGATCCAGTTCACGACCGTCAAGACCGGCAGTGAGATTGCGCTCGGCGCCAAAACGTGTACCTTCCTCGAGGCGCCGCTGCTGCATTGGCCGGACAGCATGTTCACCTTTCTGAACGAGGACGGCATACTATTTTCAAACGACGCTTTTGGCCAGCACCTCTGCTTGGCGCGACGATACGACTCCGACGTCCCAGAATACGTGCTTATGCAAGCCGCACAAAAGTTTTATGCCAACCTTATTACGCCGCTGTCCCAGCTTGTGCTCAAAAAACTCGACGAAGTCGCTACTCTCGGGTTACTCGAAAAAATACGGATGATAGCCCCTGCTCACGGGCAAATCTGGACCGACCCAAACAAGATTATCGAAGCTTATGCGGCCTGGGCAACTGGAACGTCAAAGAGCAAGGCCACGATCGTTTACGACACGATGCATTACTCCACACAAAAGGTGGCCCATGCCCTCGCCGAGGGGCTAATCGCCGGCGGCGTCGACGTCGCGATGTATTTCCTGCACGCTGACGAGAGAAGCGGGATTGTAACGGATATCCTAGATAGTAAACTCGTCCTATTTGGCGTTCCGACGATGCACAACGAACCCTTCCCGAGCATTGGGGACCTAGTCTACTATCTTAAAGGGCTCAGGTTTGACAAAACGGGAGAGAAAAAGCTCGCAATTACCTTCGGCTCTATGGGGTGGCGAGGCGGCGCTTCCAAGAAGCTTGCTGACGCCATCGCTGCGTGCGGATTTGAAGTGCTCCAGGACTTAGAAGTGTATTACGTGCCTTCAGAAAACGAGCTAGTCCACTACTATGAGATAGGTAAACAACTCGCTTCTCGGATAGTGATGAGCGCCTAAGCTCTTGACGCCCAAAACTGACCAGCAGAGCCAGCTAACTGAACCGCCGACCCAGCTCCGAGACACGCAGACGCGCATGGATACTTTGTGTTAGATTCTGTCCGAAAGTCCGGCACAAATCTCCAGCAAATTCAACGCGCTGCGATGAATCCAAGTTCTAGACCTCAGCTTATGCTTTGAAACTGCTTTCAACGGGCGAATTGAACAACGCATTGTCTTCATCAATGCCGTTGGCTTTACCATGTTCATCACGTTCGACATTGTTTTTATGGTGTCGTTAGGAAGCGTCGGGTGGGCCACACGATGGCGCTTAGCTGGGGACTTCTGAGCGTGCTGATTTTTTGTACGGTAGGGGCTGAGGGATGGATTTCGCAAAAAGCGCACTTTTTAGCTAGGAATAAATAATAAGAGAGCTTTGATTGCAGCAGCGACGCAAAATGGTCTAATGGCATGAGATGGCGAAGTTCGACGAAGGTCGTAGGCGTACTTTATCAGGGGCGCGAAAACGATGAACTGGAGTTACTAGGCGGATCACAGATTACGGGTATCACCTATCTTGAAAAAGAATTAGACGAAGTCAAGCTCGTAAGCGCTTCAAAATTCGACGTGAATACCCTGCGCGACGCGACGGCTACCGGCGTGCTCTACCGAGATCAAACGGCAGCCGACGTGCAACTCTTGGCGGGGTCAAAGATCGTCGGCGTGCTGTATCAGGAAACGAGCGTGCCCGGGCTCAAGCTCTTGCGCGTAGCGCATACGGCGCTGAAACTCGTCAGCGGACAAGCGGTCAAGGGCCTCCTTTATCAGCAGCAAGGTGGAGCTGATGTCAAGCTTTTGAACGACGTGAGCGATCTTTCGACGGCAGCCGGACAGCTTGTAGGTTTTCTTTATCGTGATGAGGCCCTGAGCCAATGAAACTTCCAGAAGATTCGTCTGTAATCACCGGAGTCCTCTACCAACACAAGGGTTCGACGGATACACAGCTTTTAGGCGGGCTTGCGATTGGCGTCAAGTTGTTCGACGGAGTACCGATCAGCGGTTTCACTTACTGCGAAGAGAACTCAATAGAAGACAAGCTCGTCAGCGGATCGCGGGTTACGGGGATCGTGTACCGACACGAGACCAGTGTCGATGACCGAATCCTCAGAAGTGCGAAAATAAAAGGCGTGATATTTCAGAACAGGGAGCAAGCTCGGCGTGACGCAGCGCGCGAATCAGCAAACGCCGATGCCGCGCGAGTGACTCCGCGCTCGCCTCTACAAGGGCTCCTGAACGGGTCTCAGATTGTTGGAATCATCTGTCGCGACAAGAGCACTGGTGAGGAGCAGCTCACGACCGGAGCAAGAGTCGACATGAAGATTCTTAACGGAGCGTCCATTGCGGGCATCATCTATGAAGCACCAGAGGGAGAGAGTATCAAGCACCTGACGGGATCGAACATCACTGGCCTGCTATTTCAGCAGCAGAACTCCAGCAGCGAAACACTCGTAGGCGATGTGGCCATTTTGGGACTCATCTACCAAGAGAAAGACGCCGTTCTTGCAAGACTTGCAAACAGCTCGCAGGACGCTATCTCGATGATTGAGACGGTCATTCTCTACATGCTGCTCATTGTTGGCATTTTGGGTCTCCTGGTTCCGGCAGTGAGTAAGCAAACCGATTTCTCACCCTTGAATTTCCTCGCCCTCCCATCGGCAGTCTTGACTACTCTTTTTGTCCTGATGGTGGTTGTTTCTATTATCGTCCTCGTTTACATGAGATACAAACACTCACGCACCATCACGAGCTGAGCTGCAGCACCAAGCGCACTTCTTAGCGAGGTTAACAGGGCCCGCCTTGTCCCCACGCGCCCCCTCAATCACGAATCGAACGGGCGGGTTTCTTCGCCCGCTTGCATTTAATATGTCGTTACGGCGTCAGTCGCGCCGTCAGTTGAGGCCGAATCCACCCCAATGTTCATAGAGA
Source organism: Acidimicrobiaceae bacterium (assembly GCA_003140595.1). Classification (GTDB taxonomy): domain Bacteria; phylum Actinomycetota; class Acidimicrobiia; order Acidimicrobiales; family Bog-793; genus Fen-455. The sequence continues at coordinate 9,134 of PLKG01000045.1, read as the reverse complement.
TAAGTCGGGTGATCCAGTTAGACTAGGTTAGCTATTTCTTGGCGGTCACCGGCGCTTCGTTGAATGTCGGAACAACTGGAGACGAAACGAAAGAATGAGGAGTCTCGCTAGTCACCGCGAGTGGTGACGTCTGCTCAGACAAACAACGGGTACCCCGCCACACACCGGAGAGAGAGCTGAGATCGCTCTGTCATTCACTGCCTGTCCGCCACATATACACGGCTGCCCCGATGCAAAGGAGGAATAGACCGATTATCAGGAGTTCTGCTTTGGCATCAGACGGTATGCCGTTTAGTACTTCCAAGAGCATCGTATCACAACCTATTACACACGTTATTCAAGCAAAGGGATCCCCCGATAAGCAGAGGCGGCGTTCAAACGGGCGACACTAGGAGGATAACCTTCAATGAGCGACACCATCAGCGCCACCATGTCGAGCTTTCTTTCTAGCAATCTACCGCGTTTCTTTTGCCAGTTTTCCTTTGTATGGGGATCCTGAATGAGCTGCTCCGCCTTAGCCGCGACTTCGGCTGCGGTCTTTAGGTTTAAGAGCAGCTGAAACTCGCGCTCAAGCTCGATGAAGACGCCCGTGTCACAGTCACATACAAAGGCATTGCTCCGGATTGTCGGCGTGCCCAGAAGTGCGGCTTCGGTCGCCATAGTGTGCGTATCGGTGATGAACAACGACGCATAGTATAGCACGTCGTGTATTCGCCTATTCGGCACGTTGAGAACGTGTTCTCTAATTTGCTTTGGAACGTCGGTTTCTGACGAAATGAATACCTCTCCGTAGGCGCTGAGCTCTCTCACGAGAGCGATCTTTTCGGCGTCAGTCAGTCTCGCGCCGAGGTCGTGCGAGCAGTCAAACGCGTTAAACCGCAGGACACTGTAGTCGTGACTCCTTGAGATACCTAAGAGATCAAAAACGGAAGGATCAGGCGTGTAATAGTTGGGGTGTAGGTACGCGAGCTCCTTGTAACTCTCTACTTTCAGGTGCTTTGAGCCTAGCTCCTGTTTGAATGATGACGGCGTTACAAAAACATCAGTAAACTGATACGTGAGTTTGAGCATCGCGTAACGCGCAGCGTCGATCGTGCACTCGCCGTCATTAAACGTGATATCGGGAACCTTGAGCAAACGCGCAGTGAAGGTCGAATAGGTACCCCAGCCCGTGGTCAAGTCAATCTTCTTCCCCTTGAGATATCGAAAGGCATTGACCACATCGTGCGGAAGTGATGTGTTATGTCCACACTTCAAGTCGGGCTGACTCGAGAAAAGGAAAAAAGGAATGTCGAGCTCGTTTAGCAGGTCTATGGTCTCTCCGTAATCACGAGCGAGTACGAAGACCTGATTGCCGTCACCCTCAAGCGCGGCCACGATGTTCTTGTAGAAATGCACCTGAGCTGGCGTATTGACAAAAACGGCAATTTTCACGATGCTACCTCCTGCGTGTACGTCATTTCGCGTCTGCAACAGGGCACGGCGCCTTTGAGCGGGTCAGTGCTTGCGCCGTCACTATCGCTGCACATCCCTCCAAGAGTCTTCATCATCAAGCCTGCTCGCAAAGAACACCGCATATTCTCACCCCACTTACAAGATTTACGTCTTCACGGCCCTCGTCTTGATATAAGAAGCCGCTAAGGGTTGCGCTTTCGAAGATTTTTTTCTTAAGAGAACCTTCTTCCCGACAAAGCATGCCGGTTACCTGTTGCCACGGCAGGATATGCGCCGTGTGATTGAAGTCTGCCAGGAGGGTTGTTTCGCCGGAAGTCTCGTCTTGATAAATCAGGCCTTTGATCCGCTGGTCACAAAGCGATTTTTTGCCGAGAGAGACGGGGTCTCCGTAGAGTATGGCCACGATTTTCGATGCCTCGAGGATTCGTTCGTCATCCTCGGTCGTCGTCCAATAGGTGAGGCCGTCGAGCTGTAAGTCGCTCAGAATGCTCTCATCGGCGCTGTCGTCGTGGTACAGGACGCCAACCACTTTCGAATTGGTCAGGAGTTTGACGTCAATGTTCAGCCCGCTCTGGAGCTTTTTTTCATCAGTCCCTTCTTCCTGATAGATGATGCCTGTAATTTTCACGCCGCTTAAGACCTTCATGGTAACACCTTCACGAACTATCAGTAGTCGACCTCGCAGTGCTGTGATGATACCTAAGGTAGACTAGGTACACCACAGGCACGACAATTAACGCAATCGCGATGTATGAGCTGAGCAGAGTGACATTGAATTGTTTCAATGCGATCGGCACGACTAGACCAAGAACGCCAATGATCGGCAACAGGTACAACAATATGCGCTCCGCTTTGCGAAAGCCATTTCCTGACGGCTCTTTCACCTCAGTTGTGCGGCGTGCCGCGCGACTCGGGGGCGCGATATCTCGATAGATGATGCCGATAATCCTCAGACTAGTCAAGATGCCTTCCTCGCTAGAGGCTCGCTCTCTATATAGCAGTCCTGTCAACGCCGCTTCGCGTAAGGACGTTGCAGTGACTCCTTTGTCTTCTCGGTAAACCACGCCCGTTATTCTCGAGCCGTTAAGGATTCTTGCGTTGAGCTGGGGTCCACCTAGCAGCTTCACTTCGGTGCTACCGGCCTCTTGGTACGTAATGCCCAGCAGTTTTGATCGGCTTAAGATCGTCCGATCGACCGAACTCCCCTCTTGGTAGATAATGCCCAATACCTTGCGCGCAGTCAAAATGTTCTCACGAGATGAGTCTTCATCTTGATAGATTACCCCTGTGATGTTTAATCCGCTCAAACAGGTCTCTTCACCGTTTTTCTTATCTTTGAATATGATGCCGGTGAGCTCCCCATTATCCAGAAGTTTCACTTTGATGTCAGGGGCATTCAGCAGAACGCCGTCTTTGCCCTTAGTGTCCTGATAGGTGACCCCAATCACCCTAGAGCGGTTTACTGATGCCATCTAAACCTCAATCTTCCTCCGCGGCTGCTTGAACGCTAGCCAAACTTCGCCGAGAATTAACCCTCATAGTTCGCTACTAAATATGCAAGTAACGGGCTCGAAAATCCTAGTGTGATTAAGCACGTGCCGATCAGTGATGCACCAATGATCATAAGACCGATGCCGGTTATCAAGCAACGAGCACTGGTTACGAGTGAGATTAAAACCATGTAGATCAGTTCCAAACCTCATTTTTCTTCTCCTTTTTCGGCTATGTCCTGCCCGCACTCGAAGCATTGGAAGCCTTGAATAAGGTGTATCGGCCCATGGGCTGTGCGCTCTGCGACGAGCGTGACGGGCAGCCGCGTTGAATGCTTACAGTAAGGCGTTGAGCCGGGCTTCATTTTAGTACACTTCAATTTCTTCAATTATTCGTTCCAGCCGCGCCACGCGCTCTACCAGCTGTTCAACCGCGTCCGTCAGTTCCCGCTTACTCTTCACTAACGACATTGTGTTATACCCATACGACTGTCCTTCGTCCAGATACGGTCTTCGCGTTGGTCGTAGGATCATCAGCTCAGCATCTTTGACCGTGCCGGCTGTGGGCTTTTCGAGGAGCTCGTGCGTGCTACCTTCAAAACGCTCTTCTGCTGCCTTTTCGGCACGCTCTCTAAGTTTATTAAGCAAAATATCAAATATTTCGCGTTTATGCTCTTCTTGCGCCATCGAGAGACTTTGCACGATTGTCGTAGCGCAACTCTCTAATTTCTCGCAAAGTCTATTCGGGTTATTCTGCGCCCATTTTAGAAGATCGGAGGTATAAACATCCGATTCTATGTTGCATTCCTCATCGAGTAGCTCGTCGAACGTATCTGCGCTCGAATCTGCGATCATGCGTGCTGCCTCATCTATAAACTCGCACGTCGTATCGTGCGGCATGAACTCGAAGCCTTCTGCGGTGTGAACCGCGTATATGACTTCTGTGATCCATTCAGGCGCGATATCCTTCTTAAATACGATTTTATCTTCTTTTTGATGTTCGATCGCATGAAGGTTTTGCGCGATCGCGTGTGCCATCTGCTCTACTTCATGTGCAATTTCGCTCATGTTCTTATCATCCTGTCTTTTGGCTACACAGCGCATTGCTGTAGACGCGTACGTGGTTTCTCCCCACAGCCCCGACTTCAATGACACTTCTTTCACTGTCAATCACACCTGTTTTGAGGACGCACCCGAAGCGAGAACGACTGAGCTTCTTGATGCAGGCTTCTTCCCTGTTTTCTGCTCACTAGTATGGGCTTTTCTGCAGAGTTGTCGCGTGTATCGTGAAGACTTCTCCCCGTCCGAGTGCTTTAAGACTTAATTATTGTCAAAGTATTTAAGCATTGCTTAAACTTATCAATAGTTTTAATATATATAAAACAATAAGAGAATGGTTAAAAGTTAAGTCTTTTCCAACTCGTGCTTTTAGCCAGAAATTTGTATTCTGCGAAGAAGTACGAAAATGCGACACTATACATAAAATAAAATAACAACGATTAAGTATAAATTGTAAACATATAACAAGATGCATTGGTTTTATACATATTACAAATTGTAAGTAGATGCACAGATTTTGCACAGAGGAAATGAAACCAAAAGGAGCGGAACATGAACGAGACTGAATCCAAAATAGAGAACACAGAAGTTGAGCAGATCCTACGTCTCTTATCGTGTTCTGATTTGCGAAACAATCTCGCCCAAACACTCCGCAATGGCAAGAAGATGACGCTTTCTGAATTGAGCGAGCACGTTGGAGCTAGCTCGCCCGCCTGTGTTCACGCCTTGCGAGAGCTAACAAAGGAGCATGTTACACGTCAAGACGAGAAGCGCAACTACTTACTCACTAACATTGGCGAGATAGTCACGCGAAAGTTCAAAGAAATCAACGCAACCATCACTGCGTTATCACAACACAGGGAATTTTGGCTCGACCACGATTTGAGTGATATTCCGCAACGCTTGCTCGATAAAGTAGGATATCTCGCCGATTCTGAGATTATATCAAGTACGGCCACAGATCTCTTCAGCGTCTTTAATGCGTTCTTTATGCTGCTAGAAAATTCCAAGGAGATACGCGGCATCTCCCCGATTTTCATCGGAGACATGACGACCTTATTTAACAAACTGGTAAGTAAAAACATCGACCCCATCGAACTTATTTTCACGCCCGACGTACTGGACGCAACACTAAAAACGGTAGCGGATAGAAAAGAGCTAGCAAACGCCCTCAAAAAGAATCTCAAGATCTTCAAAATTGAAAAGCAGCCGAACTTTGCCGCCACGGTTACCGACTATTTCTTTTTTATCGGTTTCTTCAAGCCGGACGGACAGTTCGACTGGTCTAACGGCCTTCTGAGTTACAGCCCTGACGCACTAGAGTGGGGACAAGAATTGTTCGCATATTATGTCGAAAAGACAGAACCCGTCATCCTTTAGCGGCAGTGCGTCAGACGGGGAATTCCTCGCCCCATTTCGTTTACCAGAGCCACGCACGCGGCGAGAAAGAGTATATTCCTTTGTTACCTTTAGTCCGCTCTACCCTTTAATGTTCGTTAGCGCATGTGCGGTTGCGATACTCTACATGTCTCTTCTGCTTCAAGGCCTCTTGAGCTCGAGCAGCGCCTTGCTGTTGATCGCTGCTTTCTTATTGTCGTTTTCTGTGTATAGTCTGAACAGAGTGACAGACCTCGAAGAAGACTCAATCAATCTGCCCGACGGAGGTCGATCCATAAAGAAAAACCGAGACTACCTGCTTTTTGCGAGCCTCGAATCAGTCAACATCGCGGTGGTTCTCGCTTTCTTTAGCTATCCGTCTGCAATCATCGTCATCCTCTTTGCGTTCTTTGTAGCGTTTTTTTACGGCTGGGGAGCGCGCAGATTTAGACTAAAAAACATCGTGCTTCTTAAGAGTATAACGGTCGCAGGGACGATGACTTTAACTGCAGTGGCACTAGCATTTGCAGTCTACGCCAACAGCGCGTTTATCGTACTAACGATTACCTACTTTATCTTAGTCAAGATTTTGATTGCGACCATGCTTCTTGACGTTCGAGACATCGAAGGTGACCAGAAGGCCGGCGTGCGCACCATCCCCGTATCCCTTGGCGTGAACAAGACACGAAATCTGCTGCTACTCCTGAACTCCACGCTTGTGCCGTGGGTGGCATTCTCGCTGTTTCGAGACATTTTCTACCCGTACATTTTCGTTTTGATTCTTAGCGTGCTTTATGGGTACTGGAGCATCCTACGCTTTACGAGGGCGAGCGCTAAGACCAGCAGGCTCTATTATTCGTATGTAACCGGTGAGTGGATAATCCTGGCCCTCTATGCGACACCTTTCGCTTTAGGGTGGCCCCACATCCTTTGAGTCAGCGACACCCTGCTCACTTGCACTCTGTAGCTGGCAGCTACTACGTCGCTCGCAGAGCCTCAAGGCAAGGACAGCCTAAAAAAGCTGCCTGCGTACAACCAAACAAGCGAAGAGCCACTGAGCGATACCGGGCCTGCTTTCTCGCTAATTTTGCCAACGAGGGTCCGGGCTCGTCAAAGGCGAGGTTTTCCGCAGCGTCGAGATCAGTAGCCCCCAGCAGTTGAGGCATTGCTGATTGCAGTACAGCGCAGGCGTCATTTGAATGCACCGGTGGGCGTGAATGCCAGGGAGCCGCTCCTTATTGCACACGCTCTCGTCACGTTCCGGACGATGACCAAAGACCCCTCAGCTCGGAAGTTCGGTATCTGCCGAATATTTCATGTGAACATCATACACGTGCTCAGGCAGTGGACGCGATATAGACGGAAAAGTGGTGGCTCCATTATCTTAGATTATTATTATTTATAATCGCAATAAGCGAGATAATAGCTACAAATATCATCGTGAAAACGGTCACCAACGCCATAGATACCGTGATATCGTTATAGATGGCAATAGGGGTAATTATAATAGTGAAACCGATAAGGCCATACACAACAGCTGCTTCAAGCCAATAAGGCTTACTGGCAAGCGTTTTCACTTTTTGAGGTCTAATTCGGTCATATCTAGACAGGTAGAGCGCGAATAGTTGGTAAAAGATAAAGCCGGTCACAAACCATCCTACAAAGTTCATGATGGGAACCCCGAAATAGGGGCCTGGACTTTCCCACACCCACAGCGATAGTACGGTTGAAAAAATGGGATCCATGCCTAGATCCCACATTACCAGGATAAACGCCGCAATAAGTGGAACGACAAAAATCCATTTTCCCTGAAGTTTCTTGCTAAATTGTCCTGTAAATACGTGTGACAACATCCAAAAGAAATATCCGGTGCCAAAGTAGGCGAAGATAACGATTAAAGGCACGCCAAAAAGTGAAATTAACGACTGCATGTTATAGTGATAATGTCCGAAAGGTATTCCAGTGTGTATGCTCAAAGCTTCAAAAAAGAGGCTTATTGCCCACGTCACGAGAAAGAAAATCGCCATATTCTTGAGGCCATAACGTTCTCTGCCGTGGAGGCCTGCGATAACGAATACTACAAAAGCATATACTGAGGCCTCAATCTCGCCCCCAACGGGATTCTTGGATATTTGCAAAAACACAATAATAAAAGCGTAAAGCGCTATTAACGACCATCTCAACTTACTAAACGGCCTCTCAGCTTCTCTTGTGTTTTTATCATTTGCTGGAGAGCTGGGTTGTTCGCGCGAATGCATAAGCTTGAACGCAAATGGATCATGAAGCAATAAGCGTTTGGATTCAAGACCACTGAGCTCTATCCTGCATTAAAGAAAGAAACAGCGGCCAAACAAAGGGAAAACTAGCTCTGTTGGGGGGAACCCTACGACGCGCCTTCACTATGGTCAATATCCAGAACACAACGAGAGCAAGCAGACTATGTCGCTGAAACGTTGCGTCCATGCACGAACCGCATTGTAACCGTCTACCCCATAAGTCCCTTGCGCATGCATTGCTATCCTTAAGAAACGACAGCCCGCCTTGCAGACAGTCTAGCAAGTTATGGGTCTTCTTGCCCTCATGCTCCACCTGCAAGACCGTAGTATTCGGCACGTTTTGCTTCCCTTTTCGTGCGCGCGCAGAAACTTGATATCCCGAAGTGGACTCAGGTCGGCTGGCGGCCCGAACTGCCACGACGATTTGTGCCGCCTCGTCGGCCAATCCATGAACCGCCCTCTACTCCGTTCTTCCTGATCTTGTTGTGATTTTCAGACGAAGACGCCCTACCCGTATTTTTTTTAAGTAAACGGAGGGGCTCGGAATGCGGCTTTCCGCTGCCCGCCGCTGAACGTGCCTTGAGGGATGCTGATGCCTAATTCCGCTGGTCGTTCATCGAGCGCTGTATTTTAGACCTGCTTAACTTGACACAGTTAATCTTTATTATATCTCGCTCATGCACGTTGCTCAAACCGAGTCACGAAATTGACTTCTCGTTAATGACTCATACAAAGCGGGAAGACAACGTTAGGATCGCACCTGTCCAGCCACGGAAATATAGCAATGTCCAAGAAAATGTGATGAGTCCATCTCTCAAGCCCTTGATGCGGCGTACGAATTCGCGCAACGTCGCTGGCCTGTGCTTCCGCTCAAGGCTGGAGAGAAGGCGCCGCTCAGCGAGGTCGTGCCTGACAGCCTTAAAGACGCGTCAACTGAGATAGACTTGATCGAAGTTGGTGGTCTTCACACCCAGACTTTGCTATTTTAGAAAAATATTGATATTTTTTATCAATAACTTAAAGTTCAAATTTAATTAAATATTAAGACACATAGTGACGACGAATAGCAAACTTTATATTGTTCTCCATCATTGACACGCTTCGACAATCATGTATATCACAACACAAAGAGGAGAAGAACTCAGCGAAACGATCGTAGAGCCACGCCTCAACGATGGCGAGCTGCTCAGACTATTGATATGCTCGGACCTGCGGAAGAAGCTCCTTCTTGCACTTAAAAACGGCACAACATCCCTCGCCGGCCTGCGCCAAGCAACAGGGGCAAGCTCAACCGCAGCAATACACGCGCTCAGAGAGCTGGAGAAAGAACGCCTCACCTTCCAAGATGGTAAGCGGAACTACTTGCTTACAAGCTCGGGTAAGATTGTCGCGTTGCATGTGGAGAGCTTTGTGCAAACGGTCAACGTGATTACCCAGTTTGGCAAGTTCTGGCTTGAACACGATTTAAGCGGTATCC
>PLKG01000069.1 GCA_003140595.1 Acidimicrobiaceae bacterium | reverse complement strand
GCTCAGTGTTTAGGAACGGTAGATCATGACAGGCTTCCGGATAAAGCCTCTGGATGGAACGACCTGGCCAGATTTCGCGCGGCTGGCGAAGAGTCACAACGGTGTATGGGGCGGCTGCTGGTGCATGGCCTTTCACGGCGAGGGTGTAGGGCGCAACAAGACAGCGGCGCAGAACCGATCCGAGAACGAGTGTCGAGACGGGGAAGGCCATGCTCACGCCGCCCTTGTCTACCAAGGTCCTACCTGCATCGGCTGGTGCCACTTCGGGCCGACCGATGAGCTGCCACGCATCAAGCGCCGAAGCGCTCACCTTCATGGTCTGAGCGTCGCTCCGGACTGCCGGATCACATGCTTCTTCGTCGACAGTCAGTACCGGCGCAGGGGAGTGCCTCCGCCGGGCTCGAAGGCGCTCTCCGTGAGATCGCACGGCTCGGCGGAGCGGAGGAACGGTTGAGAGCTATCCCGAGGACATCGAGGACAGGTCTGTCTCGGCGTCGTTTCTTTACAACGGCACGGTGTCGATGTTCGAAGCCCATGGGTTCGAGAGTCCGTCGCCTCGGCAAATGTCACTGGGTTGTCACCAAGGTCGTGGACTGAGTCGAACAGGGCACCACCGCGGCGCCCGATCCTCAGCCATGCGCGCGTAGATCGCACGGCGTGGTCCTCGACCACAACTCATGGACTGACATGCTTGGGCCTCCAGGCGGATTGGCCCAGTGCGAGATCTGAGATGTCGGCCCTTTGACACTCGATCTGATGGCCTATCTTCCTCGACGGGCTGCACATCAGGATCAGTTGCAGTGGGGGCATCGCTGTGACGGACGAGTTCCGCAGAAGCGAGTCGGCCGACCGAGATTGCGACGCCACCGAGGAGCTGATCGGACGAGCCGACGTAGCCAACACTGCGAGCGGAGTAGAGCCGTCTTCCCCTGCGCGGACTTGGGGATCACACCAGACTCAACGCAGCGTCGCTGCAGGCTTCGGCGTAGTATCTCCTGGTCTACTCAAGGGGGGAACCATGACTGTAGGAATCCGTCTCAAGCTTGCCGGCGTCACGGCCGCGAAGATGGACGAACTCAATGCGGCGATCGACCCGGAGGGCAATCCTCCAGATGGACTCGTCTTTCACGCGTCCGGTCCGATTGAAGGCGGTTGGGGCGCGATCGACTTCTGGAAGTCACGCGAGCACTTCGACCGGTTCGCCGCCGAACGCATCGGACCAGCGATGGCCGCGATCGGAGCCACGGGCACGACGCCGGATGTTCACGAGTTCCCCGTTCACGAGCACTTCCCTCACTAGAGGACGAGCACGGGCGGCGGTCCGCCAACGTCAGTGAAAGGGCGCCTTCTCACGGGTCCTCGCTGTACACGATCAAGTTGATGGGATCAACAAGCAGCATGAGGAACGGCCTCGGCAGTCGTATCGCCGCCGTTCCTCATGCCGATCTCGTCCTACCACTACTGCGCTCTAGGCCGGTTCGGTCGAGTCTTGTGCGGTGAAGCTACGCCTCGACAAGCATCACGAGGGTCTCGGGCAACACGCCGTCGTGCTCCATCGCCAGGCCCGCCCCCTCGCCTTGCATCGCTCCCATCAGAGCCTCCATGTCGGCAACGTCCATCATCACCGCAACATGATTCGGGTTCTGCGGGTCGACGAAGGTCCGGATGTTGCTCACACCAAGTGGCCCGAAGAATTCCTCGCGCTTGGTTGAAGCGAGCCAGTGGTCCTTGTCCTTGACATCGTGGTGCGCGACTACCGTCGGCATAGGTTCCCCCTCATCTCGTGTACCCGACGAGACCCCCCCGCCCGGTGTGCGGACTCTACACGGGCCATCTCCTGGTTGCGAGAGTCCCCATCCCGCGTCGCCGCCCGAGCGCTAGTGCGTACCTCAAGCTGTCGAGTCGAAGACGGGGCGCTCCTGCCGGCTTCGGGCAAAGACTCGTAGACTCACCGTCGGGCGCTCAGAACCATGACATGGCCACAGGCCCGGTGGCCGTCGGTCAAGTGAGCTCGCGCAGCCCTACGAAGCGTGCCTCGTGCCGAACAGGCGTCGTTCTGAGAAGAAATGTCTGTCGTCGGGGGGCCGTCTGCGACCGCGGCCCTTACCCAGACCGAGATCCAGACGGGGTCGCTCGGCGGCACCGGAGCCGGCGGCGACAGGCACCACTGAAAGGCTGTTGCGGCTCGTAGCGAGCGGCGTGCGGGCCGGTTCCAGCGCCGGTGAAGAAGTGACCTCACCAGAAGAGCGGTGTATAGCTAGAAAGCCATCGCGTCAGCCAAGGAGGCTCCAATGATCGCAACGACCTTCGGCGTCGGACAGCTCGTGTACTCCATCCTCTGGTTCTTTCTGTTCTTCGTTGAGATCTGGTTGATGATCTCGGTCTTCATCGACATCTTTCGGAGCCACGACCTGAAAGGCTGGGCAAAGGCGCTCTGGCTCCTGCTCGTGCTGGTGCTCCCGATCATCGGGATCCTCGCCTACTTCATCTTCCGCGGGGACAAGATGCGTGCCCATCAGATTCAGGGCCATCAGTACCAGGAGCAATCATTCCGCGACTATGTGCAGCACGTCGCAGGCACCGGTCGGTCCCCGGCCGAAGAGCTGTCCAAGCTCGCTGAGCTGAAACGAGACGGAACGATCTCCGAGGTTGAGTTCCAACAGCTGAAGTCACAGGTCATGCGTAGAGCCTCGGACACCGGCGCCCAATAAGCGGTGACCGGCGCCGAACCCCAAGGACTTCACGGCCGGCGCCGACCACCCAGGCCCGTTGGGCGACCGACCCAGCTCGGCTGTCACGGCCGGGGTCGTGAGCTGTTCCC
>PLKG01000056.1 GCA_003140595.1 Acidimicrobiaceae bacterium | reverse complement strand
AGAAGGCCCCGGCGAAGAAGGCTGGTCGCTAGCAAGCTCGAAGGTCTTCAACAAGCCAGTTATCGACGAGGCCTCGCGGCGAGGTGTTGCGGCGAGGCCTCGTCGCGTCCCACCGGGGAGTCCCGCGTTGCGACAGATGGCGAGATCGGCCCGCTTAGGGCGTTGACCTGTCCGCCCTGGCGGGCCCGTCCTCAGAGATTGTCGAGGCGCTTGAAGGCTTCGGCCGCGGCGAAGCCGGCTTGGCGCCCGTTTTCGGCGAGGCGTTCGGTGACACGGCGTTTGAACTCAAGCACTTCATGGTGCTGGCCGTGCTCGACCGCATTCGCGTCTTCGATGCCCATCGTCGAACGCAACTGGCTCCGATGCTCCAACAGGGCCGCGAGCTTGGCGTCGACGAACTGAGTCACGTCCTCGAGATGATCGGGCTGGTCCGCCTCGAACAGCAGCAATGTTCTCGGCCTGTGAGGTAACGCGTCGAGCTCCGGGAAGAACAGGGGATCGCGTGCGGCGACGATCCCGTCGGTCACGAGAAAGCCGGCATTGCGGTGGTCCGGATGCAGGCGGTAGCGCTTCCAGGGGTCGTGACCGAGTATCACTTCGGGCCTGATCTTCCGAATGCAGGAAGCGACCTCGAAACGCTGGCGCAGGCCCGACTCGAGCTCGCCGTCGGGCCAACCCAGGAAGATCACCTCACCTTTGCCTCCGAGTGCGATCGACGCTGCACGTTGTTCGTTACGCCGTGTGACGACGAGCTCGGCCGGGTCATGCGACGGATCCCAGGTCCCCTTGGACCCGTCGGTGCATACGAGGTGGAAGATCTCACAGCCCTTGGCAGCCCACTTGGCAAGCGTGCCGCCGCAACCGAATTCGACGTCGTCGGGGTGCGCCGCGACAGCGAGCGCTCGAGTTGGGACCGGCAGGTTGGATTCCATGGGCTCAGGTTGTCACCTCGAGGAGGGCCAAGTCCTCCGGCAGATCGATGTCGAGAGCGAGCCTGCGGTCGTAGATGATCTGATAGGGAAGGCCGATTCGAGTCGCTTCTGTGCGGTGGCGCTCGAAGCTTCCCGCCCCGTAGGAGAAACAGAATCCCGCCCCCGCCGGTACCACCGCCACATTCGTCCCGTCACGGCGGCGATCAGGTATGAGCGTCACGTTGCCGGCCTCGCCGAGGCCAGCGAGTCCGGTGGCGAAAGGAAGGTCTGCGTGTGCGACGCACACCAGCTCGACGCCTTCGTCGGCCAGCAGGCTGACTCCCGCCATGACCGCCGCCGACAGGCCGAGACCAGGTGTCCACGCGACGCGCGCCCCGCGTTCAGCCGCCCATGTGGCGACCTCCTCGTCGTCGCACACGACGAGCACCGGCACGGGGGCAGCAGCAGCGATCACCCGCGAAGCCAGTTCCCGGGCGAGCGCCTCGCGGGCGCGCGCGTCAAGCACCGTCGCGAGCCGCAACTTGGCGGCCCGAAACGACTTCACAGGGACCAGGACGGCTCGTACCGTTGCGAGTCTAAGGCCCGTCCGACAGCCTTAGTGTCGCGATCTGGTATGGCCCGAGCTCGAAGGACCGTTCGAAACTGGCGATATAGCCACCGCGCAGGTCGACGAGACACCCGTGAGACGCCGTCGGCGGCACGAAGGCCTCGTCGAGGCCTGCAGCGCTGCTGGCGACGTTGACCTCGGTCGTGGCGCCACTGGGATTGAACACCCGGATCTCGAGCGCACCGCCTGGGACACGCCGGACTGCACTCACCTGAGCGCCAGTCACCGAGAGCATTGCGGCCTCGAGCGGCAGTCGGCCTCCACCCAGGCTCGAGACGACCGGCAGGTCGCCGAACGCGTCATCGGCGAGTGCGTAAGCGTCGTTGGCTCCGACGGCCACGGCGTATCGCATCGTGCGGGGCCCCTGAAGTTGCGGTCCCTCGAGGCGGTCTACTGGGCCGGCCGGAAGGGGGCGCGTCAGCATCGTGAGGCGGGACAGCATTCCGGTCGCCCTGAGAAGGGTCAGCGCCAGGCTGCTCGCCTGCAATGCGCCGCCTTCGCCAGTCTCGGCGAGATCGACGAGCTCGTACTCACAAAGTCCCTCGTGACAGACAGTCAGCCCGCCGGCGCTCACAAAGCGCCGGGACGGATAGGTCGCAAGTGCCTGCTCGTTCGGGCCGCCTTCGGCGAGGAGGCCTCGCTCCACCACAGCGAAAGCACACTCCGCACTTGAGTGGTCGGCCGGCTCGGGGAGCGGAAAGAAGGCTCGGAGCCGGTGGTCCCGGCAGACGTTGTCGAAGCTCGTCGTGACCCGGACGATTGACTCGCCGGCCCGGACGTCGACAAGGGAACTGACGACGACCTCCCGCTCTCCAGTCCTGGCCCGTCGGCCCTCGTCGATCGTTTCGGGCCAGCGGTACATCCGTTCGACCACAGCCGTGGCCCGGACGGGACCGGACTCGATCAGCGAGAGGGTTGTCCATACGGGAGCGTCGACGACAAGGTCGTGTTCGGGTGGCGAGTAGTTGTAGGTGTCGCCGAAGTCTCCTGAGTCGACCAGGCGGTTGAAGCCGGGAACGCCGTTGAGGTCGAAGGTGCCGTCGGCCGGCGAGAGTGTCACGGCCACGAGCGAGTTGGCGAGCACGAGCCGGCCGTCGGCCTCTTCGGTGGCGGCGACCGGATCACGCAGCGCAAGGGGTTGCCATGCCTTCCAGCCGAAGCCAGGGACATCCTCCACGCGGGCCAGCACGCGCCGGGACGACGCCTGGTCGAGCTTCACCCTGACCTGTGCGTCGGGCCGGAGAGCGAACCGGGCGAGAAGGTCGTTCTTGATCCGCTCTGCTTGCAAGTCGTTTGTGCGCTCCGGGCGGACGCGGACGACGACGTCGATGCCGGTGTCGTCTTCCTCGACCTCGACTCCTGCGAGGTAGGCGCCCTCGCCAAGCTGGTCCTGTCCGCCGAATTGGGATAGGACGCCGCGAACCTCAGTGGTGGTAAGCACGAGGTCGGCTGCCAGCCCGAACCGCTCGTCGAGGATCTGGGCCCCCTCGATGGGCCCTTGCCCGCCGATGATCATCTCGACGACTCCCGAACGGGCCCTCGAGGACGGGTTCACCACGACGTGGCAGGGTTGCGACAACGACGAGACGAGGCGAGCAAGAGCACGCTGGGTCACGCCCTCGGCTATGCGCGTCGCCTCCGCGTAGCGGTGGAGCACTGCGAATGCGACCTCGTCGTGCGAGCAGGCGCAGATCGAGTCGTGAGCGGCGTTGCGCACGAGCTCGCGCCATGCGATCTCGAGCACTGCCTCTGGGTACTGCTCCGGTGGCATGAGGAGAGCCGCCATTGGTTCAGCGAGCCGCTCGAGGGCTCGTTCGGCGCGTGCGGCGGACTGTTTGACGTCCACGCGGTTCGATGCGACGCCCATCAACAGGTTCGCCCGGGCGCTGGAGCGGAGCTCGCCCTGCCAGGTCGGCAACCCGGCGCGAGGTGCTCCTGCGAGTGCCTCGGGCAACGAGGAGATCACTATCTCGAAGTGGTCCTGGATCGCGTTGGCCTCAGCGACGACCCGGCCGAGCCACGGCTGAGGCTCTTGATGATCGCCTCCGTTCGGGAACAGGATTGGAGCGTCCGGCCCGATCGAGAACCCAGAGTTCTCTCCCTCGAAGGCTTCGATACGCCTGATCAGTGCCTTCGCGTCGTCGCCCAGGGAGGCGCCCGTCGAGTAGCCGGCGGCAATGTACTCGGCCCTCACCACCGAGCCGTCAGGCGAAGACCACCAAAAGGCGGTCTTGTCTACGACCGAGGGCACTCCGCGCCAGACGACGGCATCGGCGAAGCCGGCCCCGCGTAACAGCTGCGACATCTGGGCCACATGGCCGAACATGTCGGGCAGGTAGCCGACCTCCATGGCCCCGCCGAACTCGGTCGCGCGCTCGAGTCCGAGCTGAAGATTGCGCACGATCGTCTCGCCGGAGACGAGGAATTCGTCCATCAGGACATACCAGGGGCCGAACGCGAGCCTTCCCGAGGCCGCGAGGCGCTGTAGGCGGGCCTTGTTCTCCGGGCGAACCTCGAGATAGTCGTCCACCGCGGCCATCTGACCGTCGAGGAGATAACGCGAGTACGACGGGTCGGACTCCATGAGCCCGAGCAGCTTGTCCACGAGATCGACCAGACGCAGCTGGAAGGTCCTAAACGGCGAGTACCACTCGCGGTCCCAGTGCGTGTGAGGGACGACGTTGACTCTGCGGCGGGCGGAGCTGGGGCGGTCACCATCGGGTGATGCCCCGCGATCAGCTGTCCTGTCGGCCATGTCGTGCAGGCTACGCCTCGGAAACCTTTCCGCATGGCCCGGTGTCGTAGCCTGCGATCGCTGCCAGTTGGGCGGGGAGTTCGCTGCCAGCGAGAACGTCGAGGAGGGCGCGGATCTCCTGGGTGCCGAGCAGCGAGCGCGGGATGTGGAACTCGCAGATCTCCTCCTGCCAGGGCAGGAAACCGAGCCCATAGGCCATCGCTGCCGGTTCACTTGCAACCCCGATGTCGCCGAGGCCGGCCGCGATGGAAGACGCCACGAGCAGGTGGGCGCTGCAGGCCGTGTCGTAGCCGGGCAGCGAGCCCGGCTCTATGCCGAGCTTGTTGAGCGCCTCGTCGAGCAGCCTGCGGGCTTCCGACCCCGGTTCGCGGTTGACTAGGCGCAGCCCGGCCTCGACGGCGTCTCCGAGCGAGTGCACCGATCTGGCGTGTTCGGAGGAGACGAGGAGGCCTTCGCGCCATGCGGCGAAGCCGACGACCTCGTGTTGTGCGGCACGCCGCGGCTGCTCGTCGGCACGGCGGTGGACTGCCGCGGCGTGCACTGTTCCGGCCTCGAGCAGATGGCGGCCAGCGGTGTTGTTGCACGCCCACCAGACGAGGCTGGTCGGCGGGCGGTGGCGCTCGAGCGGGCCGGCCAGGAGGGCGAGCGCAGGGTCGCAGCCAGCTATCGCGACGCTCGGTCGCAAGGTGGCGAGTGGCTGGGTGGCGACGAGAGAACCGGCGACCTCGGCC
The DNA here is from genome assembly GCA_003140595.1 of Acidimicrobiaceae bacterium. Lineage (GTDB taxonomy): Bacteria > Actinomycetota > Acidimicrobiia > Acidimicrobiales > Bog-793 > Fen-455. The sequence goes on along the minus strand of PLKG01000056.1, from coordinate 9,675 downwards.
CGCGTGCTGGTCGCGCGGCCGAGTGCAGGCCGAAAGCCGGGCACGAAGCCGAAATCACCGACGAGAGGAAACGCGACAGGAGCGCCGTCGATCTCCGACAACAACAGCCGTGACGATGCGAGCGACGCGGCGGCGAGCCGTGCGCCGAGTACCGGGAACTCGGGCGTCGCGCCGAAGAGGTCCTCGACGCTCGTGCCGAGCGCCACAGCGAGAGCAATGGCCACATCGAGCGACGGCGACCATCGGCCCGACTCGATCCCTGAGATCGACTGGCGTGTCACGCCGGCCATGTCGGCGAGAGCGCCCTGGGACAGGCCTTGCGCCAGGCGTGCGAGCCGGAAGCGGTCGTCGACCCTATGATTTGCGGTCGTCATGAGCCCATATTCGCATCATGGCGTCACGACCGGCGGGTCGAGCGCTGTCAGTATGCACTTTGCGCCGGCGTCAAGCGGCTGGTCGACATGGATCGTGAACCGCTCCTTGGAAGGTTCTGCCACGGTGCATTCGTAGCGTGGCCCGAATGGGCGGGTCGACAAGATGGTCCCGGTGAGGACGACGCCGCGTTCTGGCAAGGCGCCGATCACGACCCGATCAGGGTGGATCGCGAAGCACCTGTCCGGTGCCGAGGGGTCTGGGACGAAGCCGCCATAGCCGACCAGCTCCGCCACCCGTCGGCTGAGGGGCGCGGACACCACTTTGTGCGCGGTCCCGAGTTGGAGCAACCGGCCGTTGTCGATGATCCCGAGCCGACCACCGAAGGCCTGCGCTTCGGCAAGGTCGTGGGTCACGAGGATCCCGGCCGCATCCCGGCCTACGGTCGTCTCGATGGCGAGGACACGGAGAGCCTCGCGTGCGGCGACGTCGACCGCTGACAATGGCTCGTCGAGCAGCAGCACGCGGAACTGGCTCGCGAGCGCCCTCCCGAGCGCCACACGCTGACGCTGGCCGCCTGACAGTGCCGCGCCCCGAGCGCGGGCAAGCGTCGTGAGCTCGAGGCGGTCCAGCAGCTCCGCGACACGACTTCGCGCTGTCGAGCTGCGGACGCCGTACGCGACGTTCTGCTCGACTGTGAGATGCGGGAACAGCGTCGTCGGTTGGCGCACGAGGGCGACTTGCCTCGCTCGGGGTTCCAGTGCCGCCTCGCCCCTGACTATGCCGGCGACGAGCTTGCCGTCGATGCGGACGTTGCCGCGACTGAGCCGCGTGAGGCCCGCGATCGACTCGAGGATCGTCGTTTTTCCCGCTCCAGAGGTGCCGAAAATCGCCAGGCGCTCGCCGCCTTGGATCCCGAAGCCCGCCTTCACTGTGACTTGCCTACGTTCCACTTCTAGGTCGACCTCGAGAAGTGGAGCCGGCGTGGCGCTCACGGTGCCTCGTTTCCCGCGACACGCGAGCGCGTCCTCGCGCTCCAGAGATAGGCGAGAACCGGGAGGGGGAGTGCGGCCACGACGAGCAGCAGCGCGAACGGGAGCGCGCCCGAGAGGCCGAACTCCTGGAAGGCGATGAAGATCTGGTTCGGAAGCCCGCGAGGGTAGTAGGCGATGATGACGACTGCCCCGAAAGCGCCCATCGCTCGCGCCCAGGCAGTCGCAAGGCCTGTCGCCAGACCGGGAGCTGCGAGAGGAAGGGTGATACGGGCGAAGGCCTGCAGCGGGCGGTCGCCGAGCAAGGTGGCGTCCTGCTCGATACGGGGGTCGACTGAAGCGAAGGCGGCGTGGGCACCGAGCACGTAGAAGGGCGCAGCTTCGTAGAACTCGGCGGCGATGAGCGCGAAGAACGTGTTGACTCCCGTCAGATGGATATTGGCCAGGAGATTGCCCAGCGTTCCTTCGGGGCCGATCAGGAAGATGAGCAGCAGTCCGATGACGAGCGGCGGCATCATGAGCGGAAGGAGGATGCCGAGCTCGACGATACGCGCGAGCGGCAAGCGGCCGCGGGCAAGAAGGTAGGCCAGCGGCGTGCCCAGCAGCACCATGGCGCCGAGCGCGATAGCGCTTGCTCCGAGTGAGACCCAGAGCGGATCGAGAGATCCGGGCGGCCCGAGGGCCGCCCGGATGGAATGGAACGAGAGGTGTTGGATCAACACAGCGAAGGGCCCCAGGAGCGCGAGCCAGATCGCAATCGCGCCAAGGAGCGCTAGCGCCGTCGACCCGCGCGCTGCCAAGCGCCCTGCGGCGGGGAACCCCGGCACCACCCCGGATACGGCCAGGTTGCCTGCCGGGGCCGTAGTTCTCATCAGGACGAGGTTGTACCACCCGAGGCGGTGAACGCGCTCAGCACATTCGCAGGCAACGTTGTCGCCGCGGTGTCCGCGGGTGTGGCACCGATGTAGACCTCTGGAGTGAGCGGGTAGCCGCCCTTCTTCAGCTGGGCACGCCCTACTCCGGAGACAATCCATGCGACAAAGGCGTCATCGGCGGCCTGGTCTGTCATGGATGGAGCGCTCTTGGCGTTCGCTGGAAGCACGAGGGTGATGTTCAAGGTGATGAGGTCACCCTGGTCGACGGTTCCGCCGGTGAGCGTGATGCTGACCTTGCCGTAGTTGGCGTTGTCGGCGGGGATCGCGAAGTTCAAGCTCTGCGGCAAGGTGATGTAGTGCAGGTGGTACTGGATCGCCTGGGTCAGGTAGGCGCTCGTGGCGTCGAACTCACCGGCCTGGAGGTCTGTGATCAGCGAGTCCTCGTCGACCATCTGCGCCGGCAACCCGAAGGGAGTGGACTTGCTGACGCCGAGCACCGTCGTTGCCGGGTCGTAGGACAGGTGGAGCGTGGACTGCGCGAGCTCCATCATCAAGATGAAGTAGACGCCTTGAGGGTCGGCGTTCGGGTCGGTGCGCCCGACGCGGATCCCAGGTGAGCTGAGCAGGCTGAACAGCGACGAGAACGATGCCTTGTGGTCCGCGATGGCGTTGAACTCCGGGGCGAACTTGCTGTGTGGGTCGTAGGCAACCACGAGCGGGTCCGTTGCGAGCTGGATGACGAACTTCGACCTGCCCACCGGCCAAAGGCGCTTGATGTTCTTCTTGCCGACCGACATGAAGACTCCGGGCGAGATCTCCTTCGAGATGATCTCCGAGGCGAGCGTGCCCGAGCCTGCCGCCCGGCCCTGGAAGCCGTCACCGGTAGAGGCCTCGAACTTCGGGCCGAGGTCCGTGGCGGCCCACAACTCGAGAGAGCCGGCATAGGCGACGCTGGCGGTTCCGTGTGTCGTCGACTTTGCCGTGGTGGTTGTTGCAGACGCGCCGCCGACAGACACTGCCAGCCCGACAACGGCCAACAACGCGACTGCCGCGACGCGGACTCGTGATGAGGATGTGATGTTCATGTAGGCAAGCATAACTACCGTTTCGCAAGTACCACTCGCAGTAGGAAAGTAGTCAACCCCGGCCCACCCTGGGAGCTACCGTCGTTCGCGTGTGCGAGTGGGCCCGATCGGACAAAGAGCCGGCATGACCGCGGGACGCGCGCCCAGCCTCAAGCTCGAGCGGGACCTGCTCGCTGCGGGCAATGCTGTTATTGCGGGATGCGACGAGGTGGGCCGCGGCTCGCTTGGGGGGCCGGTCTCGGTCGGCCTGGTCGTCGTCGATTCCACGACCCGCCGGCCTCCCGCCGGACTGCGGGACAGCAAGCTCCTTGCGCCTGCAGCGCGCGAATCGCTCGTCCCAAGGATCGAGGCCTGGTCGTGCTGCTGGGCGATCGGACATGCGAGCGCTGCGGAGATCGACGAGATCGGGATCTTGCGAGCACTCCGCCTGGCGGGCGAGCGGGCCCTCGCCCAGCTGCGGGTTTGGCCTGACCTTGTCCTGCTCGACGGCAACTACGACTGGTTCACCCGCCCGGACCGTGCAGTGTCCTCACCCACCAAGATCGAACCGGCGCAGGTCACGCTCAAGGTGAAGGCAGACCTGACTTGCGCTTCAGTGGCCGCCGCGAGCGTGATTGCAAAGGTGGCCCGCGACCGGCACATGGTCGAGCTTGCCGATCTTTTCCCGTGGTACGGCTGGCGGTCGAACAAGGGCTACGCGGCCCCGGAGCACCGCGCCGCGCTGCTCGAGATCGGGCCGTGCGCCGAACACCGAAGGTCGTGGCACCTCCTCCTCACAGACGAGCCGGCGACGCTGGAGGGTGCCTGACAAGACACCGGTTGCCGGGTCCTCCGATGGTGTCGCCTGCGAACATCTCAAGCTGTGTCGACAGCTTCTGTGGCAGGGTGGCCCGTCTGTAGTTTGGAGTCGAGGGACGACGTTTGGAGGCCCAGAGATGTCCGATTCCGACCCTTGGAAGGCAATACTCCAGCGCATCGAGGACGGGGCATCGCTGATCGGGCTCCACCCGGACACCCTGAGGATGCTGTCGCTGCCTGAGCGAGTCCTCGAAGTGGCCGTTCCGATCCGGCGGGACAACGGGATGATCGAGGTATTCCGCGGGTGGAGGGTTCACCACAGCAGCGCGAGGGGTCCCGGCAAGGGTGGGATCCGGTTTCATCAGTCCGTCAGCCCTCACGAGATCATGGCGCTGGCGGCGGACATGACCCTCAAGTGTGCCGTGGTCGACGTGCCCTTCGGCGGCGCCAAGGGCGGTGTCCAGGTCGACCCGACGATCCTGTCGATCTCCGAGCTCGAGCATCTGACGCGTCGCTACGCGATGGGCATCGCATCGATGATCGGCCCGGACCGCGACATCCCGGCGCCGGACGTCAACACCGACGCGAATGTGATGGCGTGGCTGATGGACACCATCTCAATGGTCAGCGGGGAGGCCATGACGGGCGTTGTCACCGGCAAGCCGTTGTCGATCGGTGGTAGCCGTGGCCATGTCGGGGCCACCTCTCAAGGCGTGCTCATCTGCACGCGGGCCGCCTTCCGCGAGCTCGGCCTTTCCATGACCGGGGCGCGGGCGGTCATCCAGGGCCACGGCAAGGTCGGTGGCCCGCTCGTCTACATGCTGTCCTCGGCCGGCATGCGAGTGGTGGCCGTCACCGACGCCGGAGGTGGCGTCTACAACCAGGCCGGTTTAGACGCGGCCCTGCTCGCTCGTCATGTCGAGCGGACGGGAAGCGTCGCTGGATTCGAGCTCGCGGACCCGCTGGAGCCGGACCGAATCTGGGAGCTCGAGTGTGAGCTCGCCATCCCGGCGGCATTAGCCGGTGTGATAAGCGCCGAGGTTGCCGAGAAGATGGGAGCGCGCCTGATCGTGGAGGCGGCCAACGGGCCAACCTTGCCGGAGGCCGACGCCATCCTCGAACGACGTGACATTGTCGTGATCCCGGACATCCTGGCGAACGCCGGAGGGGTCACGGCCTCCTATTTCGAGTGGGCGCAGAGCCGTCAGGGCTTCGCGTGGGAGGGCGACCTTGTCGCCGAGCGTCTCCAGCGCGTCATGTCGACTGCATTCGACGCGGTCTGGCGCCGTTCGCGCGAGCTGAAAGTCACACCGCGGCGTGGCGCGGTTGCAGTTGCGCTCGAGAGAGTTGGTGAGGCGATCGAAGTTAGGGGCCTCTTTCCTTGATCAGGGGCAGTTCGGTCCCGGAGACTGGTGGCCGGCTCGAGCCTTTGATCCTTTCGGACCGTTGTCGCCGAGCCCCGGGGCGCTCGTTGACGTCGTCGGCGGTCGGTAGCTAGCCCCGCCGGAGAGACTGGACGACGTGGACCACTCCCGTCCGGCGCCCGAAGGGTCGCGCGCCGGGCCGCTGCCAGAGCCACCAGAGTCGGTCGCTGTTCCCGGGCAGATGTCCGAGCCCGGCAAGAGGATCGGTAACGGCGGCGGTTTGACAACGATGTTCCGGATCGACGTCGCACCGCTGCGCCAGTCGAGGGAATTCCGGCTTCTCTTCGTCGGTCAGGGGGTCTCCTTGTTCGGGAGCATGGTGACCTACGTCGCCCTGCCGTACCAGGCGTACCGCATCAGCCATTCGTCGCTGATCGTAGGATTGCTCAGTCTGACTGAACTTCTCCCGATGCTGATTACAGCATTCGTCGGAGGTGCGCTCGCAGACGCAGTCGACCGCCGGCGAATGGTTCGCCTCACCGAGAGCGCGATGTGCCTGGTGACCGGTGCTCTGGTCGCGAATTCGGCCTTGACGCACCCCAGGCTGTGGGTACTTTTCATGGTTGCATTCGCTGCAGCTGGAATTGACGGCTTGCAGCGGCCCTCACTCGACGCGATGGTGCCCAAGCTTGTCCCGGCCGAGGCGCTCCCCGCGGCTGCCGCTCTCTCGTCGCTCAAGGGCAATCTCGGGATGGTCGCGGCTCCACCGGTGGCCGGCGTTCTCATCGTCGCTGTGGGCCTGCCCCTCACATACGGAGTTGACGTCGCGACCTTCTTCGTGTCACTTGTGATGCTCGCTCTCATGCATGCAGTGCCCCCGCCGCCCGAGTCTGAAGGGCTTTCGTTCCGGGCGATCGCCGACGGGCTCCGCTACGCACGGAGCCGTCAGGACCTGATTGGTTCGTATCTCGTTGACATCAATGCCATGTTCTTCGGGATACCGACGGCCCTGTTCCCCCAGGTCGCGAGTCACCTGGGCGGGGCAGCCGTCCTCGGTGTCCTCTACGCTGCGCCGTCAGCCGGTTCGCTGTTGGTGACCATCACGAGCGGGTGGGCGCGCCGTGTGAGGCGCCACGGCCGCATGGTCGCGCTTTCCGCGGGGATCTGGGGACTTGGGATCATCGGCTTCGGCTTCGCGAGATCGCTGCCGTTGGCGATTGTGGGACTTGTAGTAGCGGGAGCGGCCGACATGGTCAGCGGGTTGTGTCGAACGACGATGTGGAACCAGTCGATCCCGGACTCACTGCGAGGTCGACTTGCAGGCATCGAGATGCTTAGCTACTCGTCAGGTCCGACTCTCGGCAACGTCGAGGCTGGACTTGTCGAGTCACTAGCCGGCCTGCGCGCTTCCATCGTCTCAGGAGGCGTCCTTTGTGTCCTAGGGACAGTCGCCTTGGCGGCCATGTTGCCTAGGTTCTGGAACTACGATGCCCGCGAAGGCGCGCGCCTGAGAACGGCGCAGGGCGCTTGACCGAGATCGCGTTCCTGTTGTCGTCATACTTGTGCATGCGTGTCGGTTCGGAGGGTTCCTCGCGAGTGTGTGCCCGCGTGGCGGTTCCAATAGCCAGGAGGATCATGCGCCGTTCGAGATCAGCATTTGCCAGGCGGTCTGTGATAATCATCGGCGTGGCTGCTCTGGTCGCCGGCTGTTCTCAGAACACGACCACGACCACTACCACTACCAGGCCAGCCATTGCGACGACCTCGACGACACTTGCACCGCCAATCTCCACGACGAGCACCTCTTCAACGACGACCTCGACGACTACGACGACCGCAACCCAGCCAACGGCGGGTGCTCCCTGCGCCGCCAGCCAATTGAAAGTCGTCGCGCTGGAAGGAACCGGTGCCGCAGGCTCGATCTTCAGCCCCGTCAATCTGCTGAACACATCGACGGCGGCTTGCACCCTTGCCGGCAGGCCCGGCATAACGCTGGTTGGAGCACTGCAGGGCTCTCAGGCAGCGCCTCTGCAGACGACCATTCGCACGACAGGAGAGGGATCTGTCTTTGATATCGCGCCGGCGACGCTGACGGTTTCGCCCGGCAGCTCGGCGAGCGTGGGATTCGTGGTGGAGTCAAGTGATGTTCCTTCGGATGGAGAGCAGACGTGCCCGGTCGTCAGCTCGATGGAGGTGAAACTGCCAGGAATCGCGTCGAGCTTCAGGGTCGCCGAGACCTTCACGGCGTGCGGAGGGCCCACGATCTCGGTGTCGGCGATCGTCCCGGAGAGCGCGCTGCAGTCGACGTGACCTTCCGGACGGTCGAGCCTGCCGTGCCCGATCGACGTGGGAGGATGTCACTGACGAGATGACCTATCGTCGCCCATAGGTACGGTCGGATCTCTGTTGAGGTGACGGGCGCTTAGCTCAGGTGGTTAGAGCAGCTCGCTTACAACGAGCAGGTCGGCGGTTCAAGTCCGTCAGCGCCCACAACGTGCCATCTACCTGGATGTTTAGCGAAGTCCAGATGGATTAGCACAGCGCACAGCGCACCCAGACCTGCTAATAGCGCTAGGGTGAAGTGTGGCGCGGCCCGAATCTCGGTGCCGGTAGCCGCAAGGGGACCGAGTGGCAACAAAGCTCGCTGACGCAGAAGGTGGCGAGGTCGACGAGTATCTCGAAAGCTGGGGCCGTCGCCTTCGGGCGCGCAACCGCTCGGAGAAGACAATCCGTGGCTACGGCGAGACCGTTCAACTATTTCTCCAATTCCTTCGCTGTCACGACATGCCGACGGCTGTTGGTGATGTCAAGCGCGAGCACGTAGAGGCCTTTATCGCCGACCAGTTAGCTCGATGGAAGCCGACAACAGCGCTCACACGGCACCAGGCGCTGCGGCAGTTCTTCCTTTACCTCGTGGATGAAGGGGAGTTGACCGATTCGCCGATGGCTCGCATGAAGCCCCCGAGCATCCCCGACGTGCCCGTGCCGATCGTGACCGATAATGACCTCAGGAGACTGCTCAAGGCTTGTGAAGGTACAGACTTCGAGAGCCGACGCGACATGGCGATTCTGCGTCTGTTCATCGACACGGGGTGTCGCCTCGCCGAGATAACGGACCTCGCGGTGGAGGATGTCATCTTGGAGGCCGAAGTCATCAACGTGGTCGGCAAGGGAAAGCGTCCGCGGTCGGCACCGTACGGACCGAAGACCAGTTCCGCTCTTGACCGATATCTCCGTCTGCGAAAGCGCCATCCCCAGTCGCATTGCCCAGCCCTGTGGCTCGGTCCGAAAGGTGGCCTAACCACCAGCGGCGTCGCGCAGATACTCAGGCGGCGCTGCGCGACGGCGGGTATCGCTCAGCTGCATCCTCATCAGTTCCGACACACTGCCGCCCATGCGTGGCTCGCCTCTGGCGGAGGCGAGACCGACGCAATGAGACTTTTCGGATGGAAGAGTCGCGTCATGTTGAACAGGTACGGTGCTTCCAACGCTGACGAGCGCGCCCGCGACAGCTACCGACGAATCCTCCCCGGTGACCGCATCTAGAACTCAACCGCTGTGCCCCGGAGCGTCTCTCGGTGTTTGCGTGTCGCGTTTGGCCGTATCTACCGTCGCGCCCCTGGCGAAAGACCCCAGCACCGGTTGCGTTCTCATGTTGTTCTCGACCTCGCCCGTGACGATGCCAAAGCCAGTCGAGTCATGTGCGCCTTTAGCGCTGCCTGGGCTCGCCTGGCACGCTCGGCTGGCGGCAGAGAGCCATCGGGGTCTACTTCACGCTCGAAACGGGTCAGGAACGCGGCACGGGCCGCTTGGGTCGTTTCTTTGGGGTCGCGCTTGGCGTGAAGGCTGTAGGCAGCCAAGCGGGAGCGAAGGGATCGTTGTGCCGGGGTCAACCCCCCTCGATCATGCACAGCAATCCCTCATTGCTGGTTGCGACACCGCCGGTTGCCTTCCGGCCGCGGGCTGCCCCGAGGACGCCGATTCGGGGAGCAGGGGAGACGTACCGGTGGACGCGCGACGGGCGGAAGGGAGCCGAGCCATTGCGCAATGGTGCGCCGATCGACTCACAGCACCTCTCACAGCAACACTCACAGCAGTGCTCACAGACGAGATCGCGGGGCGATTTCTTCGGTCGGCAATCACGCAGGGCGGGTCTGCGCGCACCGGCAACTCACAGCAACACTCACAG
>PLKG01000120.1 GCA_003140595.1 Acidimicrobiaceae bacterium | reverse complement strand
CATGCTCCCATGAAGCCGGGACGGTTCAGGTTCGCGTACCGGACGATGCACCGCGCAGATAGGCCAGAAACGCGGTCCGGGTCATGGCTCGCCATCCCCTACGGGGCGCGGTCTTGACAACCCGAGTCGCGCACAGGTCGACGTGTCGCCGGGGAACACTCCCGCCGTCCCATCTGGCATCGTGCAGACAACGAGATTCGGCACCGGACGGATTGTGGTGTAGACGGGAATGTGAAGCGCCGTCGGTGCGCCAGGGACGAGAAAGCCGTCCCGCCATATCATGCTGCACGTTTGTAGGGCGTTGGTCACCTGCGCCGATGAACCTGGGGCACCGACAGCGGCGACTTCCGTGCCCTTGTGTCCAGCCACGCTGGGAATGCTGTAGCAGAAAGCTGTGCTTGTGTTGGTGACCGGCGCGAAGTGAAAGTACGCAGCCGCAGCAGTCCCACCGGCGGCGGCGATGCTGACACTGATTCCGATTACCACGGCAGGACGCCGCCATCTGCGGTGCCGAGGCGGACTGGCGACCACGGCCTCCAACTCCTGGCGCAGAGCGGCTCGATATTCGGCGCGCATTGGCCGGGAATCGGGAAGCTGTTCAAGAAGGTTCATGACTCTCCTTCGGGGGTTTGAGAAACGGGAGCAGCCGGATGCGGGCTGTCGATGCCTCCACCGAGGCGTTCACGAATATGCTCATGGGCGCGGGAGAGCCGAGAACGGACCGTTCCGACCGGCAAATCGAGTGCCGTGGCGGCTTGCGTATAGCTCAAGCCCGCCCAATCGCAGACAGCTATGACCTCTTGTTCCTCGATTCGAAGCGCGCCCAGGAGCATCAGTATCCGTGCCATCTCACGCTCATCGTCTAACCGGTCAGCAGCGTCATCCCCAAAGTCATCCGCATTGAGCAGCAGGGGCAGCTTGGCCAGAAGGCGCTGGTGACGGCGCAGTGACCGGTCGGCATTGCGGATGGCGTTGTTGGCCACTGCCAGGAGCCAGGGCAAAATAGAGTCGGTGTCAAGACGAACCGCTCGTCTGCGACGCCACGCTTCCAGGAAGACGACACTCGTCAGTTCCTCCGCGGTCGACCACGAAGCCGTACGACGAAAGCAGTGGAGGTAGACGGCGTCCGCGTGTCGCTCAAATAGCTCACCAAAGGCTGTCCCGTCGTGCCCGGCCGCTCGCCGCCACAGTTCGCTGTCGGGCACTCCTTGGTGCGCGCGATCCACGGACTATCTATGTCCGGCACCGCGTGATTAGTTCCCTGATCTGTTCGAGCCTGACCGAATGGTTCGAGTCACGGGCTGTCGACGGGCACGCCGCGACCGTCAGCGTCAGGGTCAGCGTCACCAAAAGCCCCAACCTGGGCACCCTTGACCTCTCAAACATTGCTAGCCGTCCAGTGCTCCCCACCGTCGGTCGTTGTCCAGAGCTTGTTCCCGTACCCAATCCAGTGGCCGACGGTCTGAGATACGAAACTCAAGTAGTTCCCTCCGGGCGTCGAGCTTGTCAACATCTCACGGTCACGAACTACTGTCCGCCAGGTCACCCCTCCGTTGCTCGAACGCTCAAGAGAAAAAACAAAGGGCTCGCTCTCGCCTAGCCCTGAGCCACCGATACCTGCTGTCGCGGCCACGATGGTGTTCGCACTGGCGGAAGCGATAACAAACGCGTTCCACTTGGGGATAGCGCGTTGCGGGCCGTAGGTCTCGCCACCATTTCGAGACACGATGACGTACGCAGGTACCGAGTTGCCTTCCCACTCGCACTCGACGACCAGAGTGCCGTCAGCAGCAGCCACGCTGGCGTCTTCTGACCTATAAGGCGCGCAGGGGTCACGTTTCCTTGACCAAGTCCGACCTTGATCTGCGGTGAAAAAGAACGTACCGACGGCAACCGATCCATCGGCGATGTTTTCGTAAAAGGCGATCAGCCTTCGACCCGATCCGAGACCGACGATCTGCTGGTCCACGCTGTTGCCAGAACCATCGAAGGATGCGCGCACCGTCACCCAGCTCGTTGTCCCGGTCCGCTGTTGTTGCAGTGTCAGACCGCACGGTCCCGGACAGTTGGCATACGTGAGTCGCCAGACGACCCCTGGGTCGACTATGGCGAGCGCCACGGTCGGCTTTCCGCCTTGACGGTGCCAGGTCCGCCCGCCGTCGGTGGTGGTGAACAGGTCCGGGCCGAAAAGGTAGCCGTCGTTGCGGTTGGCGAACACGATTCGTGTGACGCAACCAGCGGACCCGCAAAGATAAGTGTTTGTTGTCGATAGCGCTAGTCGAGCACCCGGCGTCGGTACTGCCGACCAACTCCGACCGCCATTGTTTGTGTACCTAATGAGGATGCACGACGGGCAACTAGCTTTACCCTCGCCGAGCACCCAGCCTGTGAGCGGGGATATCCAGGTCGAATCGACCCACCACGTCGTCGTGTTGCTGGCGGCTGCTGTCGTCGTAGACCGGGGGGTCCTCGTCGGAGGGCTGGCAGAACTTGTCCCAGCGACGACCGTCAGAGTCATGACCACTGCCGCGACTAAGCCGAGCCTGCGCACAGGGCACAGCTATACCACCGGCGCCTGTCGACGGGCTGTCGGGTTTGGCCACCAACAACACCGACCCCCGGTCACGTTCCCGAATACTTGCCGCCAGTCGCAGATCCTCGCCGTCGGCCCTCCGACGCGAACCCGTACCTCGCTCTCTCGCTACGGTGTGCGGCACTTGGCCAGTCACAGCAGAAGCGACCTACCGGCACATCTGCGTGGTCGTCTACCGGTCTTGCCGGGAGCCGGCGCCAATCGGGTCAGACGGATCAGAACCTCGAAGACTTCGCGCCGTCTATGTGGTTCACTGGCGTCTGTTTGAATGCCATGAAGAGGGACCTCCCCGGCGTGAACATTGGGTTCTCGTCGGAACCAGCACCAAGGAGGCCCCCACACCATGTTGCATCTTGGACTTGACCTCAGCAGAAAGCGACTCGACGTCTGCGTGCTCAACGAAGCTGGCACAAAGCTCGCCGTCACCCAAGCCCCTCCCGATCTCGACGGGCTCCGTCACCTCGCCAAGGAAGTGGCGGCCCTCGGCGGACCGGTGAGCGCGGCGATCGAGTCGATGAACGGTGCCCGCTTTGTCCACGACAGCCTCGAGCTCATGGGATGGGACGTCGAGATCGCCGACGCGCAGAAGGTGAAGGGTCTCGCACCACTCGCCTGCAAGACCGACAAGATCGACGCGTGGGTCCTCGCCGAGCTCTCCCGGCGCGATCTCGTGCCGGCGATATGGCTCCCGGACCCGGAGATCCGCGCCGAGCGGGAGCGGGCCCGCTTCCGGCTCCATCTCGTGCGCCACCGGGTGATGTTGAAAAACCGTATCCATTCGAGCCTGCTCGCCTTCGGCAAACCCTGCCCGGTCTCGGACCTGTTCGGAAGGTCCGGGCGCGAGCTGCTCGGACGCCTCGAGCTCCCCGATCCCTGGACGAAGAACATCGCCACGGCACTGTCGATGATCGACGACCTCGATTCTGAGATCGACGCTTGCGAGAAAGAGCTGCGATCACTCGGAGCGGACCATCCCTANNCCGCTCCTGGCATCGCCTGGGTCCTCGGGTTCACGATCGCCTCGGAGATCGGAGACATCTCACGCTTCTCGTCTCCGAAGAAGCTGATGGGCTACACCGGGCTCTGCCCGCGCGTCTACCAGTCCGGCGGCAAGGACTTCCGCGGTCCGATCTCAAAGAACGGGCCGAAGTACCTGCGCTGGTCACTCATCGAGGCCGCTGTGCACGCGTCGAGTCATCCGGTCTACAGGGACCACTACGACAGGACCAAGGCCCGCCTCGGTCGTCAACGCGGCGCCAAGATCGCGCGTATCGAAGTAGCTCGCAAGCTCGCCGAGGCCATCTGGCACATGCTCCAGACGGGCTCGATGTTCGCTCCAGCAAGGTCCCCCGCCGCGCCTCTGGTCGCTTGACGACCCTCGTTTGAGATGGACCAGCCGGAGTTCTCCTACCAGACCTTTTCCTCCCTCGAGGAGGCGATAGAGAGATGAGAACCAACCTCCCACCGCCCGGCCTAGTCAGCCCGGGCACCGCAACGAAGGAGGTGTCCGCTAAGAACAATCGACCTTGACAACCGGTCCCTCTTCATAGAGAGAGGCGCGTATAAGGCGCGCCCGGAGCACGGTCGCCTCGCGGCTCGTGAGAAAGGCCAGATGACGGCATAGACGCTCGTGACAACAAGTGGCGTCCGGGCAGCACATCTTATGCAGTCAGTCTGCGCCGAGGGCGAAGGCGTGGATGGGGAGAGTTCCGATTCGTTGTGTGCGCAAGCCCACCCTCGCCGGTCGCTGAACGACGAGGAGGCTCGGATTACAAGGGAGGCTTCTACCGGATCTTCTACCGGATCATCCGTCAGAGCGCGATATCGGTCGCTTCCGGACGGCAGCGTTCGCCTTCAAAAGCGCAGGTAATCGGCCTAATCGTGCATGGTCCGGCATTGTGCGACATGGCTTTGATCGGGCTCATAACCACAGCTCCAGGCTTGCCGGCGCACAGATGGGACCCTGCTCTCGCGAGACGAACCAGCGGCAGTACGATCGCGACATGGCCCGTCGCCCGGATGACCTACGTCCCAGCTCCGTAGTCGTCACGAACCCCGATGAGGATTGTTCGCCAGAAGCGTTTCGCGCTCTCCTCGAAGAACTACTCGCGGGTCCCGAGCCGGAGCTGGACAGCATCGAAGCCGCTGAAGCGCTCCGCGAGCTGCGCGTCGACACCGGAGCGTGAGCGCAGTCGTCATTGACGCGTCCGCCGGTGTCGAGATTGTCGCTGACACCCGGAGGGGTCGTGCCCTTTCGCGGCTCGTGCCTGTTGGGGCCGAGGGGTGGGTCCCCGAGCACTTTTACGCCGAGGTACTCGCCGTGTTGAGACGTCGGTTCCTCATCGAACACAAGATCACCGAGTCGCAAGCCACCGCAGCAGTAAGCCGACTCTCGGCATGGCACCTTCATCGGGTGTCTGTGGCTCCATTGGTCTTCGCCGCGTGGGAATATCGACACAACATGACTGCGGCCGATGCTCTCTATGTAGCGTTAGCCAGTGATCTCGGCGCTGACTTCCTCACCGATGACTCCCGGCTGGCTGAAGCGCCCACCTTCCCTCGACAGTTGAACGTGCTCCGCTTACCGGTCGGCCGCAGATGACGTCAAGTTGCACGGTCCCAACAAGCCCGTCGCAGCCCGTCGCTATGAGCCGCGAGCTGTCGCGCCGTTCTGGGTGGATCGCTACGCCGACCTGCGAGATTGCGACGTTACGCACTGCTCTGTAGCACTTTGCGAGGTCCTGACCAGCACTTTTAATCCCAAGGTGCCGGGTTCGAGCCCCGGGCGGCCCACTAAAGGCGCAGGTCAGACGGTATCTCTGACTTGCGGCGAACGACTTGTTGAGCGCGCGACCCAACATTCACCCAACATTCGGTTCGTGCCCCGTTGGCGCAGTCGACCTCGCGTCGAGTCGGGCACTTCGATCCCAATAGGGCGGCGGCGGCAAGGCCCAGGCTTCTTCGAAGCACTGAGCAGCGCCGGCGCCAGCTGCCAGATGGGCCTCTGTTGCTACACCCTGGGCGCCCCGGCGAGCGCGCTGCCCAGCTGCGCCATGAAGGAGGTACAGATGACCTCCACTGTGTTCGGATCCATTGCGATAGTGAGTGCGTTCATCGCCATGGTCACGCCCGGACGCCCTCGCCGTCCGAAAAGCTGACGCAGATAATCGAGGCCGTCACGAGTGGGCGTTCCCGCTACCGGGTCGTTGAGGAGCTTCTCGAAGACAACTGCGAGCGTGGAAGGTGTTGTGGTCTGCATCAAGCGGACGACGTCAGATGCGTCCTTGTCCTTGACGCGGTGCGACCGGTCGTCCTCGACGCGGTCATGGAGCTTGTGCGCCTTGGCAACAAGTAGCGCTGCGGGTCCCGCAACTTCTGCAGTGATCGAACGTGTGTCCGCGGCGTCGAGCGGCATGATCTCTCTTGGCGAGTGATCGATCAGCGCCGCTTCGAGTCCGAGAATGCGGCGTGCTGCGCGGTTGCCGTGCACTCCAAGGCGCGCGCCACGCCGACCGCCGGGCGGCGCAGCACCCTCCGGAACGATGAGGTCAACGGGGATTAGCTCCTGGTGGTCCCCGACCAGTGCTGGTGTCACCCAGATACCGGGCTCGACGTGACCCTCTGGCCGCGGTGAAAGTTCAAACCCCGCATCGCGCATCGCAGCTTCGAGTAGCGGATCGTCACCCAGCAGGGACGGGTTGATCACGAAGTCGCTGTCGATCGTGAACGGCGCGATCGCGAAGTCCGCATCGCCCGTGTGCAGGTATATCGCTTGCGCTCCGGCAACGATGATCGCCGCACCATACGGCGCAAGGGCGAACAGTGCGTCGAGCAGCACTCGGCGGGCTTGCACATAACGGGGATCAAGCGGTTCAGGATCCATCACGACGTTCTTCTACTGGTGTCACGTCCTTCACAGAGGGGGTCCGCCATTCCGCTTGGTTCTCCACCATCCAGGTCACCAATGCCTCCCCCTCAGACGGCATGCGGCCGTTCCCGGTGAGGCAGTCAGCCGCCGCCTGCGAAGGCGATACGCAACAGATCCCGTCCGCCGTCATCGTCCGCTCCCAGACGACCTCGTCGAAAGGCCTAAGCAGCACAACGTTCGCGCCGCGATCCGCGGGGAGCAGGCCGAAGGCAGTAGCCGTGGTTTCCACATCGCGTACGTAGGCCACGAGCAACGCCGGTGCGGCAACCGGGGCTAGGCGCACGGCGGCAAAGGACCCTGTGACCGCGATGTCGCCGTCATCCGCAAACCGCTGCATGAGTTTGGCTGGGCCTTGCCGTGCTACGAAGCTCTGGGGGCGGTTCGTCTTGAAGACGTTGTAGCTCTCGGTCCAGCGGCGCAGAAGCCCTGGTACATCAGTGGAGAAGACTTGCCCACGCTTGGTCCGTTCGATCAGCGCCTCACCGTCGAGCGAGTCCAGAAGGCGGGAGACGTATCCGGGCGTCAGCCGGGTCGCGAGCGCGATTTCGCTCACGCTGTACGGAGGCGTGACGTCGCAGAGGAAGCGTATGAGACGGCCGGACTTCGGACCGCGGACACGAGCCTTGCCCCGCGGAGCGGGCTGGGGGTCCCGATCGGCTCCCTGGTAGCTCAAGAACAGACCAGGGCTTGCGACCTCGATCCGGGCGTTGCCGGTGAGATCGATGTAGTTGATTCCTTCCGCCGAAAGGACCTCGCGTGTTCGGGAGCTCAGCCAAGGCGCAACAACCAGTGTCGCGGAAGTGTACGGATTGAGTTGGCGATACCGCCGAGCCATGCCGGAGAACATCTGTTCAGCATCCTTCGGCGTGAGGCTCCGCCTCGTCTCCACCAGGAAACTGCCCAACCCCTGCGGAGTCGTGACATTGATCACGCCGTCAATCTGAACCGTGCCGCCGGGCGTGGCGACGACCCGGTCGGCAATCTCGACCTTCCACGTGGGCGGCAGAACCGACCGCAGCCAGTCAGTCGCCCTCTCCAGTAGTTCTGTTTCCTCTGATACGAGATTTCCCGCCACGGTACATGGAGTCTAGCAGGAAAGATTTACTCAGACAGACCTTTTGCTGTAGCAGCAAATCTGCCGATTGGAGAAACAACTATTGTCGACTCCGGTCCCACGGCTGGCGACGGCGGCAATTTGGTTCGACTTCTCTTATGACAAATGGGTAGATCGCCACAGCAAGGCGCCGAAGGTCGACGCGCTAAGCGTTCACGTCCACGGTCGTGGTGTAACGAGTAACGCTTGCTGAGCAGCTCGCGCACCGGGTTCGAGCTCCGGGCGGCCCACCACAAGAGCTTTCAGCCGACAGCGGCTCGATCCCGTCCCAGGACTGTCTTGCTGGCTCCCGACGGTGACGATCGGATCGGTCAGGGGATGAGGACGATCTTCCCGTGCGTGTGACCTGACGAGAGCTCGCGAAGCGCGTTTGCCGCCTCACGCAATGGGTAGGTGGCTGCGACGCGAACGTGAAGCTGACCCGCTTGGGCCAGGCGCACCAGTTCCAACCGAGCTGTTGCGCGAATCTCGGTACCGGGATCGCCGCCCGGGCCGGCGCCGATGACCTTGAGCCCAAGCTCGACCGCTCGCTGGAAGGCAGCAATGGTGACGATGCGGTTGCGATCGGCGACCAAGGCGACTGACGTGTCGATCGCCTCGTCGGTACCCACCGTGTCGATCGCCGCATCGACCCCACCGGGGGCGAGGGAGCGTATGCGCTCGACGAGCCCGTCTCCGTAGGTCACCGGCTCGGCGCCGAGCTCGCGTAGGTATGCATGGGTGCCCTCGCTCGCGGTGCCGATGACCCGCGCTCCCGCGTGAACGGCGAGCTGGACGGCCATGAGGCCGACACCACCCGCCGCCCCGTGAATGACCACGGTGTCACCTGCTCCGACTGCGGTGACAGTCAGAGCATGCACTGCGGTCGTTCCGGTGAGCATAAGTCCGCTGGCCTCCTCGAACGAGAGCGTCGATGGTTTGGGCACGACGGACGAGGCCGGCACGACGACCGCGGCGGCGTAGGCGCCGCGGACCGGGTATGCGATGATCTCGTCTCCTGGGTAGACAGGTCCCGCCGGCCCGTTGGCATCCTCGTCGACCGCGCTCACCACGCCGGACGCTTCGTATCCGAGGCGCATCGGCAGCTGCGAGAGATCCTTGCCGTAGTCGCCGCTGAAGAGCTTGTAGTCAATGGGGTTCGTTGAGGCCGCTCGGACCTCGAGCAGGACGTGGCCAGGTCCCGGCTCGCCTACCGGCTCGTCGACAAAAGAAATGACTTCCGGACCGCCGAAAGCGGTTGCTACCGCATTGATTGTCATGCCTACAGGAACGGGAGCGGTTTGACGCCTATTCCTCGACTGCGTCGGCTCGTCGCGACCGACACCATGAATCGCTGCTAGATCGCGGAGACGGAGCGTTGATCCACGGCTTCTCGCTCTCCCGGGTACTGGAGCACCGGCGCCAGGAGGAGTTGCGAGTCTGCTTCGAACAGCTAGCCCGTGAGCTGACTCAGACGCCCGCACGTATTCGACGCCATCAGGCCTGTCTGCCCCGACTCGCGTCGACAGCGGACCCTGCCCATCCAGACGCTGACCTGGCTGTCGCCACGGGCGCCTCGAACTCGGGTTCAGACCTAATTCGGTGAGTA
>PLKG01000021.1 GCA_003140595.1 Acidimicrobiaceae bacterium | reverse complement strand
GCCAACTCGAAGGCGCTACCCCTGATCGACACTCCGGCTTTCACGTGTCCGCGGGTGACCGGGAGGCCTTCGGCTCGTAGGTTCAGTGTCCATTCCGCGCCGGGGACGTCAGTGGCGTGTAGGTGCATTGAGTCGTCGAATCCGGCCGCGACAATTTCGGACACGAACCGAGGGTAGAAGAGCTCGAAGAACTCGGTGACCGTGTCGGTTGCCACTTCGGGATAGCCGTGAGCCGGCTCGAATCCCTGCGCCAGTTCGATGTCCACGCGGTGGATGAGCGTCTCGTGTGCCAGGCGGCGGGACCAGAAGCTGGCCGGACCCGGGCTCTGTGTCGTCCAATTCCAGACCGGGGTGTCGTCGGCGGCTGACTCGAGGGCGGCTAGCACAGCAGTCCGCTGTGCCGCGAACCAACCAAGTCGCGCGTGGCCGTCCGGGGCTGTCGGCAGTTCGCTTCGGGACGGGGCCTCAGTCCGTCGGGTCGAGACGGTCAGAGCAACCCGGCTGTAGATGACTCCAAGATGGTTCACNNGCAGTCTGCCCCTTCGGCTGTCCCAATCGCGCGCTAGCTGACCCATCGGACCGGTCGCGCTCTGTGCCGTCGTGCGGGCTCGTTATGAGGAGGGCACCCCGACGACTAGCATGATCAAGCTTCGGTGGCCGCGACGCCAGCCGGAGCCCTGCAACGCGNNCCCGTTGGGGCTGCCAAGGAGATTTGCCCATCAGAGCAGGTCAGATCTCATTTTCCGGTTGCCGCCTCGTTACCTTTCAGTACCGGCCGCGCCCTCCTTTGCCCGATGCTTAATGCACGGATAGTGCACGAGGCGGCCAGACTCGGACCATGAAGAACTCATCAATCGCGCTACCAACAGACACAAGGCGGGGTTCTGTCGTGGCCGTTCTCGCTACCTGCGGAGATCGTCGGAAACCACTTCCGAGCTGGTCTTTTGCCTTACCGCCCATGACCGAGGTTGACAGCCCTTGGCCGACCTCGCGTGTCACGTTTGTGTCATCGACGACGGCGGCTACGCCTACTGTCGACCTGTGCTTGTGGTCCATCACTCGAATGAGCTCGCGAAACCCCGCTGCGTGACGCGTCACGTCCCGAGCCGGAGGCGCCGGGGGCGAAATATCCGTTCCGGCGCGGCGCCTGCTGCTCGACGGGGATGTTCTGCAAGGCCGTTCTGGACCGCCCCAACCAACTGGGCCGCTTGGCGGGCTCGAGAGTGGGTACGTCGTCGGATTGGCTGCCGACGGCCGGTTAGAGCACGACGGGCACCACGTTTGTATCGGCCTTGGCGACTGGAGTTCAGGTTCTCAGTATCTGAAACCGGCCTCTCGGTCAGCGGTGGTGATGTCGGAGTGGAAGCGCTTGTGGACCCAGTGGCGCTCGCCGAGAAGGTTGAGTAGGCCCCATCGACCCGAGACTGGGCCGAGCTGAGTGTGCCGCGGCAACGTGCCCAGCAGCGACTTGGGCTTCGCACCCCCAGATGGCTTGGTGCTGTCCAGCACGTAGATGGCGTCGAGGGTGACAACCACCAAGCGATATTTGATCCAGAACATTGTGAGGCCACTGAGGTAGGTGATGAGGAAGAAGGCGAACTTTGGCGCCGTCTGGCAGATGAACGCCTGTCGGATCTGGCTGCCTGGAGGAAGGAACCGCGTCGAATGCTCGACCAGGTCCTTCCGCAGTGACATGTGAGTCGGACTCCTTGTTTGTGAAAGTTCAGCCAAAGGTAGCCGAGCAGGGCGCGAACACGGGCTTGATGCAATTCTCGTGGATCGGCTCGGGGCACCCACGCTCAGAACGACATGAGAGAACGGCAGCGAGGTTGTGCCCTATTCGGCAGGAGCGGGCCAGGATGAACAAGAACCTCACAGTCGATCGGTCGTGCCGATCGAGTCTGCCCGGGCAGACATTCGGGGCGTTGATCTGTGCGCGGAGTAATCACGGCAGCGTTCCGGCCACCGAGGTCCCCGGCCTAGCTTCGCCATGATCTCGCCGTCACAGCAGGCGAGCGTGATCAGGACGACGCAACGGGAAGCAGGCAGTCAAAGGCCTGTCGGGCTGCGGGTGCCTTAGCTCTGTATCGGATCGCTCGAGTCCTCCGCTGAAGCGTGGACCTCTAAAACGATCTCAGGGCTCGTGGACCAGTGGTCATCGAAGCGAGCCTTGGGCTGGAAGATTGTGCCGAATCCCAAGAGAACGGCTCCCAACACAGTCTTCGGGATCTTGACCAGAACCTGTTGGCGCACGCCTTGATCGTAGCGATCGAGCAATGTCGATGTCGCGCGACGATGCTCGCGGTGTAGATGATCACGGCCTAAAGGTTCACCTCGGACTCCGAAATCACCGTCCGTCAGCGTTCGTCGGACATTCAGGCATGAGCGCGGAGCCGTCGTTATCACAAGCGGGACTTGACCGAAGAGACACTTTCGCGGCCTACAGATGATTCGATCGGCGTCGGGCCCGCACAGCGTCGAGGGCACGATCTCAGTCACACTGGCGTCGCACCAGTTCCGCCGCCGGGGTTGATCCGATGGAGATTGCTCGACGCGCTGGTCATTCGAGCGTCGCCTTCACGCTCGACCGCTATGGCCACCTGTTCCCGGAGGCGGACACGATGGCTGCGACGAAGCTGGACGGTGCGCGCCTGGCGAGACAAGACAACGCTGCAGCCAAATGATGATCGTCGCTGCTGCGCCGCATCGCGAAGGTTTGTTCGGCACAACGGATGGAAGGAATAGATGGAATATCTAAACCCTGCCATTCTCAATATGGGTCGCACGAGGGGCTTTCCACAAGAGCAGGGTCGTGCTGCAAAATCCCTGATCGAGTCCAAGAACTTTGAAGATGGGAGTAGCGAATTGCGTGAGCGAGCGAAGGTGCTCAGGGGCAACGACGTCTTGGGATTCGAGGAGATCGACCAGACGCAGGTCGCGCTTGTCGGCGGCAAGGGCGCGAGCCTCGGGGAGTTGGCGCGGATCGAGGGGATCCGGGTGCCGCGCGGCTTCTGCGTCACGACGGATGCGTTCCGGCGGATCATGGCGAGCGCGTTTGCGGTCGATGAAGCGCTCGATCGACTGACGCAGCTGGACCCCGACGACCGAGACGGGATCCGCACGCGCGCCGCGGAGCTCCGCAAGACCATCGAAGCGATCGCGATGCCTGACGATCTGGCCGCGGCGATCATCAGCGAGGTGGCGCGGCTCGACGAGCACGTTGCCTACGCGGTTCGGTCGAGCGCGACGGCAGAGGACCTGCCCACCGCGTCCTTCGCTGGCCAGCAAGACACGTTCCTGAACGTTGTGGGGCCGGCGGCGATCCTCGAACACGTCAGCCGGTGCTGGGCTTCGCTCTTCACCGAGCGTGCGGTCACCTATCGCATCCGTAACGGCATCGACCATCGTCAGGTGCACATGGCAGTGGTGTTGCAGCAGATGGTCATCCCGCAGGCGTCCGGCATCCTGTTCACGGCCGACCCTGTCAGCGGCAACCGGAAGATTGAGTCCGTGGACGCGAGCTTCGGCCTAGGCGAGGCGCTCGTGTCCGGTCTGGTCAATCCGGACATGTTCAAGGTGCGCGACGATGAGATCGTCCAGAAGATCGTCACCTCGAAGGAGCTCGCGATCGAAGCGCTCCCCGGAGGAGGCACGCGGCACCTCGCTATCGACCCGGTCCGGCAGGCGCAACCTGCGCTCACCGACGCACAGGTAGTCGAGTTGGCGCGACTGGGTCGGAGGATCGAGGCGCACTTCGGGCGACCGCAGGACATCGAGTGGTGCCTGGTCGACGGCGCCTTCCACATCGTGCAGAGCCGTCCGATCACCACGCTGTTCCCTATCCCCGCCGCGGCCGACGACGGCCCCCACGTGTACGTGTCCGTCGGCCACCAGCAGATGATGACAGATCCCATGAAGCCCCTCGGAATCTCGTTCTGGCAGCTGACCGCGGCGGCACCCATGCACCCGGCCGGTGGTCGTTTGTTCGTCGACGTCAGCCACCACCTCGCGTCGCCCACCAACCGCGACCGCCTCGTCGCCGTATTCGAGAAGTCTGATCCGCTGACCGGGGACGCACTCCGCACCATCGTCGAGCGCGACTTCATCCCGTTTGTCCCCGAGGACGGTCCGGTGCCACAATTCTTCCCGCCCCCCGACCCGATCGAGCCCGATCCGACAATCGTTGACGAGCTCATCGCCGCTAACCGGGCGTCGGTCGCAGCCCTGCGGCGCGACATCGAGCCGAAGACCGGATTGGCGCTGATCGACACCATCCTTGAGGACCTGCCGGAGATGAAGCGGGTCCTGTTCGAGCCACGCAGCAGGCAGGTATTCATGTTGGCGATGGAGGCCGCCGGATGGCTCAACGAGCACTTGGAGGAGTGGCTCGGCGAGAAGAACGTGGCCGACACCCTTACGCAGTCCGTCCCCAACAACGTCACCTCCGAGATGGGCTTGGCCCTCTTGGACGTCGCCGACGCGATCCGCCCGCATCCCGACGTAATCGCATTCCTGCAACGCGTCGACGATGACGACTTTCTCGACGAGCTGTCGACGCTCGAAGGCGGCCCTCAGGCGCAGGCCGCCATTCGGGCCTATCTCGACGAGTACGGCATGCGCTGCGTGGGCGAGATCGACATCACACGGCCGCGCTGGAGCGAGCGGCCGGCCATGTTGGTGCCGATGATCCTCGCCAACATCGGGAACTTCGAGGCGGGGGAGGCAACGCGGCGCTTCGACCAGGGGCGCGTCGAGGCCGAGGCGAAGGAGCGCGAGGTGCTCGAGCGCCTGCGGGTGTTGCCCGATGGCGACGCGAAGGCCGACGAGACCAAGCAAATGATCGACCGAGTGCGGACCTTCATCGGCTATCGCGAGTATCACAAGTACGGCATGGTCAGCCGCTACTTCGTGTACAAGCGGGCACTGCTCGACGAGGCCGAGCGGCTGGTGCAGGCGAGCGTTCTGGACGAGGCGGAAGACGTGTTCTTCCTCACGTTCCCCGAGATCGAAGACGTGGTGCGCACGCAAGAGGTCGACAGCGAGCTCATCCGCGAGCGCAAGGACGCGTTCGCGTCGTACTACGCGCTTACGCCCCCGCGCGTGCTCACCTCCGAAGGCGAAGCGGTCGCGGGCTCGTACCGGCGCAAGGACGTGCCGGCGGGCGCGCTGGTTGGCTTGCCGGTGTCCACCGGGACGATCGAGGGGCGGGCCCGCGTAATCGTCGACATAGAGCAGGCCGACCTCAAGACGGGCGACATCTTGGTCACCGCGTTCACGGACCCGAGCTGGTCGCCGCTGTTCGTCACCATCGCGGGCCTGGTGACCGAGGTCGGCGGACTGATGACCCATGGCGCCGTGATCGCCCGCGAGTACGGCCTCCCGGCGGTGGTGGGCGTGGAGCATGCCACGCAATTGATCCCAGACGGGCAGATGATCCGCGTGCACGGCACCGAGGGTTACGTCGAGCTGTTGTCGTGAGGCATCGGTGCTTGACTCGTATTAGGCGCGAATAAGGCGCGAGGCGGACGGCCCGCTTCGTCGGTGCTTAGAGCTCAGGTGAGAGCGATGGTCGTTCCTCCTCAAGGGGCGCCTCGGGCAGTACACCTGATGCTCCATTGGGCGGATCGCGTCGCGACAGAATGTCGGTCAGGTCGCACTCCGAGCGTCGAGAACGGGCGCAAAGATTCGGCGATCGGCGCTTATGTTCCGGGGCTCGAGGCCTCGATATGTGCCAGCGACGTGACTTAGNNCTTAGGACACGCCTCGCGCTCCGGAGAAGATTCGATCGGCGCGCGACCAAGCTCGACGCAGCGTGAACCCACGGCCTTGGGATGGTGGAGCGACGCGAGCACGGTTAGTCGCATCCCGATCGCCGAGACGCGGTTGAGAGCAACTCGTTCTATTGTAGCGTTGTCGTATGACAGTAGATAAAGATGACAGCGAGGTGGCGGTTCCGCCGCGAGTCTCGCCGATCGAGTTCCGCCTCGATCTCGCTTCGGGAGTGCCGACGTACCTGCAGATCGTCCACCAGGTCGAGCACGCGCTCCGCCTCGACTACCTCGCGCCCGGCGACCAGCTTCCGAAGGTCCGAGACGTCGTCGCGGAGCTGGCAATCAACCCGAACACGGTGCTGAAGGCCTACAGGGAGCTGGAGACGAAGGGCCTCGCGGTCGGGCGACCGGGCCAGGGAACGTTCATCGTGGCGACGCTCGGCCAGGTGGCGCTCCCCGAACTCGCCGCCCTCCGCCGCTCTCTCGTCTCCTGGGTGACGGCCGCAGATTCGGCCGGGCTCGACCAGGACGGGATCGCGGCGCTCGTCGCGAACGTGCTGCGGGATTTTCGTGAGCGTCGCGGAGGCACTGCCGACCGGCGCGGCGCGGCGCAACACGAGGAAGAGGGGGTGGCATGAACGTCATTGAGACCCGCGCCCTCGGAAAGTCCTACGGCTCGACGAAAGCGCTGCACGACTGCACGTTGGCGATCCCCGACGGGCACGTGGTCGCGCTCGTCGGGCCGAACGGTGCCGGAAAGACGACCTTGCTGAGCCTCGCGGTTGGGCTTGCCACGCCGACCACCGGTGAGCTAGCAGTGCTCGGCGGGCACCGCGCCGGTTCTCTGCCCGCGCTCGACGGAATCGCGTTTGTGGCCCAGGACACGCCGCTTTACAAGAACCTCTCCGCAGGCGACCTCATCCACGTGACCCGCAACCTCAACCGCCGCTTCGACGAGAGCTATGCGAAGCAGCGCCTCGGCGATCTCGGCATCCCGCTCCGCCAGAGGGCGGGGAAGATGTCCGGCGGCCAGCAGGCACAGCTCGCCTTGACGCTGGCGCTTGCGCGCAAGCCGCTGCTCCTCGTGCTCGACGAACCGATGGCGATGCTCGATCCGGTCGCCCGGCACGACTTCATGGCGACGGTGATGATCGCGGTCGCGGACGACGGCGTCTCGGTCGTGCTCTCCTCGCACGTCCTCGCCGAGCTCGAACGGGTTGCTGACTACCTCGTGCTCGTTTCGCGCGGCAGCATTCAGATGGCGGGCGAGGTCGATGATCTCCTTGCGCGCCATCGCGTGCTCACCGGACCAGCTTCAGAGTCGGAGCGGTACGCGCAACAGTGGAACGTCGTCCACGCCAGCCGTTCCGCATCACAAGCGCACCTACTTGTCCGCTGCGACAGCACCTCCGATCCGGTGCCCCCGGGATGGGAGGCGCACTCGGTCACCCTGGAAGAGCTGACCCTTGCCTACTTGCGCGAGCCCGGCGTCGCGGCGCTGCCCGGTCCGGCCCGCGCCCGGGACACCGAACGATCGGAGGTGTCAAAATGACCACGCTAAGCATGCTCGCCGCGCTCGCCCACTCGGACGAGGACGCGAACCTGCGGCCGCTGCCTTGGCGACGAATGGCCTGGGTCACCTGGCGCCAGCACCGCGTCGCGCTGACCGGCTTGGTTGTGGCATTGGCCGCGATCGGGACGTACACCTGGATCGTCGGCCTGCAGCTTCACCACGCCTACGCGGCCGAACTCGCCTGCCACCCCGCGGGCTCAGCTGCTTGCCTCCAACTGACGAGCGGCTTCAATAGCGTCGGCGGCTTTCTGACGAATGGCTGGATATTGCAGTTAGTGCCCGCACTGATCGGTACGTTCGTCGGGGCGCCGGTGCTGGCCCGTGAGATGGAGACCGGCAGCTACCGTTACGCCTGGACGCAGGGCTTCGGGCGGTGGCGTTGGACGCTCGCCAAGTTGGCGGGGCTCGCGGTCGCGGTGACCGCCGCGGCCAGCGCCATCAGCGTGCTGTTCTCCTGGTACTACCAGCCGTATTTCGGCGCGGACAACCAGGCCCGCTCCCTGAGCGAGTTGACTTCGCTTGCTCCCAGCCTGTTCGACTTGCGCGGAGTCGTGTTCGGCGCATGGACGCTGGCCGCCTTCGCGATCGGCGCCCTGGCCGGCATGCTGATCCGCAAGGTCGTCCCCGCGATTGTCGCCACCCTGGTCGCGTACGCCGGACTTGCCATCGCGACCGGGGCTTGGTTGCGAGAGCACTATTTTGCGCCAATCGTGACCAGGTCACTGAACGTGCCAAGTTCTGTTTGGATTGTGAGCCAGAACTGGACGAAAGGCGGCCAGGCGGTCAGTCAGACGGTGCTCTATCAGGTCCTCCAGGGCGCACCAGCGCAGGTCGCCGGGAAAGGAGGTGGGGGGCCGAACCTGCACGCCCTCGTCGCGTGGCAGTACCTAGTCCAACACGGCTACATCCAGGTGACGAGCTACCAGCCTGCCACCCGCTTCTGGGCGTTCCAGTGGGTGGAGGCTGGCTGGCTGCTTGGGTTGTCGGTGCTACTCATAGCCGTCACCGTCTGGCTGGTCCGTCGCCGCGCGGCCTGAACGCCATGCGCCGAGCCCGAGTGGCTCGACAACAGCTCGACCGAGACGAGGACAATTTTCGATTACCGGGCGGTCCGGGTTGCCAAGGGATTCGTGGACGCATCGCTCGCCCGGGACCCGTTGGGCGCTCTCGCCGCCTGGGCCGCGAAGGGCTGCCTCTCCCAGCTCCGAGATGCGTAGGGCGATATCCGTGAGGTCGCGCCGTCCGGGCCAGTCACTGCGCCGGTTCGCGCTCATCCTGGGGGTTGGCGCAGTCGCGTTCTTTCTGGCGGCGATCCTGCACGGGGTGTTCCGGACCGCTGACTCGTTCCGAGTGCCTAGCGAGGCCACCCTTGCCGGCTTGAGCATGCCCCAGCGCATCGTGGCCATAGCCGAGAGTCAGATCGGGTACAGCACCGAACCTTCCAACACCTACTGCAACAAGTTCAGCGCCTACTGGAACGCCGGTACCGCGGACTGCCCGAGCGGCGAGATGAGCGAGGAGTGGTGCGCCGACTTCGCCGCCTGGGCCTGGCAGAAGGCCGGAGTGCAATTCACCTACGGCTACGGCCCTGGAGAGATCAACGGCGGCGCCGTCAGCTTCTATGAGTGGGGCGTCGCCAACGGTGAGTGGCACCCGACGACAAGCGGATTCGTGGCTGCTCCTGGCGACGTGGCGATCTACGGCCTCTCGGTCGGCGCCGGCCCGTCGGCCGCGCACGTGGCGATTGTCACCGACGACGCGCCCGGCCAGTCGGGCCCGGACGTAGTGAACGGAGACGGCGACCGGACCGGCTTCTCGCGCGTCGAGACCGGGATCGACCAGCTGCAGGTCGACGTCGGTCAAGACGAGTACACGCTCGCCGGCTACGTGACCCCGCCCTAGAGTTCTCGCGAAGCAGCGGCGATGGCACCCGAGACGCGTAGGCGAGCAGCGTGCGTTCGGCAATGGCGTCGACGCTTTGCGTCGAGCGAGTCACTGAGGTCCTGGCGCGTCGGGCAGCACACCTCAGGTACAAGGTGGATTGTCGTCGCGACAGAACGTCGGTCAGGTCGCACTCCGGGCGTCGAAAGCGCGCGCAAATATTCGGCGATATGCGGCTCAGCCAATGCCCGAAGACGGCGATGTTCCCGGCTCTTTCGTGGTTGTCCTGTGCCAAGGGTGGGGTCGGGCTCAGAGCTCGGGACCCGTGGGAACCGCAGGCGTGGGCGGCAGTTCGTAGGAAGGCCCGAGGCTCCGCCGGTGCATGATCGGCGGTGGGGTTGGAGTGCTCGTGGCGAAGGGGCGGGGACGATGTGGGCTGGCTTGTTGGGTTTCGATGGCTCGGCGTAGTTGGCTGATGCGGTCGGCGAGCTCAGGATGGCTTTCGATGAAGTCGGCTCTCGCTTGTTGCGCATCTTGGAGCTCGCCGATCTGAGCCGCGAGCCGGGACTGCTCGCCTTCGAGGGGCTGAGCGTGAGGTTCGGTCGTGCGCTGCCAGGCACGCTCGGCCGCCTGCAGCGTGGCGGCGCTGGTCTTGAGGTCTTCGCGGCTTCGGTGCCGGGCGAGAAACCCGCGGTGGGGGTTTTGGGCGCGACGGAGGTTCTCCTCGTGGACTCGGCGCGCGACTTGCAGGTTCTCGTAACTGGCTCGGACGGGAGTGTTCGCCCATCGTCCGGCGCCGGTCCGGAGGTCGGCGAGGTCCTTTTCGAGGTCGGCCTGCTGTTCTCGGACGTGAGCGAGCTCGTTGGTGACGGCAGGTGGGATGCTCCCGACGAGTTGTCGGTGCTCGGCGCGAAGGGCCTCGAGGCGCTGCGCGGCTCGGGCCTGGTCAGTGGCCCATCGCTGGCGGCGCTCGTCATCCCAGGACCAGGTCAGACGTTGGGCGGCTTCGGTGAG
>PLKG01000161.1 GCA_003140595.1 Acidimicrobiaceae bacterium | reverse complement strand
TCCAAAGTGCCCACGGACCAGATCGCGGCACTGATCCGCGCCAATGCCGGGACATGGTTGGCAATCCTGGCCGAGGATCCCGAGCCGCTGGCCCGCAGGGTACGCGACGATCGCTGGTCGCCCCTCGAATACTCATGCCATGTGCGAGACGTGTTCCACGTGATGGACGAGCGCTTGAACCTGATGATCAGACTGGATGACCCGACCTACCAGAACTGAGACCAGGACCGCCCGGCCGTCGAGGACCACTCGACCATCAATCGGCGGAAGGGCTGGCTCGGTTCGGAAGCTCACAGCAACACTCACGGACCCAGCTCACAGCCAATAAGGCAACACCGCACCGAGATACGTTGGTCTGAACCCAGCGTTGACGGTTGAATTTGTGTCAAGACCTCCTGAACCGCCGAAGAACGGCTTGAGAAGCCGACTCTGGCCTCGGCATCACAGGCTGTGCCATTGTGGCCTCGACTAGGCGCCAATACAGTGCCATAATGGCACCATGGAATTGACCGAGCACGTCGAGAGCATTCGCCGGCAATTCGCCGCCGCGGCGGAGGCAGGAGGAGACGAGGCAAAGGCGCAGGCCGAGCGGCTATTCGCCCCTCTCGAGTCGGCTATACGCCTCGCCCTGCAGGACGTCCTCGTCGCTGCAGCCGAGGAGATCACCTGCGAGTTGGCGCCCGGCTCGGTGGAGTTGCGGCTGAGGGGCCGCGAGCCCGAGTTCGTTGTGAGCCTCCCCCAGTCCGAGCCCCCGTCGGAAGAGGAAGAGGTCCGCGTGTCCGGGCTTGCATCTCCCGAGGGAGACGAGGGGGCCACTGCCCGCATCAACCTCCGTCTCCCCGAGCACCTGAAGGCGCGGGTGGACGAGGCAGCCGCAAGCGAAGGCCTCTCGATCAACACCTGGCTGGTTCGCGCCATGAGAGCGGCTCTAGAGCGAAGCAGTCCGGCTCGTCGCCAAGACCGACGGCCACCAACTGGATCTCAGCGATACACCGGCTGGAGCCGGTAGTCAGGAGGGAACGCAAATGACTGTCTTCCAGACACCCGAACCGATCTCGGTCTCGTTGGAGTTCGGGATCGGCGACCTTCGCCTCGTGGCGAGCGACGGCACCGAGACAGTGGTCGACGTAGAGCCGACCGATCCCACCAAGGAAGGGGACGTAAACGCGGCAAAGCAGACCCGGGTCGAGTACGCGTCGGGTTCGCTCCTCGTGAGGGGTCCGAAGAACTGGCGCCATTGGACCCCTTGGGGTGGTCGCGAGTCGATCGACGTTGAGATCCAGCTACCCGAGGGCTCACGTATTCACGCGGACGTGGCGATGGCGTCCGTGCGCGGTACCGGTCGCCTCGGCGAGCTCGACGTTAAGACGGGTCTGGGTGACGTCCGTGTCGACGAGGCCGGTCCGGTGAAGATCAGGACCGGGTTCGGCGAAGTGATGGTTGGACGAGTCGAGGGAGACGCAGACGTGAAGACCGGATCAGGTCGGATCGACATCGGCTCGGTCGCAGGGTCGGCCACCGTCAAGAACTCGAACGGGGACACCCGCATCGGCGAGGTGGAAGGCCGAGCGCAGCTGCAGAATGCGAACGGCGCGATCCAAGTGGACTGCGCTCGCTCGCACGTCACGGCAAAGACCGCTCTCGGGGACGTGCGATTGGGGCTGTTATCGCAGGGCGCTACCGAAGCCAAGACGGCCTGCGGCCAGATCGACATCGGAGTTCTCGACGGGGTCGCCGCCTGGTTGGACCTCTCCACCGGCTTCGGCCGGGTCAACAACGAGCTCGAGGACACAGGTCGCCCCCAGGCGGAAGAGCAGACCACCGAGATCCGCGCGCACACGGCCGCGGGCGACATCAACATTCGTCGGATGCCGGCTCGTGCCGAAACGGGGACGAGATCATGAGCACCGCTCCAACTATCGCGATCGCCGCGTCGCGCGTGTGCAAGTCATTCGGCAGCCATCTAGTGCTCGACAAGGTCAACCTGACCGCGGATGAGGGCTCGATCCTCGCGCTGCTAGGCCCGAACGGGGCTGGCAAGACCACGATCGTCCGCATACTCTCCACCCTGATCCCGGCCGACTCCGGCTCCATGCACATCGCCGGTCACGACGTGGTGACCGACCCCGACGGGGTGCGGGGGCTCATCGGGGTCACCGGCCAGTTCTCAGCCGTGGACAACCTGCTCACCGGAGCCGAGAACCTACGGTTGATGGCCGATCTTCGCCACCTCAGCCGCGACGCTGGTCAACGGCGGGTGACCGAGTTGTTGGAGCAGTTCGACCTCACCGACGCCGCGAACAAACGGTTGTCGACCTACTCGGGCGGGATGCGACGGCGACTCGACCTCGCGATGACCCTTGTCGGTGAGCCCCGTGTGATTTTCCTGGACGAACCCACCAGCGGCTTGGACCCACGCAGCCGCCTCACCATGTGGGAGATCGTCCGCGAGCTCGCCTTAGCCGGAGTCACCATACTGCTCACCACCCAGAATCTGGACGAGGCGGACCAGCTGGCCGACCGGATCGCGGTGCTCGACCAAGGCCGGATCGTCGCCGAAGGAACCCCGGATGAGCTGAAGAGCCGGATCCCCGGCGGGCACGTCCGACTCCACTTCGCAGGTCTAGACCTGCTGCGCTCGGCGGCCGGGCTACTCCCGGCGGCTGCTCCTGACCAGGACCAGTTGGTCCTGCAGGTCCCTGCCGATGGCACCGTGGACTCTCTCCGTGAACTGCTCGACCAGTTGTACGAGGCCCACGTCGCCGTCGAGGGGCTGTCGATCCACGCCCCGGACCTCGATGACGTGTTCCTCACCGTCACCGGTAGTCATGTCGCCGGCCGGCCCGACGAGGACCCCACGCCACGAGGAGCAGCGCAACGATGACCACGCTCGCCTACACGCTCAGCGACTCGCGGGTCATGCTGCGCCGCAACCTCAAGCACCAGCTCCGCTACCCGTCGATGACTCTGATGCTGGTCGGCATGCCTATCGTGCTCCTCCTGCTATTCGTCTACGTATTCGGCGGCCAGCTCGGCGCTGGACTCGGCGCGCACCAGGGTCGTAGCGCCTACCTCGACTACGTCGTTCCGGGGCTCCTTCTGGTCACTGTGGCCGCCGCCGTTCAGGGCACTTCGATCATGTCCGCCATGGACATGACCGGAGGCATCATCGACCGGTTCCGGACCATGGCCATCGCCCGCGCATCGGTCCTCACCGGTCACGTGCTCGGCAGCCTGATCCAAACCCTCGCCGGCATGGCCATCCTCATCGGGGTCGCCTTCGGTCTCGGATTCCGCACCACAGTCGGGCCTCTCGCGTGGCTGGCTACGATCGGGGTGCTGGCGCTGTTCGCGTTCGCGCTGATCTGGTTGGCTGTCGCACTCGGCTTGGCCGCCAAGAGCGTCGAGACCGCCAGCAACTCCCCGATGATCCTGGTCCTCCTTGTGTTCCTCAGCAGCGGGTTCGTGCGGACCCAAACAATGCCCGACGGGCTGCGTCAGTTCGCCGAGTACCAGCCCTTCTCCCCTGTCGTCGACACCGTGCGCGGACTGCTCACCAACGCCGCCGTTGGCGAGCACGCCATCGCCGCCATTGCGTGGAGCGTCAGTATCGCCCTCGCGGCCTACCTCTGGGCCATCCACCTCTACAACCGACGCCGAGCAGCCGAACCAACGTGAGCGGGATCATCCAGCACCATGGGTGACCGGTTTGGTGACCTCATCAGGCGCCCGGTAGCTCACGGCAGCGCTCACAGCAACACTCACAGACTCAGTTCATTCACAGCCCTGTGAGTGGGGAGGGCCCGGTCGGAGACGCGGCTCGTGATCGGGTTGTCAGCAGAGGCCGGGGATAGGGAAGGGGTACGTACGAGTGATCCTCCTGCTCTCCGGCTACGACAAGGGCGACTAAGCGCGTGGAGTCAGCAGCGGAAGATCGCCGACGCACTCCGGCATCTCACTCCGTGTCCGACGTGGTCCGAACCGGACGTCTTCAACGCGCCGCTCGTGAACGACATCAAGCGGCGCGGGGTCCGCGCGCCGTAGCGACTACACACCGCCAACATGGAGCGATCGTGAGGGCCGAAACGCTCGAATGTCCGCACCGGGCGTCGTCGCCTCCTGGGCTCAAAGTGTGCTGCCAGGACGCCCCTTGTTGTGACGCCGATGCAAGCCGTCAGCGCAGGTCCTAGACGTGCCCCGAGGTCGATCCTGCCGCTCACCGCTTCCTCGTGTCTCACACACAGGCTAACGGCAGACGCCGTGGAGACGAGGGGGTGCCGGGCCGATCAGAACCAGCGATCCGTCCTGCGTTCCGGCGCGGTCCATGCAGCAGGCGCGCGTCGAATAGGGGAGCCGGAAAGAGGAGATCTGGTTCACGGAACCGTTATCCACGCGGGCGGGATGGGGTGCCCGTGCGCGGCCGGGCGCGAACCGGAAACTTCAGAGCTCTCCTGGCGCATACGCCCCTGCAAGAAAGTCCGGGGCCCCGCCTGGTTGAACGGGGAGAACCGGCTGACTTCCAAGTTCTACGGGACCGGCCGACGAGTCTTGCGGGCGACGAGGAGCAAGGTAACTGCCAGTGCCCCCACCCAAACCACACAGCTGGTGACCAGGACCCGTTCGGCGAGCCCTTGGTCGGTGCTGGTCAACGATGAGACCGCCACCAGGACAAAGAGAAACGGGCAGACCACCCGCGCCGGCACCAAGACGAACTTGACGCTTTGCCAGTTTGGTAACACCCTCAACCGCTGCCAGAGGGGCGAGGGAGTAAAGGCAAGTACCGAGAGGGCAACGCCCGCCACTATGGCGTCGGTCAAGCCGCCGGGGCTACTGATCTGGCGGTGGAGGGTGCACCCGAGGTTGGCGGCACTACAAGGTATGAGCGGGAACGAGTTGCCGAGGGCGAGCGTCGAAATCGCGAGCATCCACGGAGCCTGCGCGGCCACCTTTCCTGCACCTGCCAGCGCTGGGCGCAACCCGAACACCGCGAAACAAAACGTGCCGAGGCCGCCGGCGGCGAAACACGCGATGGGGAACCATACGTGGGGAGCCGTGGCTGCCTGCAGGTCGCTGATCGTGTCACTGATGGGGCTATAGCGAGGCCCCTGCCAAGTTTCGGCTATGGTCCACCCGGCCATGAACGCGACCTGCGCGGCCACGCCGACGAGCGCCCATAGGGTCCGGCGTCGATCGGTGCCCAGCGCGGAACGCACGTCTAGAGCCAACGCCGGACCCTGGAGCAGTAATCGCCATATTCCCTGAAAGCCTTCAGGCTTGCTTCTTCAACGGGGACGACGCACCAGTTGACGTACGCGAGCACGAGCACCAGCAGGGGGAGGGGCCAGACTTGGAGCAGCGCTCCTTCTTCTCCCAGGTAGGCGAGGGCCAGGCCGATGTACATCGGGTTGCGCGTGAAGCGGTAAGGGCCGGAAGTGACGAACACGATCGACGTCTCGCCAGGCACCCTTGAGGTGCCCGCCCGCTTGAACATCGACCAACCCCACGTCGCCAGCGCGATCCCGACAAGCACCGTGACACCACCGGCCACCTGCAAGGTGTATGAGGCCGACGAGTTCACATGCACAGGTACCAGCATTTGGAGGCCGGCCCCGACCAAGTAGCCCAAGACAAAGACCCACGGTACGGGGATATGGAGAAAGGGCTCTCTTGCAGGCCTTCCGCCCAACTGTTCGTTCGGCGTCATCTCGTTCAGTGTCATCGCTCCCGCGGGTTCATTGATTGACTCTAT
Source organism: Acidimicrobiaceae bacterium (assembly GCA_003140595.1). Lineage (GTDB taxonomy): Bacteria > Actinomycetota > Acidimicrobiia > Acidimicrobiales > Bog-793 > Fen-455. Next base: position 3,353 of record PLKG01000161.1, on the reverse strand, counting down.
CAACTAAGCTACCATGGGGTCATGATTCCCAGCAAGCGCGATGTTGCGCTGATGGTGGGGGCCCTGTTCACTCTCGTGGGGGGCCTCGAACGCGCCCGGCGCACCAGCCCTGGGGCCGGCACCCTCGGCTTGTTGGAAGTCGTCGCCGCCCGCCAGCAAGTCCGGCCATCAGAGATCGCCGAGCTGCAGCAGGTGCACCCTTCCCTCGTCACGCGCCGGGTGCGGAGCCTGGAAGATGCCGGTTACCTGGAAGTCTCCATCGACCCTGCCGACCACCGTTCTTGCTTGGTCAGCCTTACCTCAGAGGGTGATCAGGAGGTGCGCCGGCTCCGAGAGATTGGCATAGAGCGCTTCGCCAAGTTCGTCGCTGACTGGGAACCGAGCGAGGTACGCACCTTTACGGCGCTCCTACAAAAGCTAGAGGCGTCCAAGGCAGCAGTGGCAGCGCGTGAGCGAAGGCCGGCCGGCCGTCGCTGGGCACAGCAAAGACCTTCAGAGCTGAGAATCCCCGGGAATCCAGCCAAGAAGGGTTGACGTGACATTGGGTTCGCCAACGCTTGGCGGTGGTGTCTTGCTTGTGCATCCTCGGGTACTAACCGCAGACGCCGGAGGAGACCAGCGGGGCCGGGCGCAGATCAGGACAAGCGATCCGATCCTTCGTTTCGTCGCGGTTCGCCGGGACGTTACGGTGGCACCGACCAGGCCAGATGAACCGATCGGTCGGTTCACTCAGCGTCGATGAGAGTCAGGAGCATTGTGGTCGGCTCGCGCGCGGTGAGACTGTGGGGCGTTCCCGGCTCCATGTGCAGCCAGAAGCCGGGTCCCGCGTCGAGTTGTTCACCGTCCGCGAAGAACTCGAGCCGGCCTTTGACAATCTGCACGATGGCTGACCGGGATGCCCGATGCTCGCTGAGACCCTCTCTGGTGTCAAAGCCAAAGACCGTGACCTCAGTTCGGTCGTCGCGAAAGATTACGCGCGATACGACGGCGCCGACTTGAATATCAATCGCCCCGGCGACCTCCGAAAGCATCGCGTGTGGCATCCTGCTCACCTCTCTTGTGCCCATTGGATGTCGGTATTTCTAGCCGTACCCGGTGTCGGGCGAAGGTGACCTGCTCCACCGTGCTGACGGCGACATGAGGCAAGGCTCGAACTTGACAAGACAGACGGGAGACGTGGACTCGAACACGCTTGGCCCGGCGGGAAAGGGCAAAGGAATCCAGCTCCGCAGGTCGGATTGGCGCCTGCGCGTGGTTATCCCTGCGGTTGGCCAGTCGCCGACACCGACCTCGTGCACCATGACAGATCGAGAGCGCTCGTCAGAGACCGGAACTCAATCGAGAAGCAGATCAGCGAGGTCGACACGTTGTTCATCGGTCGGGCACGGGCCGCGAGGTCGGGGTTGATTTCGACCACCCTGGCCTGTTGGACAAGCCGAGAGCAGCTACGTTGAGCCAAGCAGCAATGGAATGTGAAGGGGCCCGACATGGTGACGGACAGTCCAACCGAAATGCTCGAAGCAGAGCATCGGGTGATTGCCAAGGTAATCGGCGCCGTGCCGGTACTGGCTGATCAGCTTGATGCAGGTCAAGCGGTAGATGTGGGTCTGCTGAGGGACATCGTTGAATTCATGCGGGCCTTCGCCGATCAGTGCCACCACGGCAAGGAGGAACTACTTCTCTTCCCTCTCTTAGGCAAAAAAGGCGTGCCTCTTCAAGGCTGTCCGGTGGGAGCGTTGACGGCAGAACATGCACGTGGCAGGGCACTCGTCAAAGAACTGGTAGACGCAGTGGATGCTCACCAGGAAGGAGAACCCAGCGCGAAAGAGACGGTCATCGGCGCGCTGCGGGGCATCGCGGCGCTGTACCCAAATCACATTTGGAAGGAAGACTATTTGCTCTTCCCTATGACCAACAAGGTCCTGAATGTGGAAGAACTGCAACTTCTTTCTGGCGAGTTTCAGAAAGTGGACGAACGCATCGGGTTGAGCCAATATCAGCGGCTAGAAGCGTTCGCCGAGCACGTGGCAGAAATCACCCTGACGAACGTCTAGGGGCAAAGTCAACAGGCCCAAGCCGCTTCATTGTCTCTCGAAGACTGAAGGCTCCGTCTTGCTCCTTCTCGCGATGCCCTGTGTTCTTCGTTGGCACCTGGATGCTGTCTCTTGTGATCCGTGATTCACTCTGCACGTATCGTGGCGATAAACAGGCCCGTAAACCCTGGCCATACTGGCTACCTCTAGCCGGACTGGACATAACAAGGCAGCATCTGACTTCATCGGAATTGCCGACTTACCTGGCCTGGACTGGCGCGTACTGACCACTACCAGCCGGACGGCACATTTTCCGACTGGCAGTACGAAACGAGATCCTCGGCGCCCCATTCATGAATACCGGCTCGTAGCGTGACCTGGTCGGATGGATTCTCGGCACGCACAGGACGCGTTGGCCTTCGGGTAGTGCACAGCACCCCGTCCAGCGTCGAATATTCGGACGGGACGCCCTACGGTGCGTCGTCGAACAATTTGGTGATGTCGAACGAGCGGGCGTCGTCCGTCATCTCGTCATCCGACGGCACCGGTGCCGGCTGCGAGGCGGCTTCGAGGATGTGTCGGAGCAGGTGGAAGTCGCTCGAGGAGTCGAGGAAGAGGCCCGGCCTTCCGAGCACGTAGTGCACGGCCCGGGCGATGGCACCGGGATCGTCGATCGGCTCGTACCAGCTCCGCCTATCGCGGGACGTATCCGCCGGCCAGCGGCGGCGTGCCACGGCCTTCATGGTCTGCACGGCGACATCCCGCTGGTGGCACACCGACAGCAGCTGTTCGACCTCTTCGTAATAGCGGCTGTTGGCGCGCATCGTGAAGTTGTAGGGCAGCAGCACCGAGTCGTAGTCGAAGCGGTCGAGGCTACGCAGGTGCATCCGCGGGATACTCACGCCGTGACCCGTGACACCAATGAAGCGCACCAGGCCCTCCTCGCGCGCCCGGCACAGCGCCGCGAGTGCTCCGTCGGGAGCGTGCGCAGCTGCCCAGTCCTCCTCCTCCACGAGGTTGTGTAGCTGGATGAGGTCCACGTGGTCCACGCCGAGACGCGAGAGCGAGCGCTCGAGCTCGCCCCGCGCCGCATCACCGTTGCGCTCGCCTGTCTTGGTCGCGAGGAAGTAATCGTCACGGTGGCCCGCCAGCCAGGGCGCGATCCGCAGCTCGGAGTCGCCGTAGCTGGCGGCGGTGTCGAGGTGGTTGACGCCGTACTCGCGAAGCACTTCGAGAACGCCATCAGCTGTCTCCTGGCTTGCCGAGCCGAGCGCCGCACCGCCGAAGATCACTCGAGTGCTTAGGTGACCGGTTCGTCCG
>PLKG01000079.1 GCA_003140595.1 Acidimicrobiaceae bacterium | reverse complement strand
CTAGCGGCGGGGAGCTCGAGCGCCTGGCATTTGCCTGTAGCCGCATCGCAGGAGCACAGGGTCTTGTGGTCGGCCGCGACGCGATCGACGCCGTGGTTCACGAGCACCCGTGCCCAGGAAACCGGCACCACCCAAGTGGGATAAGCAAGCGTCCACTCGAGCGCCATGAGCGGACCACCATTAGCGGGAACGGAGTCCAACAATGCCCCGTCGGCGGCGATGGAGGCCGAACAGCCTTCGTTCTGCCAGCTGAGTATGTGGAACGCGTCGACAGTCCAGCTGACAGGAATCTGGCAAACGTGCGCCCGGAACTGGATGACCGTGCGGGCTGCGCCCCCCTTACCTGCATAACGACCAAGCTACCTCCTTCCACCGGGAGCCGGGAGGTCGATAAGCCGACCGCGATCTCGTTGCCCGAGGGCGAGAAGACCGGCCGATTCCACGGACGGGCAAGTGTCCACCGGTGCAGCACCGTCCCGGTCGCGCTCAACAGCTCAAGGCCGCCAGGTGGAGACGCCGCCAATTCGTCCTGTCGCTGCGACCAGGAGAAGCTCAATACGCCCGGAATCGCTACGACGACACTCCCAGAACTGCGGGTAACGCGCAGCGAAGAGGGAGCTCCACTCACCTGGTCAAGGTACGCGACCCAGTCACCGTCGGCGGAGAACGCGGGGGTGTCAGTCCCTGAACCGAGCTGATTGCTGGCGCCTCTGGCGAGTACGAGACGCCGGCCAGTGACCTCGTTCACCACAACGAGCGATCCGGCATGGACAACTGCTATCTCAGCCGTCGCAGCGTTCACGGTCGCCGGCTGCGCGAGAGACCCGGTCGTTCCGGGGACGACGGGGTGCACCTCGAGCTCGGAGCATCCGTCGCTCGAGATCGACCAGGCCCGTGACGTACATAGTCGGGTGCTCGTCGTTCGCCCGCAGAAACGCCGTCTCGTCGATGCCGAGCGAGGTGACCTCTTCGACCCGGCCCGGATCCTCGACAAGCGGTATCCCGTAGTCGCGCACAGCCGCCATCACCGTCGCCCAGGAGACACCGAGCCAGCGTGCGAGCGAGGCAACAGATCGCGCCTCTTGGCCAACGGCACGCGTGCACTCCCGGCCTGCCCGCGCGGAAAGCACGCGGCGATCGGGGAGCTCCTCTGAGCGCTCGGTCCAGGTCTGCTGGGGACAGTCAGAGTCCGGGCAAGAGAACCGTCGCTTGGACCACACGAGCCGCACGCGGTGGTTGAACGCCGGCGGGTCTCTCACGATCACCCGGAGGCGGTCCTTTGTCCGAGCTATCACCCCGCAGGAAGGACACCCGGCCGCGCGGCGGATCGTCTCAATGCCGACGAGCAGCTCGTCGCCGTCTTCGGTCACCGCCAGCACCCGGAACCCGCGCAATCCCAACAACGCGTCATCGAATTCGGTACCGTCACCCATTGTCAGGGGTCCTCCCGTTCTCTCGGTCGTCGAACAACCACGAGAATGGCGGGGCCCCTGGCCGCGCCGGTGGATACCTATCGGAGCGCGGTTAGTTGTTCACGCGCCCCAGTTCATTGAGAAGAGCCACTTTGGTCGCCGTTTCTTTCAGCGGGGCGTGGTACCTGTTCGGAAGTGATCTTTCTTCATCAGCATCAAACGCTTTCGCGATGTCCACAGGCGGAGCCGTCATCTCGGCTTACGAGTCCATATCCGCCGAAGGGGTGATGACAGTTCCGTTGCAGGGTTACAGGACGACTGGAGCTGTCACGGCAACAGCAACATCGGGACTCAATGCTGTCTTGCGTTACGCACCTGGCCCATAATCAGGACAGGCATCGCAGCAAGGGAACGTTACGTTCGCCATCGAGATCCGATGACCGGAGCTGCCACCGCGAGCGCGGAGAGCGTGCAGCATGGTCACGGGGCAAGCCTTCGGGGGACTTATCCTCTCGGTCCAGACCGCCGATCGGCGCGAGGTATGCCAGCGGGACGGTTGTCGAGCCCCCGCCATCCGGCCTAGTCGAGCTTGGCGTGCCTGCCCATGTCCTCACCTAATACGAGGCAGCTCGGGCTTCGGGCCGGGAATCGATCGACTTCCTATTTGACCCGCTTGATGTTTCGGAACCATTCGCGGCGCGGGCGCCACGAACGTCGATTGGGTGTGCTTCACAGCGGCGGTCCCGGCCGTGGAACTCACCTCGCCGGGTGGCTCATAAGTAACCGTGAAAGCAATCGATGCGCCGGAACCTTGTATCGGACTAGGCAACACCTCGACCGACCCGTCAGTCGTCACCATCTCGCACGCATCGGAATAGGGGGGCACCGTCCAAGAGCCGGAAGGCGTCGTCAAACCCAGGTCCGTGAAGGTCACCGACCCGAAGTCCGGAAAGTCAGAAAGCTCACCATTATTGTTCCAGCAATCACTATCGCCGTTCGGGCAACCGGGGTCTTCCGCTATCCACTCAGCGGACGTTCCAGGACCAGAGAACGGCTCGGCGGCTGATGAAACCAATCCACTGGTGAGATCCTTGATGTAATAGTCCCAGTAACCTGACGTTTCCTGCCAAAGCTCAGCATCGATGACATCGCCGGGTGCGACGGCAAAAAGGGATGGGGCGAAGTAGGTTTCAGCCTCGTCCGTCCACCAGGCATAGCCGCTCTGCTGCCCGCTTACGCAGCCCGACATCGTTCCGTCCTGGAAAAGACCAGGGCTCCCAGTAAAACCGTTGACACCTACCCAGTCTGCTGTATAGCCATTTGGTACCGAAGCACAGTCGAGCGTCGGGACCGTCCAGTTGGCACTTATCGCTTGATACCCGCCGCTTCCTCCTGTAAGGACATACCCAGACCAGTTGTTAGAGGTCAAGCCGGGGGACGAGGCTGGGGGCAGCGTTGTCGTGGTGGTCGCTGTCGTGGTGGTCGTTGTCGTGGTGGTCGGCGCTGGCATCCCGGCCTCAACGACCTTCAGGTGAACGACCGTCCTCGTCGTGCCGCGCATGACCAGGTTGAGCGTGTAATCCTTCGTCCCAGTTGACGTGTTCGCTTGGAACGTGGCCGGTCGAACAACCCTGCCTGGCTTGCACTTCACAGTTCCGTCGAAGCCTTCGACCTCGGGCGACGACGACCAGTGGCACGTGTTGGCGTTGCGAACCATCACCGTCCACCTGATCGTGGCGCCACTGGCGGGGAGGTGGCGAATCGGGACCGCCGCGGTACTCGCGGCGCCTGCCAGCGAAGGAACGGCGAGGGCGACCAGCGCCGCTACTGCAATAAGGGGACGGAGAACCGTTCGCATGGCGGACCCCCAGGTCACTTCTTCACCAAGGGTACGCCTTACACGGGGACTTCACCCAGTACTGACACCCTCGACGACGATTTCCGAGTTCCTGGACAGTCTGCGACCTGACTGCCCGCTCCCGGCTGAGGCCGCTCCCACTCGCCAGCGCCACACCCGGCCCCGCAACGCCCACCTTGTAGCCGTTCCTACCACCACGCCCCCTACGCCGCCACGTGGGCGAACGTGGGCGCCTGTCGTAGGCGACAGCCGGCACAGAGCGGGCGCTAAATCGCGCCAAGTCCACTCACGCCCCACCTCGACAGCGGACCTGACCCACCCGGGATCTCGGGCGAGCGGTTCCCGGCCACGTGGCGGCCCTTGTCCACCTAGCGCAAAGCCTCTTCGTGGAGGCGAAGGAACTCGAACCCTCGAACCTCCTGACTGCCAGGTAACTCAATGCCGTCGCAGCCCATGTCGGATCGTCCCGCATCGTCGCGTCTTGGCCGATCCAGACGACCGTCTGGGGGACATCCGCCACTGCGTGCAACTGCGTGCGACGCTCTGGGACGAGTTTGTCGGCTCGAATGTTGGCTCTCCATGACCGTGACCTCAAGAGAATTGGGGTTCCGAGGGTCGAGGTTAGGCAGACCGAACCCGGAGCTGACGACCTTGCGGGTGCCAGCCTGGCCGACGGTGGCCTGACGAGGCGAACCTCGGGT
>PLKG01000102.1 GCA_003140595.1 Acidimicrobiaceae bacterium | reverse complement strand
CGGGCGGCGTCAGCTTCTGAACTTCGTCGGCGCGAAGTGTCGCCTGCGGCGGTTGCGGCTCGCGTCGCTACGCCAGGACATCATCACGACGACCGGGCGATCCGGTATCTGGTCTCTCGCCCGTGTCAACGATATCTACGACTTCTCGAAGTTTTACGCAAGAATGCCGCGAGGCCTCGCATTCGATGTGGAAAGCCTGGTCAGCCTTGATCAGCTCAGGCTCGATGCGGAGCCCTTGAGCTTGGCCCATCAGTCCCAGAGCGACCCGGCGGCAGCGAGTTCCTCGGCTTCGCGCGAGCGCGCGTTGGAGCAGGCGACTCCGGCCATTGAGGAGAGCAGTAGTCCCCTCTCCCGGTCTATGGTCCTAGAAGGCCTCCAGGCAGCGGGCATTATATTACTTCTCAGGTAGTTGACAAGGTGTACAGTGAGATTCACCTTCGACAGCGAGGGAACCACTGGCGGCCAAAGTACTCGCCGCCACCTCGGAGGCAACGACTTCGTGTCGAGTTCCGTGCTGTCGCCCGAAGCATTCTTGGCATCTGATGCTGGCACCTCTCCGAAACTTTTGGGGGATGTCCTCTCCACTGCAGGTCGTCTCGAGCGCTGGGCAACAAGCTCACCGCGGATCGCAAAGTGGAAGGCCACGATGCCCGAAGTGACCGCGCCCAAGGATCTTCGCGGGCAGTTGGCGCTCAGATTCGGCTTTGAGAGCGTATGGACGGTGCTCGCCTTGCGAGGCGAGGATGACCGCGTCAGCGTTCCGGAATCGGCCGCGACCTTGTGCAGGCCCTCGGTCATTCAGTTCCGCACTTGCAAACCGACAGATAGTCGCCACGCTCAACGCCAATCAAGACTTCAGGCGATCGGCCTCAGCCAAGCAAACAATCTGGGGTCGAGTGCCCATACGTTCGAAGACAAAAGAGGTGCACTGAAACAGATGTGATCGCTGACCGAATCTGCCCGAAAGCTCACGACAGGGGGCAGAGAAAGTGAGTCAGATGGGAATGTTCTTCAGCACCATCGGAATTGAGGAGGAAGAGCCGCATGTCTAGGCCATTTCGCATGTTTCGGTCATCCCGCGACGGCCCAACGGATGGGAAGGTTCGTAGGCTTACGCCGGTCCGGCTCGGGACGGTACTGATTGCCGCTGTCGGGTTGCTCCTCGGCCCGGTCGCAATAGCCGTTTCGGCCGCATCCACGCCACGAGCGTCGACACCCGTTATGGGTTCCTACGTGTCAGTGACGCCCTTCCGCATCAGCGACACCCGACCGAACTCCGGCCAGCCGAACGCGGGGAAGGGCCTCACTGCCGCAGATACGCTACCTGTGCAAGTCACTGGGGTGGGCACCGCACCCATACCCTCCGGAGCCTCCGCGGTGGTGCTCAACGTGACCGCGATCAACCCCACAGTCTCCGGATTCCTGACCGTCTTCCCCGAGGGAAGCACGATGCCGACGGTTTCCAACCTTAACTTCAAACCTGCCGTGACAGTGGCGAACCTAGTGACGGTGCCGCTCAGTTCTTCGGGCAAGGTGTCGATCTACAACCATGCCGGTAGCACGAACGTCGTGGTCGATGTGGACGGCTATTACACGAGCACTCCTTCGACCAACGGCAAAGGGTTGTACAACTCCGTGTCGCCGACGCGTGTGCTCGGCAACCTCCAGCTGGGCACGGCGATAGGTCCGAACACGAGCTCGCCGGTCACTGTCGCGGGCACTGCCGCAGCTGACGGAGTGCCTGTCACCGCGACCGCAGTGGTGACCAACGTGACTGCTGCCCACGGGACGCGGGCAAGCTTTCTCACCGTCTACCCAGCTGGCGTGACCCCTATGCCGACCGCGTCAAGTGTCAACTTCACAGCCGGCCAGGCCGTCGCGAACCGCGTGACGGTCGGAGTCGGCACCGGCGGCCAGATCGAGGTCTACAACCACGCAGGCACGGTGAACGTGGACGTGGACGTGGACGGTTACTACACCGGCGCCGGTGGTACGGGCTCGGTCTTCGTGCCGATCACGCCGGTCCGCGTGGCCGACACCCGCGCGCACTCCCTGGTGGGTACCGAAACCTCGATCGCGGCGAACACCACTGAGAAGTTCGATCTTGCCACCAGCGCGAGCGGGATCCCGGCGACTGCCTCTGCCGTCGCCGGGAACCTCACGGTTATCGCGGGTGACGCCCCTAGCTACCTCACCGTCTACCCGACAGCCGACACGACGGTACCGGTCGCTTCTGACGTGAACTGGATCGCGAACGAGATCGTTCCGAACTTCACGATCGCAGACACGGCGGGCACTGGCAGCGTGGATGTCTACAACGGCCGCGGTGCGACGATCAACCTCGCGGTCGATGCCTTCGGATACTTCACGGTTTCTACCGCTGGGCCGATCATGGTCCTGGCAGCGGTAACCCACACCTCAATTGCGATCACCTACAACGAGGGCGTGTCCTGCCCGACGGATGCTTCCAGCGACTTTGCCGACTACTGGACTGGTTCAGCGGCCGGTGGCGCGATCACCGCCAAGAGCTGCACAACATCCGGTGACGTGCTGAGCCTGACTGGAACCTTCACATTGCCAGGGAGTACTGGCGGCAGCATCGTGTACACCGCTCCTAGCAGCACTACCAAAGCCGTGTACGCCCCCAGCAAGGTGACGGAGTTTGCGGCATCGCAGAAACTCGCAGTAACGGGGGCGCCGGCTCCAGCCATCGTGTCGGCGCTCACGACCTCATCAACACTCGTGATCACCTACAACGAGGACGTGTCCTGCGCCGCAGTGAACACGGTTCCGGCTGCCTTCGCGTACGACTACACGGGCATCGCGTCCGGTCTTGCCGGGACAATCACCGCAAAGTGTGCCTCTAACGTTCTGACCTTGACGGCGACTGGGTCGGGTAGCGGCGTCAAGGCCCCAGCGTCGGGTGCCAGTATCGCCTACACCGCTCCTAAGACCGCTCTAGCAAAGAGATCGGTGTTCGCCACCGGGTCTGTCCCATCGCTCTATGCGGTAACGCAGACTATCTCGGGCGCGGCCATTCGCTGACCAAGAGATAGAGCCTTTTGGCACGAACGTAATAGGCCCTGGGCCACGAAGTACCCGCACTGAGACTCACTATTTGCCGGTCGGACTCTCTAACACTCGAGGTGATCTGGAACCTCTCGAGGATCAGCTCAGGCCCTGATGAGGACGCCCTCTATGAGTCTCTCAAAACGTGGGCACGTGATCGTCACATCTAGAGAACACCCGAAAACCCGTTACCGGCTACAGAGGGCCCAACCCCCTTTTTACATCCCAAGACAAGGAGCCCAACCATGACAACGACCGACAAGGCAAAGAACACCGCCCAGCAGGCAAAGGGGAAACTGAAGGAAACCGTCGGCAAGGCCAGCGGCAACAACAAGCTGCGCGCCGAGGGTAAAGCCGACCAAGTGAAGGGCAACGTCAAGCAGGCCGGTGAGAAGCTCAAGGACGCCTTCAAGAAGTGACGCGACTCCAGATCGCGATCAACGCGTCTGGGTCGTTGGACCATCAGTACCCCTCGTGGACGAGAAGAAGGCTAGGAAATGATTATCTTTTTCGTGTTGCTTCTTGCTTTGCTCTTTTTCGGACTGGGATTCACCTTGCACTTATTGTGGGTCGTTGCAGCGATCGTCCTCTTCGTGTGGATTATCGGGCTCGCACTAGGACGCGGGAGCTCCGGGAGGCACCACTTCTACAGGTGGTGAGCTGAGTGGACGGCATGCCGACGACAAGGCTGTCGCTAGTCATTCGCTTGCTCGAAGAGCCCAAACAGGGCACGCGCGCGATTCGTCGTGTCACGCAACACCTCGGCATCGGGAGGTCATGAGAGAAAACCACTTGGACGAACTAAGCGGACTAATGACCTGGGGTCGGGATTCGTCTTGACCCCCTCCCCTAGACCGGCCCAGCCGCTCGGGCACTGAGCGCGGTCTTGCCAGCGGGCCGGTGACCAATGAAGGAATGGGACTCCGACACTCCCGACCGAGAGGTGGTATAGCAATGCAGGAGATAGCGAGAGGCAAGAGCCTCGACATCGAGCTCTATCGGGCTGCTTGTGACCTCGGCAACCTTAACGCCGCCGAGCGAAGCTCAACGTCCTACCGCAAACGAGTCGTGCGGCGCCGCGTCCTGCGGACGAGCAATGGCGTCGTACAACGGGGGCTCCGTCGGTTCGGCCTTTGGCGCTGAGTACAGAGTAGTTGGTCGCTACGACCCACACCGTCGTCCTCGAAGGACGAGATGCGAAAGGCTCAATGACCGAGAAGCCCTGCGGTGATCTATGTCGAAAACACACACCGGTAAGATTGCGGCAAGAACGAGTGGGCGGGCGAGGCAGTGGCATCTATGAAACCACCGGAGCACCCGGCTGGCGACACATCCCGAGCAAAGCAACACAACGCCGCCGGAGCCACGGCGACCTTGGCTCCCGAGACTGCGCTCGATGGCCTGACTGCGAGTGAAGCCAAACAGCTTCTAGCCCGCGTAGGACCAAACTCACTTCCCGACACGACGTTGCACCCTTTGCTGCAAGCTGCAAAGAAGTTCTGGGCACCGGTTCCATGGATGCTCGAGGCTGCGACGGTGCTCGAGCTGGTGCTTCACGACTTCACCGAAGCGGCGGTGATCGCGGGTCTTCTCGTGTTCAACGCGGGCATCGGGCTCTACCAGGAAGGAAGAGCCCACACGACGCTGACTGCGCTGAAATCCCGCCTGGCGCTGAACGCTTCGGTTCGACGTGATGGGTCCTGGACCATCATTCCATCCTCCGAAGTGGTGCCGGGTGACCTCGTCAAGCTGTCGCTAGGGGCGGTGGTACCTGCCGACGTGAGCATCGTCGAAGGAGCGGTGCTCTTGGACCAGTCATCGCTGACTGGAGAGTCCGAACCAGTGGAACTTGGAACCGGCGCCGAAACATTCGCGGGCGCGCTGGTGCAGCGTGGCGAAGCAACCGCGCAGGTGACTCAGACCGGACCGCGAACCAAGTTCGGCAATTCGGCCGAGCTGGTCCGCACGGCACACATCGAGAGCTCCCAGCAGAAGGTCGTTCTCCGAGTCGTGCGCAACATCGCGCTCTTCAACGCTGCGGTAATCGTTGTGCTGGTGGCTTACGCCACTGCCCATGGTCTGACGTGGAGCGCGATTATTCCGCTCATCCTCACAGCGATACTTGCAGCCATTCCAGTGGCGTTGCCCGCGACGTTCACTCTCGCGGCGGCGCTCGGTGCGGGTGTGCTCGGGAAGCTCGGCGTGCTTCCCACCAGGCTCTCTGCGGTCGACGAGGCTGCGTCTGTCGATGTCCTTTGTGTTGACAAGACTGGCACCCTGACCAAGAACAAATTGTCGGTCGACAGTGTGCAACCGATGTCCGGCTATGACGAAGCTCGCCTCCTCACCTACGCCACGCTGGCAAGTGACGAGGGCGGTCAGGACCCCGTGGATGGTGCTATTCGTGAGATGGGGCAGCACGGAATGAAGAGGCCGCCCGCGCTGGTTCAGTTCATTCCGTTCGACCCGACGAAGAAGTTGTCGGAAGCGACCATCACAAGTGGCGACGGCAAGAGCGTGAGGATCGTCAAGGGCGCGTTCGACACAGTCATCGCCTTGGCCAAGCCGTCGGTGCCTGGATCGGCCGCTGTCAAAGAGCTCGAAAAACAGGGCTTTCGAGTCCTGGCGGTCGCCGAGGGGCCGATTGGCAGTCCGATGACCTTGATGGGGCTGATCGCGCTCAGTGATCCGCCGCGCTCTGACTCAGCTGGCCTCATCTCCGAACTAGCAAGTATGGGAGTGCGCACGGTGATGGCGACCGGCGACGCGGCCACTACTGCTGGGATCGTCGCTCACGCCGTCGGGCTGGAAGGGAAGGTCTGCCCGGCTGGACCATTGCCGAAAGACGTTCGACCCGAGGACTTCGCCGTTTTTGCCGGCATCTTCCCTGAGGGGAAGTACGAACTGGTCAAGAGCTTCCAAAAGTCCGGTCACACCGTCGGGATGTGCGGCGACGGCGCCAACGACGCACCAGCGCTCCGTCAAGCCCAGATGGGCGTAGCCGTCTCCACCGCAACCGACGTAGCCAAGTCAGCCGCCGGGATCGTTCTCACCACCTCCGGGCTCGGTGGCATCGTCTCAGCCGTGAAGGAGGGACGACTTACCTACCAGCGCATCCTGACTTACACGCTCAATTCTTTTACCAAGAAGATCGCCAATGTGCTCTTCCTCACCCTTGGACTGGTCATCACCGGGCACGCGATCCTGACCCCGATGCTCATGGTGATCATCATGATCACCGGCGACTTCCTCGGAATGTCGGTGACCACTGACAAAGTCCGACCGTCGACAGCGCCCAGTGTGTGGCAGATCGCCAGGCTCACCAAGGCTGGACTGGTGATGGGCCTTTGCTTCCTGATTTTCTGCACGGGGACGCTGCTGATCGGGAAATACTCTCTCGGACTGAGCATCAGCCGGCTCCAAACCCTCGCCGCAGTTACCCTCATCTTCGGCGGAGAGGCGATCCTCTACTGCGTCCGGGAGCGCCGACACCTTTGGAGATCACTCCCGAGCACGTGGATGATCGTCGCATCGGTGGCAGACATCGTGATCATCTCTCTGCTTGCCCTTCGGGGGATCGAGATGCGGGCGATTTCCGTCGTCGTAGCTGCGACGGTATTCGCAGCGGCCGCACTCTTCGGCTTTCTCTTGGACCTCATCAAAGTGCCTATGTTTCGGCGATTGGGGATCATCTGAGTCTCATTCGGATAGTGCTCTCGACCTCCTTCCTGTTGGCTCGTCACGACAAGGTGCGACTCGTAGCTTCGTCGTAGCGGCTCAGGCGCCGACTCTGTGTGTCCGGGTTAGGTGGTGGCATAGGCGCCCGCAACCGCAGAGAGAAACTCAGGCGTACCGTCGCCGATACGCGCTCGTCGAACCCCCCGAGCAAGCCCTCCGACTGACCCTCCCCCCGCTCGGAGAAGCTGTCTGACAGCGGTGTTGTCGGTCTGTCGCATCCCGTTTGCCCACGCCGACTGCGTTGGCTGAACAGCGGCCGCCGTCACGATTCGGGCCACGCCCACCCTCGGTAAGCTCAGAGTGAGCCTGGTCGCAGCCTGCCGCGCGCCATCTGTCTCCGACCAATGCGGAAGGATCCAGGGATATGAGGAGGATGGCTATGTCGGAAACCACGCGGTTCACGATCGGAGTTGAAGCTAGATGTAGCGACGGGGTCTGCGGTGAGGTAAGCCGCGTAGTAGTCGATCCCATCGCCAAGGCGGTCACCCACCTTGTGGTCGAACCCAAGCACCGGCAAGGACTCGGCCGACTTGTTCCCCTCGACCTCGTCGACGCCAGTACCGGTGAGATCTCACTCCGCTGCACCGTGGCGGAGTTCGACAAGCTCGACTATGCCGAGGAGATGCGTTTCCTCCCCGGAACAGGGGTCCATGCGGACTACGACCCCGAAGAGGTGCTCTCCTGGCCGTACTACGGCCTAGGCAGTGGCATGACGGTCGGCATGACCGCGGGGAGTGCTCTGAGCCTTGGCATCGGGAACGCCTCGGAGCCCGTGACCTACGACACTCTCCCCTTAGGCGAGGTGGCCGTGCGCCGTGGTGAGCAGGTCCACGCCACAGACGGCGACATCGGGCGCGTACAGGGTCTCGTCATTGACCCTGGCAGTGACCGCGTTACCCACGTACTTCTCCAGGAGGGACATCTTTGGGGCCGCAAGGAAGTGGCCATCCCCATCAGCGCGGTGACCGGGACCGATGACGGCATCCAGCTCAAGATCTCGAGGCAAGACGTGCAGGACTTGCCATTGGTGGACATCAATCACCTGACCGGCTAGACGCTGTAAGGAAACCCCGTCTTCACGCGCTCCTTTCCTCTCCCGACGACCTTGTTCGAGCTCGAAGAGAGCGGACCTCAAGTCGAGATCTGGGGCATCACTGACGCCTTGCTTATTGCGCCCCTGAGCGAACTGTTCGGCAAGTCATTTAGCAACGCTCTTGGCTGGACCATTGGCCTCACTTTGACCCACCTTTTTGGCACTGTCGTCAAGATAGGGCGCGCACACACATCAGTACACTTCTTCGATGTTCCGGCAGGCATTCGGCGTTTCCAAGGCAGGCTCGCTCCAATCGTCGGTCCCGGGGGCTCCTCGACGGGGGCCCCCTTGTTGGCGCCATCACCGAGCACAACATCTCGAGACTCCTATCTCGCGGGCAACCGTTGAGTCGGTGTTATCCGAGATCGACCTGGCAGGCCACATCATCTTCAGCAACGATCGCATATACAAGATCATGGGCGACTCATCCGCGAACACCGTGGAAGCTCTGATGTCATCTGTCGTCGTTGCCAAGGGCTGACCGGCACTCGAATCAGCGCTCGCCACCCTACTTGCAGATCAACCGGTCGACGCCCTTGAAATACGGTCTTGTCTCCAGGCGCCAGACGATCCGCTAAACGCCGGTGCCGAGCGAGTCGGCGAAATGAGCATGCAGTCGCTCAAGTCCGTGACCGGTGTGGTGACTGGCGCCATTGGGTACCTCAGCGATGTAACCGACCGCCCTCAACTTCACCGCGAGCTCGAGGTGAAGAGGTCGGTTGACAAGCCCACCTCATGTTTGAATCGAAAAGCGTCCCTCGAACTCGTCGAGGCGATGACCCCTGCGCCGAAGACGCTCACCGAGGGAAGCGCGCTCGTCTATGTCGACCTCGACGACTTCAAGTCCGTAAACGACCGGTTGAGTTACGCGGCCGGCGACTGCCTTCTGGTCGCGGCCGCCGCTCGTCTTCGGGGTGCCGCACCTCGCGTAGTGCATCTCGACCCGAGGGTGATCAGCCTTCGCAGACCACTCCGGCTAAATGGGTAGTCCGTAGGCTCGCAAAGGCCGAAAAGATGACGGGGCGAACCTTACTCAGGTGTCACAAGTGCCGTCTTACACTCCGCAGATGACATCGCGGTAAGACTCCCGTCGCCGGAAGTGGCATTGACGGGGTAGTCAACCTCCGTCCGTGGCCGGGGAAGACGTGGAATCGCCAGTGGGTTCTAAATCCGTCAGGACTCCTCACCGACCTTTGGGTCGGTCTACTCACCGCCGCCACTGAGAGCATGGCAGTCGGACGCGCACTACCCAGTGCCGGCGTATATGCCGACATCGCGCATGACAACGGCGATGGCTGGTCTTGGATAACGACGGAGTCGGGACTTGTTGTGATCCGCTCTTTCCGGAGGTCCACCGGGCTCCCGTGACGTTGGAACCCGACCTCACCCACGTGCTCGCGCCCTGCACGTGGAGACTTCGGCATTGACGAGGTCGATATCGTGGTCACCGGCCGTGCAAGCACCGCCGGAGACGTCTGCCGTGGCTGGAGACTCGCGCCATTGGTCCCGCTGGTCCGCGCTGGCGGTCCCGTTGATCCCGTTCGGTCAGTGCCGTCGACGATGGAGTCCGCGCTCGCCCACGCATACGCCGTGCACCTTTAGAACGCGGCCATTGGTGAGCTGGGGACGCCCGCACTGGCATGGATGCCCGCGCCGTTGGAGACAAAAACTTGTTTGCGGTGTTGACGCGCAGTTCAAATCCTTCCTGGAGAGCAAGCAGGTCGCCCACCGGGTCCTACGAGTCGATACGACAGGGCATCCGTCGTAACAAGCAACTCCCCGGCGGCCTGGATCGATCTCACCTGATTGCCGGTCCGCTTGGTCAAATGTGCTGTACAATCCAGATGAGGAGGCTGCTGAGATGACGTCGCACTCCGGCTCATCTTTTTCGGACGTCGCACTGCCAAGCGGTGTGCTGGACATCGTCAGTCGCAATCCCTTGCCGGCACTTATCGTCGAGGTGCCCTCCGAGCGTGTCATCGCTGTCAGCCCTGCGGCTCAGATTCTGTTCTCGTCACAACGTAGCGAGTTGGTTGGTTGCAGGGTCGAGGCGCTCACCGTCGACACGCCGAAAGGCGCCCTCGATCTTCTCGTCGCAGGACGGCTGAACGGATATGAGGCAAACCACCAATTTCGCCTCAGAGACGGATCGTCAGTCCCACTTCGAACCTGGGTGAGGACGATCGGTGAGGAGATTCCGCTACGGCACGTTCTCTTTGTTTTTACGACAGACAGTTTGCCCGCCCCAAGTGCAACGCCTTCGCTGCCCAAGGACTTCAACGCTCTCATCGGCACGATCGACGCCAGCCTCAAAGTTGACCGTGCGTGTACTGACTGCGATACAAGCTCGAGCGGGCCAATGGAACTAGTTGGTCAGAGCATCTTCCAGATCGTTCACGTGGACGACCTCACCGGGCTCATGTGGGCACTCGCGCAATCGACTTCTACGGCCAAGGGCGTGGCGCTTCACGTCCATGTCCATCGCGAACATGGACAAGCACAGCTGTGCCAGCTGTTGCTGCTGCCAATGGATCCTCCCCCGACCTTCGCCTTCGCGCTCAGGCCGATTGAGCAGTCCGAAGGTTTGCCGGAGTCCGAGGTTGACGCACCGTCGGGCGAGACGCGGGGGATCGATGTCTTTGGCTCCTCGCGCGACCTCGCTAGCATCAGCGAAACACAGATCCCTGGAATCTCTGAACTGTCGGCGCGCGAACTCGACGTGCTTACGAGGTTGCTTGCCGGGTACCGAGTGCCGGCCATCGCAAAGGTGCTCTTCATCTCTCAGAGCACCGTTCGCAACCATCTCTCCGCGATCTTCAGGAAGCTGAACGTCGAGTCACAACAGGAACTGATCGACCTACTCAGAATCTAAAAAAGGCACTTCGTCTAACGATAAATGACGTTCTGCCCATTTGATGCATTATCGAATAGGCAGATACTAATACCACGATGGGTTACATCGAGAATCCTCCCGTTGCCCTAAACCAGTTGCTCGAGGTGGTGCCTGATGGGATCGCCTTCGTCGATGAGTACGGCGTTATCTGCCACGCGAACAAACGCCTCGAGGGTCTCACGGGCTACGCGCGTGACGAGCTCGTCGGTCAGACTGTCGAAGTGCTCTTGCAGTCTCGGTGCCGGGATACTCACGTCGCGCTTGGCCACGAATTCGCCCGGGATCCGATCCCGCGCGTGCCGGTGATGGCGCGCCACTTGGATTACAGGCTCTTGCGTCGAGATGGCAGCGAGCTCATGGTCGATGTCGCACGCGCGCAGTTCGTGCTTGACGGCAAGCCGTGGGCTGTCGTCGCAGTCTGCGACGACAGCGGTCAAAGAACAGCGGGGCACGTCCGCACTAAGGCTGAGCTGCGTGCCATCGCCACCGAACTTGCAGCCGCCGAGGCACTCGCGAGTAGCGAGCAGCGATTCCGCCTCGCCTTTGAAAACAATGTGGCCGGCATGATCCTCGTCGATCTCGAGGACAAGGTACTGGCAGTCAATGATTCCTTCTGCCAGATGGTCGGACGCAACAGAGAGGAGGTCATCGACAACGGAGCAGCGCCGTTTACTCATCCCAAGGAGTTCCACGGCCACCTGTCGCCCGACGAGACTGCCCGAGTGAGCTACATCGACCGCTTTAGGCACAAGGACGGGCGGGTGATCGTTGTCGAGGTCTCGAAGTCCATTGCGCTCGACGCCGCCGGAGTGCCGCTGTACTCGGTCATCTCGGTCCGGGACGTCACCCAGGAACGAGCGCTCACCGCCCAACTCTCGCACCAAGCACTGCACGACTCGCTCACCGGGCTCCCCAACCGGGCGCTCTTCGAGGACCGGCTTTCTCAGGCGAACGGGAGAGCCGCTCGCGGAGCCGGGTGGAATGCAGTGTTGATGTTGGACCTCGACAACTTCAAGGGGGTGAACGACACCTTGGGTCACGTCGTCGGCGACCAGCTGCTCGTTGCGTTCGCTCGTCGCCTCGAACAGATGAGCCGCTCCTCGGACACGCTTTGTCGCTTGGGGGGCGACGAGTTCCTCTACTTGGCCGAGGGACTGACATACCCGGCTCAGGCCGAGGACGTGGCCGAGCGTCTACTTGCCGCGGTCGCCGGGCCCTTCTACATCGACGGCGTGCGCCTCGAACAGCACGCGAGTATCGGGGTCGTGGTCTGGGAGGGAGCGAGCAAGGACTGCAGCGAGCTACTCCAGGACGTCGACGTCGCCATGTACCAGGCCAAGCGCAGGGGTGAGGGCCGCCACGTTGTTTTCACCCCGGCTATGTACGAGGACGAGGACAATCGCTTCGCTCTCACCCAGGAGCTTGGGCACGCTCTTGCGGCCGGTGAGCTCTCGATGTACTACCAACCGTTTGTCAATCTCGCTACAAGCCAGGTGATCGGATTCGAGGCGCTGATGCGCTGGCAACACCCCGAGCGGGGACACATACCCCCCAACGTGTTCATCCCGCTTGCGGAGAAGACCGACCTCATCTACGCACTTGGCTCTTTCGCACTGCACGACGCCGTTTCTAAGGCGAGGTCTTGGGAGCCAACAGCTGCTCGAGCAAGCCGGCTCTTCGTCACGGTCAACCTCTCCGCTCGCCAGTTCCACGACCCGAACCTCGTGTCGATGATCGAGGAGGCGTTGACGGCCAGCGGACTTGCACCGGAACGCCTTGTCCTCGAGATCACCGAGAGCGTGGCGCTCGACGACATTGCCGGGACAATGAGCGCTATCGCGCGTCTCGACCGGATCGGGGTGGCCTTCGCGCTCGACGACTTCGGCACGGGGTACTCCTCGCTCTCGTACCTAGCGCTCTTGCACCCGATGATCATCAAGATCGACCGGTCCTTCGTCAGCCCACTACACGGGAGCGTCTACAACGACACGCTGCTCGAGGCGATCGTCTCGCTCGGCCAAAAGCTCAAGATGACCGTGCTCGCCGAGGGGATCGAAACCCAAGAGCAACTTGAACACCTCCGCCGCCTCAGGTGTGAGATAGGTCAGGGTTACTTCTTCTCACCGGCGGCACCAAGCGGCGAATTGGCGGCCATGCTCGGCCGGGTGCCGCGTAGTTGGGCGCAGAGGCTGAAGCGGTCAACCCCCACACCAGTTGGGCCAAGAGACCAAGCCCCTCCCGATCACCAGGGCTTGAGTACGTAGACGGCGATTTCTGCCGCCCCCTTTTGCCCTTCTCGCTCCCTCCCGCTCTGGCGGCTGGGCGCGCTCCGGTCTCCGTTCGGGCCCAGTTGACGTATCTCCGGTGATACATCAGTCATGAACAACGTTTCGATACGCGACCTACGCAATCACGGTGGTGAGATCATCGACCGTGTTGAGCACGGCGAAGCCGTGCGAGTCACCCGTGACGGTCGACCGGTAGCGGAACTTCGACCCTTGGAAGATCAGCGGCTGACCCTTCCTGCGATCCTCGAGCGGTTCCGCTACCTACCGGCAATAGAGCCCGCGGCACTGCGCGAAGACATCGATTCGGTCATCGACACGATCCTTTGATGCGTCCCAGCCCGGGGGTTCTAGACACGTCAGTGGCCGTCTTGCTACGTCGGCTCGCATGGAGGCCGATCTACCTGAGGGACCGCTTCTCACCACGGCACTCTCGCTGAACTTTCTGTCGGTCCCCTCGTCACCGATGACGAGTACGAACGCGCCATTGGCTAGGCGCGGCTACAAGTGACCGAAGCAGCCATTGAGCCGATCCCCTTCGATGCGCCAACGGCTCGCGCGTTCGCTCGCGTCGCAGCCGAATTGCGTGGCAACGGTCGCCGTACGAAGGTCCCTCCCTTCGATGTGATCATCGCGGCAACAGCCTTGTTGAGAAACCTGCCGATTCTTCACAGCCAACGCGGAGGCCTTCACCGGAATCGAGGGGCCGAAGTAGTTCAGATCAGGGGCACTGACGAGAGAGTCGGAGTAATCAGCCCAATGACTGTGCGGGAACAATCGACACGCCGCACATTCGGAGTAGAACGAGGAAAACTGGCGTGGTGTTCACGTAAGGGCGTGAACTGGGACAGCGCTAAGCCTAAGGTGTTCCCGTGGGTGTCGTCGCAGCCGACGACGCCACCGCTCGACTTGTCTCACGGAGTGCCGGCGCACGATCCCCTCGACAGCCACTCAGGAGAGAAGTGCTGCCAAATCCGCCGCGCTCCGAGCAGGCTTTCCAACCTGACAACGGCCGCTGTACTATCTGCTCGCGACCTACGCACATCCTCACCTCACCCGTCGGTCCAACGAGCCGGTTGGCGCTCATCGGAGTGGGGACGAGCGCAGACGGTCACACGGAAAGTGTGAGGAGGTGCGGAGATGTCCGATGCCTTGAACGAACCGCAAGCGGAGAGCGTCGGTCCACGCCCAGGGATCGATTCTCCAGTCCAGCCGGAACCAGCCGCCATGGCGATGCCAGTTGCCTCTGCATTCCCCGACTTCGGCCAGGGGACGGGTTTGGACCAAACGTCGGCAACCGTGCCACAGTCGAGCGCGCCGGCGGATCCGATGAGAGGGCTGTCGTCTGGCGGATCTTACCGAAAGCAGCTGCCGATGAGCGGGCTGCCACCAGCGGGCCTGATCATGGTCGGACTGCTGACGGCTTTGCTCGGCGCCTGGGCAGGCCTCTCGGTACTCGTGGGGCCCTCGTTTGGATGGAGCCCGGATGGTTCGCCGTCATGGCACTGGAGCCTGATCCACGCCGCGCTGCACGTGGCGCCCGGAGGGGCCGCGCTAGTCGCGGGAGTGGCGATGGTCGCTATCGTGCCAAAGGCCGCCCGCGGTGCCGGGCGATCCGGCGCGGCACTGGCTGGGCTTTTGGCAATCCTCGCCGGGGCGTGGCTCGTCGTCGGTCCGAGCGAGTGGCCGGTACTCAAGTCCACCCAGCAGATCGTGTTCGCGCCCGCCTCACCACTGCGCAGCTTCACCTACGTTGTCGGCGCCAACCTGGGACCGGGCCTTCTTCTCGCAGTGACTGGAACGTTCGCCCTCGCTTGGGCGGCGCGGGTCGCGAAGGTCCGCGGTTCGGCCTGAGCCCTTTCGTCGTCTCCCGTCCACGAAGCCGTCCACCGCGTCCGCCAAATGCGCCCCTGTAGTAGAGCGCTCTACTAACGATCGCATCCGTCTGCAGGCAGGTTCGCCGGAAACGGTCGGAAGTGTCAGCCTCGCCGCTCATACTTGCTCGCTGGGTACCGTCGACCCACGCCCGAGTACTGCGCCAATGACCGTCTGGTCCCTTCTGGGCCTTCAGGCGCCCGCGCTCGACTGCTGCGCGAAGCGCCAGCACGTTCTGGTTCGTTGTCGGGGGGCTGCGAGCGGTGCCAATCGTGGCCCCACCTCGGCAGGCTCTCTGAAGCGACAGAGGTTGTCGGTTACAGCTCGGGCGATGAGCTCCCCCAGCGGTCCGGAATCCCCGGCATCGGCCTTGTGCAGTGCACGAAGACCTGCTCCGATCCCTCCTGGTAGATGAACGGCTGGTGGATAGCCCAAACGAACCAGTAGCAAGCTGAGGAGAAGGCGCCCGGTTCGTGAGCGCGTGGCCGAGCTGCGTCCGAGCTATGAGGTGCCCGAAGCCTTCGGTCGCACCGAGTACAAGCCGGCGGAACTGTGCCAGTGGGACCTGTGGTTCTTCGACTTCACCATCCCCGTCGGCTATGGCTAGACGGCCGTGTCGCCGGTGCTAGTGGGGTTGCCGTGCTACTCACTCTGGATCCTGGCGCGCATGATCGGCTCGAAGGAGTCCGCCGACGTGCTCGGCGGCCATCTCGGCCTCGTCGTCGAGCTTGGCAAGGTGCCGAAGATCGGTGTTGATGACGGTAAGCCGGAGCAGCCGGAGAGCCGAGGACAAGAGAGGAAGGCAGGAGGCGCTAGGCACGTCGACCCAAGACCGGAGCCGGAGTGCGACTTGGCTCCGGCTCTGACAGTTTCTCTCGGCTACGCGCCGCCCGAGTCCTGCGTCTTCGCTTCCTCTGCAACTTCTCGGGCCTTAGGGCCGGGAGGCACTGAAGTGTGAACACCGGCTTTGTCGGAGACTCCGCGCGGCGCCGCAACAGGTAGCACCCCCGGTACGAGCGGACTCACGGCATGGCTGTCGGTCACGAACAGCGTCACGCCTTTGCGGCGCGTCCGTTTCGATTCGTACATCGCGCTGTCCGCCTGAGCGAGGAACGCGTCGGCGTCGATGGCCTCTTTGGTCCAAGCGACGCCGACACTTGTCCGCAGCTCGACTACACCGGTGCCGACGTCGATCGTGGCCTCCGTCGCCGCCGCGACGCGTTCAGCAATTCTGACTGCTTGAGCCGAGCTTTCGACTCGCGGGCAGATGACAAGGAACTCGTCGCCTCCAAGACGGCCGACGGCATCGCCTTTGCGCGCGGCGCCCCGAAGACGATCGGCGGCCGCGACAAGAAGGCAGTCGCCGGCCGCGTGACCCAACCGGTCGTTCACGGACTTGAAGTCGTCTAGGTCGACGTAGACGAGCGCACTTCCCTCGGTGGGCGCCTTCCGCGCAGAGGTCATCGCCTCGACAAGTTCGAGCGACGCCCCGCGGTTCAAACACGACGTGAGCTTGTCGACCGACGCCTTCACCTCGAGCGTTTGGCGGAGTTGCGCGCGGTCGGTTACATCGCTGAGGTACCCAACGGCGCCAGTCACCACACCGGTCGCGGACGTGAGCGACCGCATGCTCATTTCGCAGACTCGCTGGGTGTTTTCGACCACGAGCCTTATCTCGAGGCCGTCGACTGGTTGATTGGCGAGTACCGCAGCAAGCGCTGCCTCAAGTACCAGTCGGTCCTCGGAGACAACCGCTGACATCAAACCTTCCTCTCCAGCGGCGGGAAGATAGCCCGCAATCGCGCGCATGCGATCGTTGTCGAATGTGATGCGGCCCGTCCTGTCGATCTCGAACAGACCAACTGGCAGCGCCTCGGACAAGCGGCTCAACAGCTGCTCACGAAATAGGAGTCTTGAAATCTCTTGCTCGGCAGCCTTCTGTTCTGTCATGTCGCGGACCAGAAGGCATACCCGCCTTGAAGAGCCCTCCGAAGTGGCGATCGGAGCGACTCTGCTCTCGAACCACCGGATGCCCGCAGGAACCTCAAGGCAATACTCCCAGATCTCCGGGCGACCCGTTTCGAGGACACAGCCGATGACTTTCATCAAGCCGAGGCCAACCTCGCTGCCGAGGGCCTCGGTGAGTGTCTGGCCGAGCAATTCGCCCCTGGGCGCTGAAAGGAGGGCGTCGGCGGCGGTCCAAATCCCGAGGTAGGTGCCGTTCTCGTCGAGTTCGAACACAAGATCATCGAGAGAGGAAATGAGTGCCTGCAGACGAGCGCTATCGCCTGGAGGTTGGGCAACCTGGTGGGGTTCGCTGCTGTCGATCACTGCGTTCTCCAGACCTGACGAACACTATCGCCTTTACAGCACATGGCCGTCTTCAGGCACAGCGGTTCCTCGCCGGAGTGCCCTCGCCGCTGCAGCACCCGAAGCAGCCACTCCCGGACCCGGACCTCGTCGTCGGCGATCGGAAAGCGGGTCATCCGCCTTGTTCCACGTTCGGGCCGTCAAGGATCGGCTGAGAGAGTGCGGGCTGAATTGCCCATTCTGTCCGTTGCAGAAATGACGGCTCATGGCCCGTACGTCGCAGGCGGTTGGGTCGCGTAAGCATCGACGGTCTCGAGGAGGGTCGCCTGATCAAGCTTCGAGATGGGCCACACGTCGAGGGGAAGCGTGACCGTCTTCGACAGATCGCAAAGGAGTTGGGAGAACAGGAAGATGGGTCCGAGATGACCGGCCCGTCGTAGCAACGGCACTGTCTCGACCCCACTCAAGCCTGGGAGGATATGGTCCAGCACGATGACGTCGGGATGCAGATGCTTGAGCAGCCTGAGGGCGGAAGCGCCGCTGCGGGCCTCATGGACCTCGTGACCGAGGCGTTGGAGGTTCATGCGTAGCGCATGGCGCATAACCCGGTCCTCGTCCACGACGAAAATCTTCAACCGCCGGTGACGGACGCTCGAGGTGGCGGAATGGCCGCCCACTTGCGCATTGGTGTTCGTGGTTGTGACGAAGTTCGCGATTGCGCTCGGGTGGACGGGCCGGCTGATGACGTAGCCCTGGAACAGGTCGCAGTCGAGCTCGCTCAGGATGCGCTCGGCTTCGAGGCTCTCGACCCCCTCGGCGACGACGCGCAGGCCGAGGGTGTGAGCTAGTTGGATGATGGAACGCACGATCGGAACCGACAGTTCGTCGCTGTCAACGTCGGCGATAAATGACCGGTCGATCTTGAGTTCGTCAAACTCGAGGCGCTTGAGATAGGCCAACGACGAGTAGCCGGTGCCGAAGTCGTCGATGGAGAGGCGGACGTTCCTGTCGTGGAGCTGCCTGATTGTGCTGAGGACGTCCGGGTCGAGCCCGTCGGCGAGGGTGCCTTCAGTGATCTCGAGTGTAAGGCGCTCGCCTGGGAGCGACGACGCCCGGAGAGCCTCGTCCACGATGCTCAGAAGAGAGCCGCNNCATCACGACGCGAGTCAAGTCGTCGATCAGATGTTCCTGCTCGGCAAGGGGGATGAACTGGTCGGGAGGGATATCGCCCCGCGTTGGATGATGCCAGCGGGCCAGCGCCTCGAGACCCCGGACCGCCCCCTCCGCATCGACGATCGGCTGGTAGGCGACGTCGATGCCGCCGTCTGCCACCGCTTGCCGGAGGACTTCGACAAGACCGAGTCGGTAAAAGCCTGCGCTGTCGTCGACACAGAAGGCGGCGATCCCGCCGCTTAGCTGCTTGGCCCGGTGGAGAGCCATGTCGGCCTTCTGGATCAGGGTCTCGGCGTCGTGACCGTCGCCGGGAGCGAGTGCGAACCCGATGCTCGCCTCGACGTGGATGACGTTGCCAGTTACGCGGTAGGGCTCGCAGAGTCGCCGCCGAAGATTGCTAGCGATCGCCAAGGCGGCGACCTCGTCTAGTACCTCACGAACGACCAACGCGAACTCGTCGCCTCCGATCCGAGCGACCGTGTCGGCGTTTCGCGTCACCGCTTTAATCCTCCGTCCGGCTTCGGTGAGGACAAGATCACCCAACTTGTGACCGAGCCCGTCATTGACGTGCTTGAAATGGTTGAGGTCGACGATGATCACAGCCAGTTCCCGCCCGGCGTGCCGCGGGTCCACTAAGGCTTCGTTTAGGCGCTGGTTATACAGACTTCGGTTGGGAAGCCCGGTCAACTCGTCGTGCAGGCCATGTTGCCGAAGGGCCTCCTCCCCGACCTTGAGCTTGGTGATGTCGATCAATCGCACAGCAAGTGTGGCGCTGTTGCCGTCGCCGATGGACTCCAGGCGGGTTGATGCGGCCAGCACCCAGCCGGAGGAACCGTCGGCATGGGTGAAGGGGTGCTCGCCGAGCATGACGCTACGCTGTCGGGCAGCCCGCGTGAGGTCTGACTTTGTCAGGCCGCCGACGATTCCCCGCAAGGGACGCCCGACCAGGTCTACCAACGCGACACCAACCAGGTCGGACAGAGCCACGTTGGCCGACCGGATCACCCATGCAAGATCAACCAGAGCAATCGCCACCGGGGAGTTCTCGAACATTCCCCGGAATCGAGCCTCTGACACCGCAAGGCGACGCTCAACCCCGCGCTGCTCGGTGAGGTCCTCGATCTGCGTCGCGAGATGCACAACGGCACCCGACGCGTCCTTCACCGCTGCCGCACTCATCCGGACCCAGACCTGGGCCCCCGTCGGTAACCGGTAACGCTTTTTGCGCTGCGCGACCTCGATCTCGCCAGCCACGAGACGACGCAGGTCGTCAACCCCGACGTCGTGATCTCCAGGATCAGTGACGTCGAGAAAAGAACGGCCGACCAGTTCCTCCACTGTCCGTTCGAGGATCCGACAAAGCGAGCTGCTTACCCGCTGAAAGCGACCGTCGAGGCCTACTATTGCCATGCCAACCGCCGCATTGGTGAAGACAGCCGCAAAATCCCCCTTCCCCTCGTCCCCTTCGGTCATGTTCGAGAACCCCGCGGGGAGTTGACTTCGAGCAGTCGTGCCGACGCCTCGAGGGCGCGGCAGCGAGGTGTTGATATCGGGCTGAAGCCTCGGCAGCCGTGTGGCAGCCGAGGAGCGCGTTCAATCTCGTGTCCGACGATGCCCTGCCGGGAAGTCCCAACGTCGAGAAGCAGCGACGCCCACGTGCAGAGGGTGTGACAGTACATCTTGAACAGGCCAGATGACCTATGCGCTGGCCGCACGTCGAACAATCGGCACCCAACGAGCGCTCTACTGTCCACGCGGATTTCCTCCCCCATCGTGGTTTTGGCGAAGCCGCACTCGAAGTCTGTGATATGCCCATCGGGATCTCGCACCGGAGCAACGACCGCAAAGGGATCAGGGATCGTCTCGAATACTTCAAACCGGCGCATCCTGGCTAGGGTTCGGGCGCTCTTTCGACCAGCGACCCGCATATTGTCACTGAGCTGCTCACTCATCGCGCATCTCTTAAGCGCTCCCGCGACTACTAGGAGTCGTGTTGTTTCCAGCAGACGCAAAGCAACATTTTAGCAGGAACACGACTTCCCTTCGTCAAAAAGCAGGCCGGTGCCGAGCTTGAGGCCACGGTCAGAGTGGCTATTGACAGTCACTAGATCGCTTGAGTCGCCGAATGTCCCTCTGTGAACTTCAGGCTGTTCGTCGATGTCTTCGAAACCGTCGGGATCGTCTAAGAGCCTCAGCGAATAGGTGAGAGGGTCGGTGACCAGCGGTTCCGCCAGTCG
>PLKG01000054.1 GCA_003140595.1 Acidimicrobiaceae bacterium | reverse complement strand
TTCGGGAACAGCTCACGACCCGCAAGCATGCCTAGTCCGGCCTCGGGGGACCCGAGGCTGGTTGGGAGCCTTGTCCGGTTGGGAGTCCGCTTTCTGTAGCGGCGGGTGGCGAGGATCGTGCGGTGCTCAGCCCCGGGGGTTACCTCGGAGATTGCGGTGACCACCGCTCAGGTGGCTGGGCGGTAGGACCGCGACCGAGGTGGCGGTGAACGTGCCGGTCGCTGCGGTGCCGAGGGCCCTCACGTGGGTACCTACGCAGACATCGGTGAACGAAGGCAGCGTCGGCAAAGCGACGGCAGGGTCCGTGAAGGTCGTAGTCAGGGTCACATCCACCGTCCCGACGTTCTGGTGCATGCCGGCCAGTGCAAAGTAGCCCGCGGTGTCCGCAACGCCGCAGGTGCCCGCGGTTGACACACCGTTGACCGAGGTGACGATCCCCTGGACTCCGAACGTGGGCGGTGGCACGACCGCGACCGAGGTGGCCGTGAGCGTCCCGGCAGCGAACGTGCCGAGAGCCTCCACCCGGGTACCGATGCAGACGTCAGCGAACGAAGCGGTTGCCGGCGAGGTGACAGCCGGGTCAGCGAAGGTCGTCGCCGTGGTTACCGCGACAGTCCTGATAGCGAACCGTCCGCCGCCGACCAGCGTGAAGAAGGCGGTACCGGTCACAGTCGCGCTTCCACAGGTACCTGCGGTGGCGACAGTGCCGATGGAGGTGACGATTCCATGCGCGCCAGTTGCGGGCGGGGGCAGAACAGCGACCGAGCGCGCCGTGAACGTGCCGGCGGAAAAGGTGCCTTGAACCTCGACGCGTGTACCGACACAGACGTCAGCGAACGAAGGCGACTCCGGGGACGCGAGACCAGGGTCGGTGAAGGTCGTCGCCGGAGTCACCTCAACGGTCATGATCCCGTGACGCCCGCCGACAAAGCTGAAGGGGACGTCGGCGGTCACAGTGAGTGTGCCGCAGGTGTCTGCGGCAGCCACATTGTTGACAGACGTGACGAGCCCTTGGATGGAGTAGCGGTGGCGCATGCCCGTGCGACCAGCAGACGAGGCGCCGGCGACAGCGACCGTGCCTGCGAGGACGACGACAACAGTGCTCGAAACGATCAACCCGAGCAGTCCTCTTTGCTTGTTGAACATGTGCGTCCTCCACTTCGGAGCGCGAAAGAGAAACCCTCGCTAACCGAATTTATCGGCGCGCGTGCCCTCAGGCTTGAGGCGAAATTACGACGTGGCTGTCCTGACATCTGGGCCTTGGCGACTGGGACTTACTTGGAACGCTGCGAACGAGCCAACTCCATGTTTCGGCGGAACTAAGGTCACCCGGGGGCCGCCTCGCGCGGATTGCGATCGACGAAGCTTGATGGAGGCCGAACCGGACATGGCGACGATTCAAGCCCGCGGATTGACCAAGCGATTCGGTGGTGAGGTCCTGGCTGTCGACCACCTCGACTTCGACGCGGTCCCGGGTGGGGTGACGGGATTCCTCGGGCCCAACGGTGCCGGCAAGACCACCACGCTTAGGATGCTCCTCGGTCTCGTGACCCCGACATCAGGATCGGTCCTCATCGACGGGCACCGCTACCGTGACCTGCCCAATCCCACGATGCGGGTGGGTGCAGTGCTCGAAGCGTCGGGATTCCATCCCGCCCGAACGGCGCGCAACCATCTGAAATTGACCGCAACGGTGGCGGGCCTACCTTTCAGGCGCGTCGACGAGTGTCTCGACCTAGTCGGCCTCTCCGAGGCTGCCGACCGGTCAGTTGGTGGCTTCTCGATGGGCATGCGCCAGCGCCTCGAGCTCGCTCGGGCGATGTTGGGCAAGCCCGACGTCCTCGTCCTCGACGAACCGGCCAACGGCCTGGACCCTCAGGGCATCGCGTGGCTGAGGGACTTCCTAAGGGTTTATGCGTCCGAGGGCGCGTCCGATCGTGGCGGTAAGCGCATCGTTATCGTGTCGTCTCACCTGCTGTCGGAGGCGCAGTTGATCGTGGACGACGTCATCGTCCTGACCGGCGGCCGGCTGGCGGCTCAGGGCAGGCTGCAGGACCTGCTCGCCGGGTCCAAGCGTTCGGTGAGGGTGCAGACGCCAGACGCCGAACGTCTGGTCCAGGCCCTGCGAGCCGCGAGCCTTCCAGCAGTGGTCCGGGACGGCTATGTCGTGTGTGACGGCGCGACACCGCAAGCAGTGGGCCCGATAATGGTCGAGAACCGCATTGAGGTGCACGAGATGGTCTCCTCCACCGAGTCACTCGAGTCACTCTTCTTCGCCTTGACCGGCGGCGAGGGTATGCAGGTCGGGCACGGCGTGGCCTCGACAGGTGACTACCGACGATTCGACGATGGTCCGGCGGCTTCGCCCTCTGTCGGACCGATTGGTGGTCAGGCATGACCCGGTTGCTCGGCGCCGAGATCCGCAAACTGTGGACGATCTGGTCGACCTACGTGCTCTTCGGCATCGTCGTGGTGATCGACCTTGCTTTCGGTTTCGGACTCGCGTTGGCACCCGGCGGGCGACACGGTGGGAGCGCGGGGGTCGTTCCGCACGGTTCTTCTCAGTGGTTCATCAACGTGTTCTCGGTGCTCGATGTCTCGCGCATACTCGCCCTCGTGCTCGGCGCGATCATCATCACCGGTGAATACCGCCACAAGACGGTGACGCCGACTTTTCTCGCCGAACCGCGTCGAGGCCGCGTAGTCACGGCCAAGCTGGGGATCAGCTTCGGGAGCGGTGTGGTGCTGGGCGCGCTCACCATGGTGACCGGCCTCGTCCTCGGCTTTGTTCTTGTCGCAATGAAGGTGCACTCGTGCCTCACTCCGCTCGGTGTGAGCCAGGGAATGTCACAGGCGCTGTGCGGCGTGCGTCACGGTGTGTACTACGTCGCCACGACCCATAACATGTGGCACGACTGGTCGAGGATCGCGCCCGGAGTCGTGCTCGGGACAGGACTTTTCGCAATCTATGGACTCGGTCTCGGGGCTCTGTTGAAGAACCAGATCGTCGCCATCGTCGTGGGTCTGGTCTTCACCCTGGTCGTGGAGGCGATCGTCGGCGCCATATGGCCGACGATCGGCGAGTACCTCCCAGGACAGGCCGCTACGGCACTCGAGGATGCCGCTCGGACGAACTTCGGGGGCACAACCCAGCTGCTGCCCTGGTGGGGTGGTGCGTGCATGCTCTTGATCTACGGCATCGCGCTCGCGTTCCTAGGCACGTTCACGACGCTCCGCTCCGACGTCACTTGAGTTGTCGCGCCTGAGCGGGCCTGCGACGCGGGGGTCGGAGAGGACGGCCTCGACCGACCAGCGGTTGGGATGGCCTTCCACGGCTCGCGCGTCGGCGGCCGCGACATAACGGCCGCCGGGCACCGCATCGCGGACCTCGACGAGATCGCCCTTTTTGGGCTGGGCGCCTTCCACGAAGGTCGTGGATGCGCCGGCCAGTCGGATGCCGAGCTCGACGATTTGCTCGACTCCAGCGTGCACTCGTTGCGAATCGTGTTCGTCCATCGCCGAGATGATGGCTGCAGCAGCCTCTGAGTACGGTTCGGAGTACAGCAGGAAGTAGCTCCCGTTGACGAGCCTCTTCCAACCGTGGGCGATCTTGACCGCGAGGTCGTAGGTGTTCCTGGTATCGGTATCTGTCAGATTTTCGTGCTTGAGCCGGTCGACCAGCAGTGCAGAGGCTTCGACGAGGTGATCGAATTCCTCGTCGATACCTTGCTTGTTCCAAGAACGGCCGAGGTCGTAACCGAACCGCGCGCGGATCCGACTGACGATCGTCTCGACAGCCGAATACCCGCGGATGGTCCGCTCCTGGTCTCCTTCGGTCAACCCCGTGACGAAGTCGGCGCATGCAGCCGCCAGCGGCTGTGTGAGCTCGATCCGTTCTTCAAGCTCTGCCAACCAAGCGAAGCCCGTCAACGCGGCGGTCGCCTCTCGCACGGGCGAATCGTCCACTGGTTCGAGCCAACTCGAGAACTGGTCTATGGCATTCGCCAAGTGAGTGTGGCTGAGACCCCAGATCTTGCGTCGCGAGTCGCTCTTGGTCCAGCCGAGCTCCAGGCCTGTTTGCGTTTGCTCGAACCGATCCCATTTCGCCACGGACAGTTTCCTCAGGGACTAGGCACCTTCACCGACCGCTGAAGTCGATCGGAGCGCTGCCAGTACCGGTCCCATGACAGGCAGGAGCGACTGTCGCTCCTGAACGGCGCCTTCAAGACTAGCTGTGACGGCAGCGGCATTGACACGAGGTGGACAGGGGCTCCCCGAGAGTGCATCCAATCTTGACGGCACGCACGGCGACTCTTAGGTTACCGAGCAGCCCGTGAGTCTCGGGCGTGGCGGCGCGCGGTACTCGCGTTCCTTGCAAATTGCGGGCGGCGTTCGAGAAGGGCACCGATGACGTCGTCGGCTCGGGATCGTCCCGGTTTGACACCTAGGGAGGCGCCGATGGCGATGACGATTCGCGTCCGTGAAGGCATGATCGATGTCCCCGCCGGCCGCGTTTGGTACCGAAGTGTTGGCGACGGTGGTGTGCCTCTGCTCTGCCTGCACGGGGGTCCCGGAATGACCCACAACTACATCGACCCGCTCGAGGACTTGGCTGACCGCCGCGAGGTGATCTTCTACGATCAACTCGGTTGCGGGCGCTCCGACAAGCCCGCCGACACCTCGCTGTGGACGGTGCAGCACTTCGTTCGTGAGCTCGAGGTCGTGCGCAGCGCTCTCCAGCTTGAGCACTTCCACCTCTTCGGTAGTTCGTGGGGAGGAATGCTGGCGATGCAGTACCTCCTCGACTATCAGCCGGCCTCGGTGGTCGGCCTACTCATGGCGGGCAGTCCGGCGAGCATGCCGCGGTGGGTGGAGGGGTGCCAGGAGTTGCTTGCGGAGATGCCATCGGAGGTGCGCGAAGTGATCGAGCGCCATGAGGCACAGGGCTTCACCTCGTGTCCGGAGTATGTCAGCGCTGTGACCGTCTTCTACCAGAAGCACTTGTGTCGCCTACAGCCGTGGCCGACCGGTTTGGAGCGCACTTTCGCCGAGATGAGCCCGATTGTCTACGAGACGATGAACGGACCGAGCGAGTTCACCGTCACAGGCCGGTTCCGCGACTGGGACGTATTCGACCGGCTGAACGAGATCAAAGTGCCGACGCTCGTCATGGGTGGCCGCTACGACGAGATCCGTTTGGACCATCTCACCGAGATGCACACGGCCATAGCGGGCTCTGAGCTCGTGATCTTCGAGGACAGCGGGCACACGCCTTTCCACGACGAGCGGGCGCTGTTCATGCGCACGGTCAACGACTTCCTCGACCGCGTAGAGAGCCAGGCCTTGTGAGACTGCCCGCAGGGACCGCCGAAGGCGACATGGATCGACCTACCGGCCTGCTACGTGTTGCGTAGCTACGTAGCACGTAGTATACAGACCACATGGCACACGACAGGAACGGCCTGCGAAGACCCAACGATCCACCTCTGTTGATCCTCACGAGTCTCGCCGAGAGCCCCAAGCACGGNNCACGCGCTGGCCAAGGACATCGAGGCCTTTGCCGGGGTCGTCCTCGGACCAGGCGCTCTCTACGGCGCCATCACCCGGCTCGAAGAGCGCGGCTTGATCGAGCCCCTCGGAGCAGAGGACCGGCGGCGCCCTTATCGGCTGACTGCGGCCGGATCGGCGGCTCTGGCTGAAGCTGTTCGCGACATGCGAAAGATCGCGGACGTGGGCACGGCACGCCTCGAGCTCGCCACGGGAGGGCTCGCGTGAACGCCCGGGCACTCGACGGCTCGCGGCTGCTCAAGTGGTACCCGCCGAGATGGAGGGGCCGCTACGGGGAAGAAATGGTGGCGCTGATGGAGGACGTGCTGGACGGCCAGGCACCGAGCCGGCGGCTGCGCCTCTCGCTTGTATGGGCGGGACTTCGCGAACGCGGTCACGAGGCAGGACTGCTGGGCAAGACGGCTCCGGCCGTCGAGCGCGCGCGGGCGGGCTCACTCCTGGTGTTGTGCGCCTGGTCAGTGTTCATGGTGGCCGGGATCAGCTTCGCGAAGATCACCGAGCATTTCGGCCAGGTCGTTCCGGCGCGGAACCTTGCCCTGCCCAATGGCAGCTTCGACACGGTCTATGTGGTGGCGATCGTCGGGGGACTCCTGGTGGTTTGTGGCGCGTGCGTCGCGCTACCCGCGTTCCTTCGGTTCTTGCGCGATGGCGGCTGGCCTTCGATACGAGCCCACGTGTTGCGGGCGGCGGTGTCGACCGTTGTATTCATCGGTGCGGGTGCCGCACTCCTCGGCTTGGCTGACACGCTCTCACCGGCCCAGCGAAATGGCGGACTCCTGTACCACCCTGTTGTGTGGTACTACCTCCTGGCCGTCATCGCGACCGCGCTCCTGGCGGCCTTAGCGCTCGGGCTGTGGACAGTTGCCGCGGTGGTCATCACCGGGCGGCTGGCGCTCGGTCAGCCCGTCCTGTCAGTTGAGGCGGCGCTGGCTGTTGGGTTGAGCGTTGCGATGTTCCTCATGACAGCGGCCACCGCGGTCTGGTGGGGGGCAATTGCCTCGTCGGCCCCTTGGTTCCTGCAGGGCATTCGGCCTAGGCAGGGGGTCTCGGCCTTCTCTCCGACCCTGCTCGAGACCATTGCGCTGATGCTTGTGGCCTGTGCGATCGCAGGATTCGGGGTGATCCGGGTGGCCAGGTCCTGGAGGGATCTGAGGCTCGCCTGAACACGACCGGCCGTCAAGTTCCGCAAGGTTGTCCAGTTCCAGTTCCAGTGCTTGCGCGGGCGCCGTTGGAGCCACGCGGGAGCGCCAGTGCCCGCAGCGGTCCGTGCTGCCGGGACGACGAGCGAGTGCCAGGTCAGCCAAGACGCCGGAGGCAGCACCGGCTCGGATGACGACGGCCGTCTTGTACAAGGGAGAGATCCAGTGGAGGCCGGCGGACGAGCGCGGCGTCCGTGACACCGGCCAGACGACCGAGGACAACAAGTTCACGAGGCGCCGACCGCGGCCCGACAGGCCAGATCGCCTGGTCGAGGTCACGCTCGAGAGAGGTCGCAGGATCCAGTCGTCGGCGTCGCTGGCAGTTTGGGTCGTGAATCTCTAGGCGGGCTTCCGGCTGGAGTCGTTTCTCAATCCGGTCCGGGAACCAGGTGCTCGGCTGTGGTCCAGGAGTGCAACGTCTTCAGGTAGTTGGCCCGCTCGAACGCGCTCGCGTCGAGCGAGGTCGCTTGCGACACCGAGCCGCGAAGCTGGGCCACCGACGTGTAGTCGTGCTCGGCCAGCCAGGAGCGCAACTCTGACTCGACGACGCTCACGTGGCGTGGGCCCGAATGCAGGATTGCCGACGTCATCATTGCCACGTCAGCGCCCACGGCCAGAACCTTCACGACGTCGGATCCGGTGTGGATGCCGGAAGTGGCGGCCAGTGACAGACCGGCTCCGAGCTGGGGGCGCAGGATGGCGATCCAACGCAGGGGCAGTCGCATTTCCCACGTGCGGGACAGCTCCACCTTCGACACCACGTCCATTGTTTCCAGGTCGAGGTCAGGCTGGTAGAAGCGATTGAACAGGACCAGCCCGGAAGCGCCGGCGGCCACGACCCTGGCAGCGAAGCCGGCCATGGCCGAGTAGTACGGGGACAGTTTCACGGCGACCGGCAGTGACACACCGGCGCAGACGTTCTTCACCAGTGCCAGGTCCACTTCTTCCACCTGCGCCGCAGTCAGCTCCGGGTTGGTTGGAACCCGGTACACGTTCAACTCGAGGGCGTCCGCGCCTGCCTCCTCGAGCAGTTTGGCATAACGCACCCAGCCGCCGGTGGACGAAGCGTTCAGACTGGCGATGACAGGGACCCGCACTGCCTTCTTGATCTCTTCGAGCAGCTCCAGGTACCGGTCGGCCTCGCTGGTGAAGTTCGAGACGGTGGGGAAGTAGTCGAGCGCCTCGGCGAAGTGCTCGCTACCGGCTTCGAGTGCAAATGAGAGTCCGACCTCCTCGGCGATTATCTCCTCCTCGAACAGCGACGGCAGGACGACGGCGCCTACTCCCGCGTCGGCGAGCGCCTTGGCTCCCGCGAGGTCCCGCGTGAGCGGTCCTGCCGACGCGACAATCGGCGACGACAGCTGTAGGCCCAGATAGGTGGTCCTCAGGTCCACTGAGTCTGTTCCTTCCATCACTCGACCTCCTCGTCGTCACGGTCTTCAGCCTCGGCGTCCGCCTTGGATTCCCCGTCGGACACGACCCCGGGAACCGTGCGTTGCACGGAAGCCAGCTGCTCGTAGTACCGCCACCTCTCGGTGACGTCGGCCTGCGCCAGGGCGGCCAGACGGGCCGCCTGGTGAGGGTAAGTCCGGGCCAGAGTGGCATAACGGGCCTCAGTGGCGACGAACTCGGCGAGCGGGATCGAAGGCGCCTTGCAGTCGAGCTGGAAGGGCTGTCCCTCCTCGGCCTGCGAGGGATGGAACCGGTACAACGGCCAGTAGCCCGACCGGACGGCATCCTTCTGGTGCGACATCGACTTGGACATGTCAATGCCGTGGGCAATGCAGGTCGAGTAGGCGATTATCAGCGAGGTTCCTGGATAGGCATCGGCCTCGAGAAGGGCTTTGGTCGCCTGGGTGTCGTTCGCCCCCATGGCGATCTGCGCGACGTACACGTTTCCGTACGAGCGAGCCGCTGCACCGAGGTCCTTCTTGGCGGACTCCTTCCCGGCAGCGGCGAACTTGGCCATCGCGCCGCGTTGTGTGGCCTTGGACGCCTGGCCGCCGGTGTTGGAGTAGACCTCCGTGTCGAGCACGAGGATGTTGACGTTGCGGCCGGAGGACAGGACATGGTCGAGCCCGCCGAAGCCGATGTCATAGGCCCAGCCGTCACCACCGAAGATCCATACGCTCTTGCGGACGAGCGCGCTGGTCAGCGCGAGGAGATGGCGTGCGCGCACGCCGGCGGCTTCGTCGGAAGTAGACAGCCCGCGTAGCACCTCCTCGAGCCGGGCGACACGTTGCCGCTGAGCGAACACGGCAGGCTCCTCGTCCTGATCGGCATCGAGGATCGAGGTTGCCAGCTCGTCGCCTACCTCTCCAGCGAGCGAGACGAGTAGCGCACGGGCCCTTTCCTGCTGAGCTTCGAGACCGAGCCGGATGCCGAGGCCGAACTCGGCATTGTCCTCGAACAGCGAGTTACCCCAGGCCGGTCCTCGCCCTTCGGCGTTCGTGGCCCACGGCGTCGTCGGCAGGTTGCCGCCGTAGATGGACGAGCAGCCGGTTGCATTGGCCACCAGCATGCGGTCGCCGAACAGCTGGCTTACGAGCTTCAGGTACGGCGTCTCGCCGCAGCCGTCGCAGGCGCCCGAGAATTCGAACAGCGGCTGGAGACTCTGGGAACCCTTCACCGAATCGTGGGCCAAAAGGGAGCGGTCCAACTCGGGGATCGATAGGAAGAAGTCCCAGTGTTCCCGCAACCGGTCCCTGTGAACGAGCGCGGACTCCATGTTTATGGACTTGTGTCTGGCCTCGGTCTTGGACTTCGCGGGGCATACGTCGACGCAGACCCCACAGCCGGTGCAGTCGTCCACGGCC
Organism: Acidimicrobiaceae bacterium; assembly: GCA_003140595.1. Lineage (GTDB taxonomy): Bacteria > Actinomycetota > Acidimicrobiia > Acidimicrobiales > Bog-793 > Fen-455. Next base: position 9,577 of record PLKG01000054.1, on the reverse strand, counting down.
ACAGCGATAGCCATGTGGTGGCCTGGGAGATCCTTGGAGCGGAAGGGCTTGGACAAAAAGCCCTCAGGAGCACCGGCGATCGCTTCGGGAGGGAACACTTTCATGCGTATGACCGCGTGCGGGCACACGATCGTGCACTTGCCGCAGTCGATGCAGATGTCCGGGTCCCAGATCGGCATCTCCACCGCAATGGCCCGCTTCTCATAGCGAGTCGTGCCGGACGGGAAACGGCCATCCACAGGCAGGGCCGACACCGGTAACAGGTCGCCCTTGCCGTCCATGAGCATCGAGGTCACATGCCTGACGAAGTCCGGGGCCGACTCGGGGACGGCTACGCCGATGGATCCGCCGGCGGAAAGCTCGGCCGGGATCTCGACCCGGACCAGGTTGGCCAGTGCGGAGTCGATGGCGGCGAAGTTGCGGTCCACGATGGTGTGGCCCCGTTTGCCATAGGCCTTGGTTACCGACGCCTTGATCTCGGCAACCGCCACGTCGGCCGGCAATATACCCGAGAGGGCGAAGAAGCACGGTTGCATCACCGTGTTGATCCGGTTTCCTAGTTGGGCTTCTGCCGCGACCGTGCCGGCATCGACCATCCAGAACTGAATGTGCTTGTCCTGTATCTGGCGTTGCACCTTGGCCGGTAGGTGGTCCCACACCTCGAGGGGCCCGTACGGGCTGTTGAGGAGGAAGGTCGCCCCGTCTCTTGCCACCTCGAGGATGTCGACGCGGTCGAGCAGCCCGAATTGATGGCAGGCGACGAAGTCGGCGTCGCTCACCAGGTAGGTCGAGTGGATCGGCTCGGGTCCGAACCGCAGGTGCGAAGCCGTCATGGCGCCTGACTTCTTGGAGTCATAGACGAAGTAGCCCTGCACGAAGTTGTCGGTCGCGTCGACGATGATCTTGGCGCTGTTCTTGTTCGCGCCCACGGTGCCGTCCGAACCCAGCCCGAAGAAGACCGCCTGAACCTCTCCGACCGGCCTCGGTGGGCGGAAATCCCGGTCCCATGGAAGGCTGAGCGACGTCACGTCGTCGAAGATCCCAACGGTGAATTGGCGCTTTGGCCGCGGGCTGGTCAGCTCGTCGAGCACCGCCTTGGCCATGGGCGGCGTGAATTCCTTCGATGACAGCCCGTAGCGGCCGCCGATGATCCGCGGCCGTACGCTGAAGGGCGCCTCGGCATCCTCCATCGCTTCGTCCACGGCGGTACGGACGTCGAGATAGAGCGGCTCGCCTACGGCACCTGGCTCCTTTGTCCTGTCGAGTACGGCGATTGAGCGGACGCTCGGCGGCAGGGCGGAGATGAACTGCGCGGCCGGGAACGGCCGGTACAGGCGGACTGTCACCATTCCCACGCGCTCGCCCGCGTTGACGAGGGCGTCGACTGCCTCGCGCGCCGCGCCTACGCCGGAGCCCATGAGCACGAGGACCCGCTCGGCATCGGGAGCGCCGTGATATTCGGCGAGGCTGTAAGAGCGTCCAGTCTCGCGAGCGAGCGAGTCCATGGTTGCTTGGACGATCCCGGGGACGGCTAGGTGATAGGGGTTGGATGCCTCGCGAGCTTGGAAGAAGACGTCCGGGTTCTGTGCGGTACCACGCACGTCGGGCGTGTCGGGGTTCATCCCCCGGCGCCGGAACTCGATTATTTCGTCATCGTCGATGAGCGCAGCGATTTCCTCGTTCGAGAGCAGGGCAATTTTCGCCAATTCATGAGAAGTCCTGAACCCGTCGAAGAAGTGGAGGAAGGGCACGCGCGATTTCAAAGTGGCGGCGTGGGCGATCAGGGCGAAGTCGTGAGCCTCCTGGACCGAGCTGGACGCCAGCATTGCAAAACCGGTTGTCCGGGCATGCATCACATCGGAGTGGTCGCCGAAGATCGACAGGGCATGTGTCGCCAAGGTACGGGCGGCGACGTGAATCACTGCGGGAGTCAACTCCCCGGCGATCTTGAACATGTTGGGTACCATCAACAACAGGCCCTGCGACGCGGTGAAAGTGGTGGCCAGAGCCCCCTTTTGCAACGCACCGTGCAGAGTGCCGGCCGCGCCGGCTTCAGACTGCATCTCGATGACGTCGGGCACCTGGCCCCAGAGGTTCTCTTTGCCGGCCGTCGCCCAGTCGTCGGCGTACTCGCCCATCGGGGACGCCGGCGTGATCGGGTAGATCGCGATCACTTCCGAAAGGGCGTATGCGATGCGGGCAGCAGCCTCGTTGCCGTCGACGCAGACCCATTGGCGTACGTCCACGCTTCCTCCTTGGCTTGTGGAACTTGTGCCCCCCTTTCTAGTCCAACGGTGGCAAGGGGTCCGAGGTGACCTGATGGGGGCCATATTGCCGGGACGGCTCCCACGATGGTCGCTGCGTCNNGTGCAGGAGATGCCCGAGAGCACGAGGACCGCGGCAGGGGCGGCAGCCGCCTTGAACTGTGATGTCGCCCAGATCGTGAAGTCCCTGATCTTCCGCGCCGTCGTCGCCGATGAGGCGGTACTGGTCCTCGCCTCGGGTGCCGACCGCGTTGACGAGTCCCGCCTGGCGCAGGTCATCGGCGAGCCGGTGGAGCAAGCCACCGGCAAGTTCGTGCGGGCCCGTACCGGCTACGCGATCGGCGGAGTCCCACCGGTGGGCCACACACGACCTCTCGCCACCTATATCGACGAGCACCTGCTCGGTCACGCTCTCGTGTGGGCGGCGGCTGGCACTCCGCGGGCCGTGTTTTGCATCGGGCCCGCCGACCTGATTCGAATCACCTCGGCCAAGGTCGTCGCGGTCGCCGCCCCGGTGCCTCCAACCGATTGAAGAGCGAGGCGCGACCCCAGGCAAGGTGGCCGCCGGCTCGCTGAGAAGCCTGCCCCGCCCGGTTGGCGAGCCGGTGCAGGGCCGGGATCTCAAGGCGTCTTGGCTAGGCCGGGACGACCCCGCACCTGGCAGTCGGTACGATCCGTCCGTGCCGAGAGGGAGGAGTGACCAGCCCGCCGCCCGTAGCTACGTCCGCGACCCCATCACCTCCTACGACGCCGTGCCGACCGAGGAACGTCATGCAGCGCTGCGCCGGGACATCCGCCTTGTCGCTTCCCTGCTGGGCGAGGAGCTCGCCCGAGTCGAAGGTCAGGGGTTCTTAGACCTGGTTGGACAGATTCGAGGTGTCGCCAAGCTCGAGTGGTCAGAGGGCGAACAGGCGCGGACCGGTGGGCTCGCCGAACAGCTTCCGAACATTGCGACCGGTACGGCCCTTCTCTTGGCGCGTGCGTTCGCCGCGTACTTCCAGCTCGCGAACGTCACCGAGCAGGTCCACCGCGCGGCAGAGCTGGATCAGGCGCGGCGGGCGGAGCGGACCTTCCTGCGCGACACCCTGGAGCGAATCTCGGAGCGTGAGATCGATCGCGGCACCGTGGAAGCGACCCTCATGCGCCTCGAGTTCCGCCCCGTGTTCACCGCACACCCCACCGAGTCGGCGCGCCGTTCGGTACTCTCCAAGCTTCTCGACGTGGCGCATTTGGTCCAAGCGCTCGGAGCCGATCCGACGCCCGCTGAAGAGAGACGGCTCGTTCGCCGGCTTCGCGAAACGATCCTGCTGTTGTGGCAGACGAGCGAGCTACGGGTAGGGAGACTGCGACCCGAGGACGAGGCCCAGAACGTTCTGTATTACCTCTCCCAGCTCTACGACGACGCCGTGCCGACGCTATTGGAGGATCTCGACGACGAGCTCGCGCTGCACGGCATCGACCTCGGGTTCGCAACTTCCACGCTCCGCTTCGGCTCCTGGGTCGGCGGCGATCGAGACGGCAACCCTGCGGTGACACCGACCGTCACGACAGACGTGTTGCTGATTCAACACGAGCTCGGATTTCGCAAGCTCATTGGGCTCGTCGAACAACTGACTCGGGCGCTCTCGAATTCGACGGCGATAGTCGATGTCTCAGACGAGCTGTCGACAAGCCTGCAGGCCGATCGCACCGCGTTGCCCGATGTCTACGACCGCTACATCGGCCTCGACTCAGAGGAGCCGTATCGGCTGAAGTGCTCCTACATCCGTCAGCGGCTCAGGAACACTCGCGCGCGACTGGCCGCAGGCACTGCGCATGTCCCTGGCGAGGACTATCAGGGCGTGGAAGGACTTATCGAAGAGCTGCGGCTTGTGCGTGACTCGCTCTCGGAAAATCGCGGCGAGGCCATTGCCGACGGCCTTCTGCGTCGTATCGGTCGTCTTGTCAGGACTTTCGGGTTCCACGTCGCAACCCTCGACGTCCGCGAGAATGCCGAGGCCCACCACAAGCTCCTCGGCGAGCTCTTCGACCAACTCGGAGAGCTCGAAAGACCATACGGCCAGCTGGGCCGCTCCGAACGGGGCGCGGTGCTGCGGACGGAGCTGAACAGCGCTCGGCCTCTCGGAGTGCCCCGCTTTGCGCTGTCGCCACGTGCCGCGACCACCTACGCGACCTTCGAGTCGATAGCCGCGGCACTCGACCGGTTCGGTGACGGAGTGATCGAGAGCTACGTCATATCGATGACCGAAGGAGTCGACGACGTCCTCGCCACCGTTGTGCTCGCACGTGAGGCCGGACTCATCGACTGGCGAGAACGCTGGGCGCGGATGGGCATCGTCCCGCTGTTCGAGCGGGTGGCCGAGCTTCGCGGCTCAGGAGCACTACTTGACGAGCTCCTCTCGATTCCGAGCTATCGCGCCGTCGTCGCGTCGCGCGGAGACGTCCAGGAGGTGATGCTCGGTTACTCCGACTCGAACAAGGACGCCGGCATCACGACCTCGCAGTGGGAAATCTACAAGGCCCAGGGCGTGCTGCGGGACGTCGCACAGCGGCACGGGGTTGCCCTTCGGCTGTTCCATGGTCGTGGAGGGACCGTCGGGCGAGGAGGCGGGCCGTCCGCCGAGGCGATCCTGGCCCAGCCGGAGCGAACTGTGGACGGCTTCTTGAAGGTGACCGAGCAAGGCGAAGTCATCTCGGACAAGTACAACCTCGCGGAGCTTGCACGGGAGAACCTCGAGGCCAGCCTCGCCGCGGTGATCGAGTCGAGTCTCGTCCACAGCACGTCGTCCGGTTCCGAAACCACGTCAGATCGCTGGCACGAGGTGATGGAATCGGTCTCCTCGGTCGCCGAGCGCTCATATCGCGGACTTCTCGCAGAGTCCGGCTTGGCTCAGTACTTCATGTCTTCTACGCCGGTTGCCGAACTCAACGACTTGAACCTCGGCTCTCGCCCCGCTTACCGCCCGGAGTCGGGATCAGATCTAGCGGCCCTTCGGGCGATCCCGTGGGTGTTCGGCTGGACCCAGTCGCGCCAGATCATCCCTGGATGGTTCGGCGTCGGGTCCGGACTCGCTGCCGCGCGCGGCAGCGGAGCGGGAGAGACTCTCGACGAGTTGTATGCAAAGTGGCCTTTCTTCAGGACTTTTGTAGGCAATGTCGAGATGACCCTCGCAAAGACTGACATGGACATCGCAGGGATGTACGTGAAGTCGCTGGTCGAACAGGAACAGCACGGGATCTTCGACCAGATCGCCGACGAGCATGCTCGTACGGTCGCCGAGATCCTCAAGTTGACCGGAGAGTCCAGCCTGATCGAAGCAAGGCCCCTACTTCAGCGGACCCTCGCGGTCCGCGCCGATTATCTTCGGCCGGTCCACTACCTCCAGGTCGAGCTGCTCGGAAGGCACCGGTCCGGTTCGGAGGAACCGGAGTTGAGACGCGCCCTGCTCATTACGGTCAACGCCATCGCCGCCGGACTTCGCAACACCGGCTGATACCTCCCAGGAAGCGTAGGTGCCTGCGCCCGCGCTTTCAGCCGGGTCAGGCCGACTCGAAGCTCGAAGTGGATCTCGAGCGCCCGTTCTCATGCCGTCGTGAACCTGTTCGCGAAAGGCGTACCGGCGGCCGGTTGCGTCGGTCGCCCTACCATCAACGTGCATGTCCTTTGTCCAGTCGGTCAACGTCGGCCAGAGAGGCCTGATACTGGCGAAGTCGGGCACCACCGGCATCAACAAGGTGCCGACGGCCGCGCCGGTGATGGTCTCGGCACCTGGGCCCAAGGGATCAGGGGCCGGCGGACTTGCGGGCGACGTGATCTGCGACGTGGAGCATCATGGCGGCGAGGATCAGGCCGTCTACAGCTATGCCCGTGAGGACCTCGACTGGTGGGAGGCTGAGCTCGGCGAACCGCTCCGGTCGGGCATGTTCGGGGAGAACGTCACCACTGCTGGCCTTGTCGTGACCGACGCCCGCATCGGCGAAACGTGGCGGATAGGCGAACAGGTTGTCCTCCGGGTCACGAGTCCCCGCATCCCTTGTGCCACCTTCGCCGTCTGGATGCACCGGAAGGGCTGGCTCAATGCGTTCACTCGTCGTGCCCGGCCTGGCGCCTACCTGCGAGTGCTCGTCGGCGGCGATATTCAGGTCACCGATCCGGTCGTGGTCGAGTTCCGGCCGGATCACGATGTCACAGTGGGGATGACCTTTCGCGCCCTCACGCTCGAACCCGAGCTCCTCCGGGGACTCCTCGAAGCATCTGAGTACCTCGACGAGGAGATCGTGCGACGCGCGAGAAGCCGGGAACCTATGGTCCTGTTCGAGGACGACGACAACTAACTCAGGGAACGGCTCGTCGAACTGCGTGGGAAGCCGACCGGCGCGCCGTTAGCTTCGAGGAATGCACACCGAGCTACGCTTCCCAGTCCTTGCGCTGACAGCCAGTCTCCTCGGCGGCTGGCTCCTGGCGGCCACCCCGACGGCCGCCGTGCCGGCCCGCCAGGGCGCAGGGACGGTCTGGTCTGCCAGCACGCCCAGCGTTCAGGGCGCGCCGGTCACTTCGCTCGTCGCGGTGACCTGCGTGACCGTCAGTGACTGCTGGGCTGTCGGCGACCGCTTTAGGTCGTCCGCGTCGGACTCTGGACCCGCTCTCATCGAGCACTACGTCAGCGGCAAGTGGCATCCGGTAACTGCAGCCCCGGCCCAAGAGGGCACGCTGGACGAGCTCTCCGGGATCAGCTGTCTGTCAGTCACGAACTGTTGGGCCGTCGGCACGCGCAGCGGTTCGCACCGGGGCAACCTTCTGGAGCACTACGGAACACAGGGACGTTGGGAGGTCGTCGATACGCCGGCGCCGCAGGGGGAGTTGTACGCCGTGGCCTGTGAAGCCGCTATCGACCAGTGCTGGGCAGTCGGGTCGTCAAGTGACTTCCGCCGTCTGATCACGTTCCGGCTCCTGGCCGGCGCGTGGCGATTCGTGCGGTCCTCGCCGCTGGCGGCGTCGTTCGTTCAAGCGAACGGGGTGGCTTGCGCGACCAAAGACGACTGCCTCTTGGTCGGATTCGCTACGCCCGCGCGCGGCACCGGCAACGCCTTGGCAGAACGGTGGAACGGCCGCGCCTGGTCGCGCGTCACCGTCGCCGGCGAGCTCGTGGGGGGCGGTTCCCTTGCGGGCGTTGACTGTCGGATGGCGAGCTCCACCACTACATGCTGGGCAGTCGGCCAGACGGTGGCAAGGGGCTCCGGCCTGATTGCGGTGCACCCACTGGTCGAGCGTTGGAACGGGAGCTCGTTCACATCGGTCCACAGTCAGGCGGGGACCGCCGGCAATTATCCGGAGCTCAAGGCGGTCGCGTGTGCCGCTGCCAACGCATGCCAGGCGGTGGGTTCACGTGGCTCGGGGGAGGATGAGGCACTGGTGCTGACCGAGGGATGGAACGGGTCCAGTTGGTCGGGGGAAACAAGCCCTAGTCCGCTGTACGGCTTCCAAGCTCTTACCGGTGTCGCCTGTCCGACGGCGGGGGACTGCTGGGCCGTGGGCGAAGGCCTGAACCACAGTGGGTCGGGTAGTCGGATGATCATCGAGCATCTCTCGCCATCCTCCTAAGTTCTAAGGGCGCGGTGGATCAGTACCGCTCGGCGAGCGTGGCGCATAGCCGAGCCCTCCGTAGCCCGCGCGCACGCGCCAGGTAACCGGCTGTTGCGGTGCGCAATTCCGGATCTCCTGCCGGGTTGCCGTAGCCGAGCGCCCCCGGAGGAGCTCGCGCCATCGCCACTCGAGCCGCCGCGAACCACTCGTGGCGCGGGAATCGTGAGATCCGGGAGACCGGTCCGCAGGTTTGTCAACTAGATGCTGAGGTAGGTGGCACCTCTCTCGAGGTCCGGGCCGCGAGAGTTCGGAACACGCCGGGTCGCAGAACGCGAATCAGGACCAACGCGATCGCGAGGAGACATCCCGCGACGGCGGTCGTCCAGGCCAGACCCAGCGAGTCCGCGACAGGCCCCTGAACCAGTGACCCGATCGGATACGACACGCCGAGCGCCACTAGGTAAAGGCTGAGCACGCGGCCGCGAAGTTCGGCCGGGGCCCGGAGCTGCACCACAGTTGACAGGCCCGACAGCACGCTTATGTACACGAGCCCGACGACGAAGAGCGCGGGCAGGGCAAAGGCGAGCGACGGGGCGAAGCCGTAGAGGATGAGTACCGGCGGCAGGACGGCGAGACTGCCGATCAGAATTCGGCCCCGCCCGAAGCGGGCCGCGAGCGGAGCGATCGCGAGGGCCCCGACGACGGCCCCGATACCTTGGGCCGTTGTGAGCAGGCCGGTCGCCGATGCGATCCCGCGCGCTCCGGCATGGGTCAAACGATGCGCCATGACCGGAACGAGCGCGATGAACGGCGAGGCCGAAAGACCTACGAGCGCAATCGTTCCTATCGCAGCACGGCAGCCCGGTTCGGCGCGCGTCGCACGGGCACCGAGGCGAAGCGAAGTGAGCAGTCCGGTCTGTTCGGCGCGTCCGGGAGGCGAGGCCAGGCGGATGAAGAAGAGCGCCACCACGACGGCGAGGAACGACGCCGCGTTGGCGACGAAGGCAACCGGGTACCCGAAGGAGGCGATCGTCACACCAGCGAGTGCCGGTCCGATAACGCGTCCGAGGTTGAACTGTGCCGAGTTGAGCGAGACCGCGGCGAGGAACTCCTTCTGCGGCACCAGGTCCGGGAGGATCGCCTGCTGAAACGGTCCGACCATGGCACTCACGGCCCCTTGGGCCGTTACGAGCAAGGTCAGTAACTCGGGGCTGTCGCGGCCGGCCGCGACGAGGAGCGCGATGGCAAGCGCGACGGCGCCTGCGAGCAGGTTTCCCATGACGAGAGCTGCTCGCCTGGGTATGCGGTCTGCCAGCGCGCCCCCGACGGGCGAGAGCAGCCCGATTGGCAAGAAGCCTCCGGCCGCGACTACCACCGCCCAAGTGGCCTTTCCCGTGTGCGCGACGATCAGAGCTCCGACGGCAACGGTCTGCATCCAGGAACCGATGACCGAGACCATGCCGCCCGCCCACAAGAGGAAGTAGTTCCGGTAGTGGAACGGGCGGAGCGAGGAGAGGCCGCGCGCTGGTACGGGCGAGACGACGGCCTGGCCAGCGACGCTCTCGGCGGATGGCCGGTCCCGGTCGCCTGCCCCTTGGCCTGACGACTCGGACCGCGCAACCACGCGGACATGCTAGATACCTCCCCGGCACTTCATCGTCGCCCTCCGGTCCGGGGTGAGACTCGCCCGCGATTGTCTTGACATGAACCCACCGCGGTAAGAGCCTTC
>PLKG01000128.1 GCA_003140595.1 Acidimicrobiaceae bacterium | reverse complement strand
GAGCTGCAGGGCCAGGTGACGCTCGCCACCTCCGCCGACATCATCGTTTCGCGCGACCTGACCTACCAGTGCGCCGACGGGTCAGGAGGCGCGACGACCGTCGACCCGTCGTCTGTGACCGCGTGCAACAGCGCCTCGTCCTCCAACGATGTCCTCGGACTGCTTGCGAACGAGGACTTCCTGGTCGCCCACCCGGCGGGCCTCGACGGCAACTACGACACGCCTTGCACCGACGACGGCACCGAGACGAACCCAGGGATCTCCAACGTCGTGCCCTGGTCGTGCCAGATCGACAACGTCATCGTCGACGGCGCGGTCGTGACCTTGAACGGGTCGACCTACGTGCCGAACTTCACCCAGGGCCCCAACCTCGGGGGCCTTTACGAGAATGGCACGAACATCAACTACTACCCCGGGTTCAACGGCGTCTCAGGAGGCGCCGGGTACGCGCAGGAGCTGTCATATGACCTCCGGCTCTCGTATCTGAACCCTCCGCACCTGCTCCAGGCGACCGACACCGTGTGGGACGTCGTCGGTTTTGTCGTGTGCGGCACGGTCAACACCGACAACTTCCCGGTCAACTCTGGCGCCCAGTCCATCAGCTGCCCGTCCATCCCCTGACAGCAGCGCCGCTGAACTGCGGCGCGCGGCGCAGTTTTCAGACGAGGAGCCCGGGCGGCGTTGCATCATGGGCTGCGAGCAGCGACGCTGTCAGGATGCGAATCGCGACCTGGAATGTCAACTCGCTGAAGGCACGCCTCGGCAAGCTCGAGGAGTGGCTCTCCTGCGCGGAGCCGGACGTCGTCTGCCTGCAGGAGACCAAGATGTCCGACGCNNGGCAACGGCCGCTGGAACGGCGTCGCCATCTTGTCGCGGGTGGGGCTCGAAGAAGCTCGGGTCGGCTTTTGGGGTGAGCCTGCCGAGTCGATCGAGGAGTGCCGCATGGTCACGGCGATCTGTGGGGGGGTTCGCGTCACGAGCGTCTATGTGCCGAACGGTCGCGCCGTCGCCAGCGAGCAGTACGACCTCAAGCTTGAGTGGCTCGGCCGCCTGCGCGACGACCTCGTGGCGACCACTGCGGCGGACGAGGCCGTGGTCGTGTGCGGCGATTTCAACGTGGCGCCGGAGGACCGCGACGTGTGGGACATCTCGCAGTTTCTCGGTGCGACACATGTGAGCAAGCCTGAACGCGCCGCGCTGCGAGAGTTGGAGGCCTGCGGGCTCGTCGACGCCTTCCGGGTCGTCTACCCCGAGGTTGATGGTCTCTACTCGTGGTGGGACTACCGCGCAGGCGACTTCCACAAGGGCCGCGGGATGCGCATCGACCTCGTGCTCGTCTCCCGGGCGCTCGCGGGCCGGGTCCGCTATGCGCTCGTCGATCGAGAGGCAAGAAAAGGGATGGGGAGCGACAGGCCGCCTTCGGATCACGCGCCCGTATTCGTGGACATCGACACCTGAGCTCAACCAGCCCCGTTGAGCCGCCGGGCAGCGCCACTGACCGGGGCCACACTGGGGCTGTCAGTGCACGGGCAGTCCCCAGAGGGGAAACCAGCGTTCGAGTTCGGGCTCCATCGAGAGGTCCTGAGCCAGCGTTACCTTCAGCAGCCGCTCGCGCTCCGAGTCGCGCTGCTCCGCGACCGGCAGCGGTACGAAGGGGTAGAAGGTGCCCCGCTTGTACAGGTACACCAGGTAGGTGCCCGCCACCTTCGGCGCGCCTGTCGCGGCGGCGGGATCGCTTGCACCGCCGGGGATCGGAGCAAAACCGAAGACCGAGCAGAGCAGCTGTGGTCCCCAGCCATGGTCCTGCAACGTCGTGTTGACGATGTGAACTTCGTTGATGAGATCGCCGAAGTCGTCGTCTGTGATCACGGCCCACCGGTAACCATACGAGTCGGACTCGTCGTGGATCTTCGTGTTCTCGCCCAGGTCGAGCAGCTGCTCGACCTCCGAAGCGGTATCAGCGAACTGCTGTCCGGTGGCCGGCTTGAAGCAGACCCCCGCCTGTCCCGTGGGGCGCAGGCCCATCGATGCCTCCAGGGTGATCTGAGCACCAGGGAGCCCGAACAGGTGGTCGAGGTTGGGTTGAGCGGGCTTGGTCCGGCCCAGCAGCACGTCGAACAGCTTCACGCGGCGCGCCCCATCTGGGCTTCGAGCTCGGTCAGCTGCTGCAGACGGCGCTCGAGTGTCGGGTGGGTGGAGAACAAGGTCGAGAGACTGACGCCCTTTGCGAACGCGGGGGCGAAGAAAAAGGCATTGAAGTGTTCCGCGGCCCTGAGATCGCGCGTCGGGATGCGCGACATCTCTCCTGTCACCTTGACCAGTGCTTGAGCGAGTAGCCTCGGCTGGCCGATCAGGATCGCCCCGGACCGGTCCGCCGCCAGCTCGCGGTAGCGCGAGAGCGTCCGGATCAGGAGGAAGCTGATCGCGTAGACCAGTGCTGAGAAGACGAGCATGCCGAGCTCGATGAGCGCCAGCTGGCCTCCGCCACCTCCTCCACCGCCCCGGCCCCTGTTGCCTCCGCCGCCGAAGCCGCCGAACAGCCCCGCGTAGGCGAGCACGCGGGTGAGCAGGCCTGCCAGGATCCCGAGGAAGCTGGCGATGGTCATGACCGCGACGTCGCGGTGAGCGACGTGCGACAGCTCGTGAGCCAATACCGCCTCGAGCTCGGGTTCGTTGAGGCGGCGCAGGATGCCTGTTGTGACGCAGACAACGGCGTGCTTCTGGTTCCGGCCGGTGGCAAACGCGTTCGGCATGTCGACATCAGCGATGGCCACCTGGGGTTTGGGCATGTCGGCCAGCGCGCACAACCGGTCGACGACGGCGTGAAGCTGAGGTGCCTGCTCCCGGGTGACGATCTTGCCGCTCATCGAGTACAACGCGATCCGGTCCGAGTAGAAGTACTGCACGAAGAGCAGGACGATCGCGATGACGAGGATGAAGACGAGCTTGACCCCGACAAGGAACAGCACCGTGACGAAAACGGCGTAAAGGAGGCCTAGTAGGAAAACTGTCGACATCATGCGGGCTGTAAGCCCGCGGTCTGCGGGAAACTTGGTGCGAGGCGACAAGTTGCTCAGGACTCCCTGACGTCCTCGGATGACAGGAGCTCGCGCAGCTCTGAGAGAGACGCGCTCTCATTTGGCACCGTCAGCTTGGACGGCACGAAACGATCCGCGGGAACCGGCTTCCCCTCCGATCGGACGCGCTTTACCAGCCTCGTCAGCACGTCGCGGAAAGTCGCTTCGTCATTTGCGTCGAGGGCCGCCACCAGTTCCTGGTCGAGCTTCTCCAGAGAGGCGACCTCGATGTCATCGAGCTCGAACTGGCCTTCTCCAAGAATGCGCACGATCATGACGCACCTGCCGAGTCGTCGAGGGTGAACGGGTCCGCCGGGGCCGTATGGGCTCCCGCGTCGTGCACGAGCTCACCGTCGGCGGGCTCGTCAGAGGCTCCCGCGGCGTTGCCGGCACCGAGCTCGCCGCTCGGCGCGGCCGCGGCCGGGTTGAGCTCCGCCTTCATCTGAGCGAGCTGCAGCTCCACGTCTCCGGAAGCTGCCGCCTTGTCGAGCTCGGCCTGGATCGGGTCCGACGACCCGGACAGATCCGTGAGGGTCCCCGACGCGAGCAGCTCGTCGACCGCGCCGGCTCGCGCCTGCATCTGGGCGATCTTGTCCTGGGCCCGCTGCATGGCCATGCCGGTGTCGCTCATCGACTCGGAGATCCCCGACACGGCCTCGCCGATGCGGGTCTGCGCCTGAGCCGCCGTGTAGGAGGCCTTCAGGGTCTCCTTCTGGGTGCGGAAGGCCTCGACGCGCGCCTGGAGCTGCTGAGTGGTCGCCTCGAGGCGCTCCTGTTGCTGAGCGAGCTGATCGTGCTGGGTCTTCAGGCCCTCGAGCTGCGTCGCGATCCCGGACCGCCTGGTGAGCGCCTGAGTGGCCAAGTCCTCACGGTTCTGCGCGAGAGCCTGGCGGGCCTGGTTCTGCAGCTTGGCGGCCGCCTGCTGCAACTGCTGGGCCTGCAGCTCGATGCGTTTCTTGGCTGTCGCGACGTCGGCCAGTCCCCGCTTCACCTGTTGCAGTTGCTCGATCTGTTTCTCATAGGAGAGATCGAGTGTTTCGCGGGGATCCTCGGCCTTGTCGAGGACCTTGTTTGCTTTGGCCTGGACGATGCCCGTCAGGCGCTTCATTACACCCATTTGCACTCCCTTTACAGTCTCGACCCAAGCATAGGCGGATGAGAGGGTCCAGCTCACCGCGCCACTAGCGTTGCCAGCCATGGACGACCAGCTCTGCATCCTCACTGTGCACGCGCATCCCGACGACGAGGCCTCCAAGGGTGCGGGGACCATCGCGAAGTACCACGCCGCCGGAGTGCACACGGTTCTCGTGACTTGCACCGGTGGCGAGGAGGGCGACATCCTCAACCCGACGATGGACACCCCCGAGGTGCGTGCCGACATCGCCGGGGTGCGTCGCCGCGAGCTCGATCAAGCTGCCGAGATCATCGGCTACACCGAGGTAGTCCTGCTCGGTTACCGCGATTCGGGCATGCCCGGCTCGAAGGCGAACTCCGACCCCCGCTCTTTCGCCGCCCATCTCCTCGACGAGACTGTCGAGCGCCTCGTGGCCGAGATCCGCCGGGTACGCCCGCAGGTGATCATCACCTACAGCGACGATCACGAGCGCTACCCCCACCCCGACCACATACGTGTGCACGACATATCGGTGGCGGCCTTCGACGCGTCGGGAGATGCGGGGGCCTTCTTGTCGGCGGGGGAGCCCTACCAGCCTTTGAAGATGTACTACTCGGTCTGGTCTCGGGCGCGAGTCCTAGCTACGCACGCGAAGTTCCTCGAGCTCGGACTGGAGTCGCCCTTCGACGAGAACTGGCTGGAACGTCCGGGCGACGACGACAAGATCACGACATCGATCGACCTGACGGGCTTCGAGGACGTTCGTCGCTTGGCCCTGCTCGCGCATGCCACCCAGGTCGACCCGAACTCGAAGTACTGGTTCGGACTGCCCCCGGAGATAATGAGGACCATCCATCCCCAGGACGACTACATCCTGGCGCGAAGCCTCGTCGACTCAGAGCTTCCCGAGGACGATCTGTTCGCTGGGGTGCGACTGTCGGCGACCCGGTAGCATCCGCCCTCGGCAGGGATGTAGGCACGTGGTGCCGGCGGAGGTCCCGCCGGCGCGCTGAGGAGGATGACATGGCCAAGTGGCTGACTCAGGAGTGGCTCGACGAGGGGCGCAAGCTTGCCGAGGGACAGCCGGAACGCCCCGGAGCTTCCGTACGACTGCAGTACGTCATCACCGACGGGCCCGACGGCGACATCCGCTACTACTGGGTGCTCGAGGACGGGAAGCTCCTCGAGTCTGTTCTCGGTGAGCTGCCCGATGCCGAGGTGACGCTCACTGAGTCCTACGAGGACGCCATGCGCATCCAGAAGAACGAGCTCGACGCTAACGCCGCGTTCATGCAGGGAAAGGTGAAGGTCACCGGCAACATGGCAAAGCTCATGGCGATGCTGCCGATCACGAATTCGGCGGAGTACAAGCAGCTCCTGGTCGAGACACTGGAGATCACCGAGTTCTGATCAACTGCACCGTGCCGGGCGCCAGCCGTCCGGGACGGCCTTGTCAACCGTTGCGCATGAGCTCTCGAAGGGCGCGATAGCCGAGGAGCTTGACCCCGGCTGCGCCGACGGACTTGGCGAGATCCGCTTCGCCAACGAGCAGTCTGCGGTCGGCCGTGCGCTCGCGCCAGTCGGGTGCCGCCGCGCGAAGCTCCGGTGTGTCCAGTGCCGGTCGTAGGCAGACCTCGGTCACACCTGGCTCGAGTCCGGCCACAAGCTCGGCCACTCGCGCCTCGATGTTCGAGTCGGTCTCTGGCCCCTCGGAGCCCGAGACCGTGGCGCCGGCCAGTGCTCGCGTCGCCGTCGGCCCGAACGCGCCCGTCAGAACGACGCGATCCGGCGACACGACCCCGCGTTCGGCGGCAAGGGATCGAAGTGGGAAGCCGGCCAGGTGTTGTGCGTTCGTGTCCGGCAAGCGCAAGGGCAGGCGAAACTCCTCTGCCAGCTCCAAGAAGACGTCGAAGAACTCAGGCTTGAGTGCGACCGCGTCGAGGTGAGCGTCGAGATGGCTCACATCGAAGCCCCAGTAGATGGCTCGCTCGAGCTGCGCACGGCACTCGCGGTACACCTCGTCGAGATCGGCGTGGTCCCACAGGTCGGCTGCGGTCCGCGGAAAGCCACCGTCGCCGTCGAGAAGGGACGGCGCGTGCGTGATCGGTCCCCAGCGGTACAGATCGTGCTCGGCGTTGAGCGTGAGTCCCACGCCCACGTCCTCTCCGCGGTACTGCGAGGCAGCGCCTCGCGCCCAGGGAGCCGGGACCATCAGGGTCGCCGTAGTGGCTGTGCCATCTCGAAGTGCTTCGTAGATGGCGACGTTCCCCGCGTGGAATACCCCCAGCTCAGCGCAGCTCAGCACCAGCACGCGGTCGCCGGGGTCGTAACCGAGTCGCTCGAGAAGTTCAGTCACAAGATGGACGGTAGCCGCCGTGCGCGGCGGAGCCAACCATCTTGCAGCCGGTGTGCCGAGTCAACGCGCACGAGACGGCCCGCCTGCTCGCGCGAAGGAGGAAAGTGGCACACTGACGCGATGGTGTTATCGGGCATTCTGGCTTCGGGTGACCTTGTCGGCGGGATCGTCGCCGGCGTGATCGTCCTAGCGATAGTCGTGTCGTTCGCCCTTCGTTCGCTCATGACAGTTGTGACCGAGTACCAGCGGGCGGTGTTCTTCCGCTTCGGGCGCATCCGTGCTCAGGCCAAGGGCCCCGGCCTGATCTTCCGCATTCCCGGAGTCGACCGAGTCGTGAAGGTGAACCTGCGGGTCGAGGTGGTCGACATACCCCCCCAGTCCGCGATCACCGCCGACAACGTCACCCTGCAAGTCGACGCCGTCGTGTACTTCCGCGTCATCGACCCCGTCAAGGCCATCGTCGGGGTGGACAACTTCCGCCTCGCGAGCCAGCGCATTGCGATGACGAGCCTTAGGTCGATCATCGGTCGCCACGAGCTCGACAATCTCCTGGCCCACCGCGACGACATCAACAATGAGCTGAAGGCGCAGATCGCATTGTCCACTCAAGGCTTCGGTGTCGAAGTGCACGAGGTGCAGATCCGCGACATCACCTTGCCGGCAGAGCTCATGCGAGCGATGGCGCGCCAGGCTGAAGCCGAACGCGAGCGCCGAGCCAAGGTGATCGCCGCGACCGGCGAGCTCGAGGCGTCGCGGGAACTGTCGGAGGCTGCGACGATGCTCGCCTCGGCTCCTGGCTCCATGCAGCTGCGGTCCTTGCAGACCCTCGCCGAAGTCGCAACGGAGCACAACTCGACATTGATCTTCCCGATCCCGATTGAGCTGCTCGAATTCCTTCGGCGCCCCGGGGCAGTAGACGACGCCAGCCCGTTCGCGGTGCCGCCTCGGCCGATCTCGCCTGCACCGCCCCCGTCGGTGCCCGCGGCTGTCGCGGCCGTGCCGGGCGCCGCCGCCGAGCTCGCCAGCGCGTCGCCGGCCGAAGACGGGTCTTGAGCCAGAGGCTGCTCGGCTTAGGCACCGACTTGACGCGATCGTGCCCGCCGTGTTGCGCGCGTGCAGTGGGCCGAAGGGTTTCTAAGGTGTCCTACCGCCGGCCAGGGGGCATGTTGAGAGGGACGATCCGTCTGCCCACCCGACCGAGCATCAGACCGATGGTGATGCCTCCGACGACGTCGGATGCGTGATGGATCTTGGTGTGGACCCGGCTGAGTGCCACGACCGTCGCGAGCGCGTAGAAGACGGGCACGCGTTCTTCTCCCTCGGCGAGCAGTGTCGCGGCACAGAAGGCAGCAGTGGCGTGGCCACTCGGAAAGCTCGATGTGATCGGCTGTCGGAATGGCAGCGGATGAGCCTCCATCGGCCTGGGACGCCGCCTTTTGAACAGGGACTTCACCCCGACGTTGACGAGGACGGACTCGATCCCAGTGGCGATGATGGCGCGCAGTCCCGCGCGGGTGTCACCGGGACGGCCGCGAAGGATCCGCAAGAGACCGAGCACGAGCCAGAGCAGCCCGAAGTCGCCGAGCGCGGTCGCGGTGTAGAAGATGCGGTCCGCGATCGGGTTGCCGCGCAAGGGAGCGAAGACCTTCTCGACTCGAGTATCGAGCGCCTTGACGAGCGAACGGATCAAGCCGACAGGCACCTCGGTCCGACAGCTGTGGGCTCGGGCGCCGAAGCGTCGGGTTCCGATGACCGGGCTGTCGACACGGCGGAGTCGCCCAGCGCCGCGGCGGCCAGCGAGGGGACACCCCCGAAAGAGGGGCAGAATTCCTGGAAGGCGCAGAAGCGGCACAGGTTTGACGGGTTGGGCCGGAAATCGCCCTCTTTGCACGCCCGCTCGATCGCCGACCAGACGCCGAGAGCTCGTTGGCGCGTGCCACGCATCGCCTGGTCAGTCGGCGCTGCGGAGATGACGATCCTGTCGCGGAGGTAGAGAAGGCGAACGACCGACGGTCGTCTCCCCAGCTCGGCTTCGCACATGAGGGCGTACAGATGGACCCCGCTGAGCCGTGACCTGGACTGCTCGGCGCGTGGCGCGCGCCCGGTCTTGTAGTCGACGACCGCCAGGCTGCCGTCGTCCAGTTCGTCCAGGCGATCGATGATGCCGCGGACTGTGACGCCGTTGAGTTCGGTGCTCAGGTTCAGCTCGAGCCCGATAGCGCGGACAGTGTCCGGGTCCTCCAGCTCCAGGTATCGGTCCACGAGCACACGCGAATCGACGAGAAAAGCGATCCTCTCAGCGTCGTCGAGCCCGAGCCCATCGAGCTCTTCGACACCCTGCAGTTCCTGCCAGGCGCCATCCAGGGCCTTCTGAGCCGCATCTCTGCTCCGCGAGCCCGGCGGGTACTCGGTGAAGAGCAGCTCGAGTGCCCGGTGGACGAGCGTGCCTTTCAAGGCGGCCGCCGACGGTGGTTCCGGCAGGTGCTCCACAACCGAGAAACGGAACGCCAGCGGGCAGCTCGTGAAGGCCGTGATCTTCGAAGGAGACAGGGTGCTCGGAACGGCTAGGTCGGTGACCGGGGAAGTCATTGAGGCCAGGCTACGCCGAGGGTGGCTCAAGGGCCCGGATCACCGAGTCGGCGACGACAGCCGGCTGCTCGAGCGGCCCAAAATGCCCGAGTTCCGGGAGGACTTCGAGGCTTGCTTTCGCGAGGTTCCCCACCAGATGCTCCATGGAGGCCGGGTTGAAGCCGTCGCTCAGAGAGCCGCAGGCAACAACCACCGGGCAGTCGACACGGGCGAGGCGCGAGAAGGCTGGATGGCGCAGGCCGCTTTCGTATATGCGTGCCTCGTTCTCACCCCTGCATAGGAGCCGAACGGTGCCGTCGGCCAGGTCCTCGAATCCGAACTCGACATAGGCGGCGAGAACCTCAGGGTCAAGAACGTTGAGCGGCGGTTTCGAGGCGTAATTGGCATGAGCCTCCTGTCGGGAGGCGAAGATCTCACGCCGGAGGCGGGCACCTCGTGCAAGCTGCTCGGAGGGGTTCGGCATCGGCAGATAGTCGGCCGGGAACACGACGGGCTCGAAACAGTAGAGGGTCGAGAAGGCGCCGGGCCGTGCCTCCTCGGCGAGCAGGAGCGCTGCGCCCCCGCAGGAGTGCCCGATGCCCACTGCGCCCTCGAGACCGAAAGCGTCGACAGCGGTCAGGACGTCAGTCCCAAAACCGACCCAGTCGAAGTCCAGGTCTGGTGCCACCTCGGACCTGCCGTGCCCGCGGAGGTCGAGCGCCAGGCAGTGGAAAGCTAGCCCAAGTCTGCGAGCAAGCGGGCTGAGGACCCGGCCGTGGAAGCCTGTCGCGTGGACGAGGAGTGCGGGTTGGCCTTCGCCCCCGAGATCGTGCAGGGCGAGAACAACGCCGTCGGGCGTCGTGGCTCGAGTCGGCGGCACTATGCGAACATTCTAGGGCTGGCCTCGAGATGCCGATGGCACCCAGGGCCGTCTTCGATGGAAAGATTACGTCGTGCAACATCTCCTCTCGTCCTGGGGCTACGTCGCTCTCCTGCTGTTGACCTTCGCCGAAGCGGCGTGTGTTCCCATCCCATCCGAGGTCACGCTCGGCTATGCCGGTTATCTGGCCTCGACCGGCAGGTTCGACATCGCGGTCGTGATCGTCCTCGCCGTCTTGGGAGAGTTCCTCGGCTCGTTCGTGGGCTGGTCGATCGGTCGCTTCGGAGGTCGACCCCTGGTCGAGAAGCTCGGTCGTTACGTTCTGCTCACCAAATCCGACCTCGACAAGACCGAGCGTTGGTTTCGCAGGCGAGGTGAACCGGCCGTGTTCTTCGGTCGGATCCTGCCAGTGGTCCGCACCTTCATCTCTATTCCCGCCGGGATCGCGGAGATGAGTCTCGTGCGTTTCGGGGCCGCAACGTTCGCCGGAAGTGCCATCTGGTGCACGGCGATCGCCCTTGTCGGCTACGAACTCGGCTCGGAGTGGAACAAGATCACCAAGGGCTTCAGCGCTGCGGGCTACGTGCTCGTTGCCGTCGCAGTCGTCGTCATCGCCGTTTTTGTCCTCCACCGCTATGCGGCCGTGCGCCGCGAGCGGGACGCTGCCAGCCAGTAGTCCCGTGCCGGCCGCGCCTTCCTCTGAACGCGCCGCGGTCATCCCCTCGGGCAGCGGGCAGTCGAGGCTTGAGCCGAATTGGCGCTGAGCTCGAGACACGACTCATCGACCGCAACGAAGTCTCTCGCCGGGATCTGTTTCATCATGTCTATGAGGGTGATCGGCCACTGCGGGAAGGCACTTCCCTGGAAGTACCAGTTGCTGCCGTTGTCGGCGAGCATCAGGCCGTAGTGCTGCATCGCTGTGATGATCACGCCCAGTTGAGCGCAGTACGGCGTCCCCGCCTTGCAGATCTCAGAAGCACTGAAGCTTGCACTCAAGCGAAACCGTGCTCCCATAGGGGGATAATCGCCACCGCAGGATCCGGCCTCGTGACGCGCCGGCCAGACAAAGGACTCGTCTGTGCACTCGGCCGTGAAGCGGATCGCGTGGCCGACCTTGCCTGAGAGCACTTCCTGGTACAAGAGGAGGCCCGGCAGGATCGGCAGGCCTGCCGCGTCGGCCGATGTCCAGGTTGCCGGCCGGAGGGCGTTCGAGTTCAGGCTCCAGATGGCGCCTGAGCCTGCAGTCGAGGCGGTCGCCGAAACGTAGTGCGCGTCGTACAGCTCGTACAGGACGCATGTCGCAGGATCGACCATGAGGGCGTGGCGGTCTCCCGAGGCGTTCAGGCCGCCTTCGATGGGAGTCTTCGGGCCGAACGGGTAGGGTCCCCGGTCGCTCTCGTCCGCGTAGTCGAAACGCAAGTGGATGAAGGCCTGAGTCTTTGGGTTGATGACCGTCCAGGGGATCCCGTACGGATAGCCGCCCTCATCTGGGCCGAAGTCCGGATGGAGGTTTGTGGTCGAGGCGCCCATGTGCGCCGTCCAGGTGGCGCTGTGCTTGTTGACGGGAAGTTTGGAGATGTCGGTGTTCCAGACGTTGTCTGCAGGGAACATCTGGCACTTCGGTGCACCCGGCACCGGGGGGCCCTTTGGTGCTGTCGTCCGCGGGATCGCCGACACGCGGGGCGCCCCAGCTGCGACAGGAGCGCCCGCGAGGAGCAGGAGGAGGCAGGCGAGGCTGGCAACGTGTCCGAGATGGAGGTGCGGGCGCGACCGACGAGTCCTGTTCATCTTCGGAGTATCGACGCCCCCAGTTGGTCCTTGAGCGCTTCTTGCGACGCCGGCCGCGGAGCCCTACCGTCGGCCGCAGGAGGCAGCGCCTTATGGACGAATTCGCGAAACTGACTGAGCTGACGACCGATCCCCTCGCCGAGCTGCTGAAGGAGGCCGTCGAGCTGGCCCGCCGGGCCGGTGAGCTCACGCTCGGCTACTTCAGATCGAACGCGCTCACCATTGAGCTCAAGAGTGACGGCTCGCCTGTGACCCAAGCGGACCGGCAAGCTGAGCGCCTCATCCGCGACGAGCTCGCGTTTCATCACCCCGGCGACGGGATCCTCGGGGAGGAAGAGGACGAGAAGCCCAGCGAGACCGGCAGGCGATGGATCGTCGACCCGATCGACGGGACACTTGCCTTCACCCACGGAGTAGGTCTGTTCTCGAACCTGCTCGCGCTGGAGGACGAGTACGGAAGCGCCGTCGGTGTGATCAACGTGCCCGCTCTCGGCGAGACGATCTATGCGGCAAGAGGGCTCGGCTGTTATTGCAACGGTGTGCCTGCAAAGGTGAGCGAGCGCGGGGAGCTGGCCGGGAGCTACCTCACCACGAGCAGCTTCGGCGAATGGGACGAGACGGCGCTGCTCGGCGTGAGACGAGCCGGCATCGAGCTGCGCACCTGGGGCGATGGCTACGGCTACGCGCTTGTCGCGACCGGGAGGATGGACGCGATGGCCGATTCCTGGGCCAAGCCCTACGACATCGCTCCGATGCCCGTGATCATCTCGGAGGCAGGCGGGTGCTTCACCGACTGGCAAGGTGCGCCGGGGTTCGACGGCGGATCGGGCCTCGCGACCAACGGGCGCATCCACTCGGCTCTGTTGAGGCTGTTGGGGCCTCAGCCGGGCGATGAGTGAAGCGCTCGTCAGGCGGCGGGACCTCGAGGCAGCGCTGTGAGGCCTCCTGTCGGATCACTGGTTGTCCGTGACATCGGGCTGCTCGTGACGAATCGCCCCGAGCTCGGTCAGGGACAGCTCGGGGTGATGCGCGACGTCGACGTTGTCATTGAGAACGGCACTGTGGCTTGGATAGGAAGCACCGGGACCTCGCAGGCCACCGACGAGGTGCTGGAGGCCGCTGGGCGGTGCGTGGTTCCCGGATTCGTGGACTCCCACACCCACCTCGTCTTCGCCGGCGACCGGGTCGAGGAGTTCACGGCGAGAATGGCAGGTAGGCGATACGACGCGGGAGGGATATTTGCCACTGTCGCCGCCACGCGGTCGGCCTCGTTGATCGAGCTCACAGACGTGGCGACCAGGCTCAAGCGCGAGGCCGAGGCCCAGGGCACGACAACACTCGAGACCAAGTCGGGTTATGGCCTGACGGTTTCTGATGAGTCGCGATGTCTAGAGGTTGCCGAGGCGATCTCTGAAGAGGTCACCTTTCTCGGCGCGCACGTGGTGGCGCCGGAATTCCGGGGCAAGGAGCAGGAATACGTCGCGCTCGTGACCGGACCGATGCTTGACGCCTGTGCGCCGAAGGCCCGGTGGTGCGACGTCTTTTGTGAGCGCGGCGCCTTCGGTCTTGATGCGGCTCGGGAGATCCTGCACGCGGGGCTCGCCCACGGCCTCGGCCTTCGAGTGCACGCGAACCAGTTGTCTCGCGGTCCCGGCGTCCAGCTCGCTGTCGAGATGGGCGCTGCCTCGGCGGACCACTGCACTCATCTCGACGCGGCGGACGTCGATGCCCTGGCCGGCTCAGACACGGTTGCGACCCTTCTCCCTGGGGCCGAGTTCTGCACGCGTTCGCCGTACCCGGACGCACGGCGCCTGCTCGAGGCCGGTGTCTCGGTCGCGCTCGCGACCGATTGCAATCCCGGGACCAGCTACACGACGAGCATGCCGTTCGTGATCGCCCTGGCCGTCAGGGAGATGAACATGACGCCGGACGAGGCGCTGTTCGCCGCCACCGCGGGCGGCGCACGCGCTCTTCGACGTGACGACATCGGCGCGCTCGCTCCAGGGTTTCGCGGCGACCTGGTCGTGCTGGACGCGCCGACTGCCGCCCATCTCGCCTATAGGCCCGGGGTCGACCTCGTCGCGGCCGTCGTCCGCGCAGGCCGACTTCTGGGTCAGCAGAACTCCAGGTAGGCGCCAGCCAGGACCAGGTCGAGGAGAGTATCGACGTCCTGCCAGAGAGGTTGTGGTCCAGGCGGCTTAAGCTGCGCAGACAGTGATCGATTCGAACGAGGCGCGCGCGCCCGCGCCACCAGCGACCACCACCGCGTCCGTGCGAAAGCCGGCCTGGCGACGTCAGGTCATCGAGTGGGCGGCGGTCGTCGTGATCGCCGTGCTCGTCGCCGGAGGGCTACGGGCATTCGTGGTTCAGTCGTTCTACGTGCCAACCGGCTCGATGTTGCCGACCCTGCAGATTGGTGACCGGATAATCGTCTTGAAGATCGGCTACACGATTCGTCGGGGCGACATCATCGTGTTTCGTCGTCCACCCGCCGACACAGACACCGCGGACGCCGACCTCGTGAAGCGGGTCATCGGGCTGCCCGGAGAGACCATCTCCTCAGTCCGGGGCACGGTGCTCATCAACGGGAAGCCCCTCAAGGAGCCATGGCTGCCGATCCTCACCGGGTCGTGCATCGAGGCCGCCGAGAACATCGCGACGACGAGGATCGCGCCCCACCACTATTTCATGATGGGTGACTGCCGGGGCAACTCGCTTGACAGCCGATCCTGGGGAACCTTGTCCTCCTCCTACATCGTCGGCAAGGTCGAAGTCATCATTTGGCGTTTCGGCCACCCCTACTTCCACTGGTTCTGAGCTGACCTCCGGGGGCGAGCCATCCCGAGATCTGGCGGTCCAAAGCCTCGGGGACGAAGCCCTTTCGTTTAGAACGCCACAGTCGTAGCGTGTTGTCGGGTCCTCGGGTGTAAGCCCTATGTTCAAGAGCCGGACACGAGGGTGAAAGCCGGCCACGCTGGCTGGTCTCAAGACCGCAGATGTCGTTCCCTCCCCGGGACGCTCCCGAGGGCCCACTTCCAAGGTGACACCCACCGAGAGGTTCACCGCGTAAGAGTTGAGGTGTGCCGGCCATCTCCGACCTGCCGTGGCCAACGGCCCGGCGGGACCGACCCGGGCTGTCCCCTCCAAAGAGCTCGCCGGCTCGGCGAAGTGATCGTCGTGCCACGGCCGCAAGACGCCGGGCTCGCAGAGCCACGGTCCGAAACAGGCGCCTCGCGCTCGCCGTAGCCGTAATCGTCTCGATCGTCGTGCCGGCAGTTCTGTTCGGTGGCAGCTCGGGGCCGAAGCTGTCGCCGCAACGCGCCCGGATCGTCGCACTCGCCGAGAGCCAGCTCGGCTACAAGACCGATCCTCCCGATACCTACTGCAACCGCTTCAGCGCCTACTGGCATGCCGGGAGCCTCGACTGTCCCAACTCGAACCGAGACGAGCAGTGGTGTGCTGACTTTGCCGCGTGGGTCTGGCACAGGGCCGGCGTCCGGTTCGTCTACAGCCTCGGCCCGGACGACCTGAACGCGGCGTCGGTGAGCTTTTACCTATGGGCAGTCGCGCACCACACCTGGCACCCGGTCGGCTCCGGCTACGTGCCACAACCTGGGGACGTCGCCGTTTACGGGCTCGATCTACAGGCAATGCTGGCTCAGCACGTGGCAGTCGTCACCGGTTACTCACCTGGGGCGAGGGGTCCAGATGTCGTGAACGGCGATGGCGAACGGACCGGGTTCAGCGTCGTCGAGGATGGCACCGACCAGTACAATTCGGATATCACCGGCAACGGCGGCCAGCTCGCCGGCTACGTCTCGCCCCCCTCGGTACCCGCCTCGCACTCGAGCGGGAAATGAGGCGCCTGGGCCAAGTGACCAAGGACGGGCCCAGACATTCTGAAATCCGTCAGAGAATCCGCCCGCCCGTCTCGGAGGTGTCCTGGCCGGCGAGAGCGCGCACCGAAGCCTGGAAACGGTCCGAGGACAGCAGATCCCATGATGGTCCCAGCAACGNNACGAGATCGAACGGTTCGCTCTTCAACGGGCCGAGGTCGAGCCCGAACGCTGGAGCGGCAGCGAGGATTCCGAGGCCGCAGTCGAAGCGCCCCGAGGCAACCGAGGCGGCGACGGCCAGGTGCGTCGGTTCCTGCCGTTCGTAGCCGAAGATCGACGTGGCTGCGACGCCTGAGCGCTCGGTCGAAAAGAGCGCGTGTGACCGATCCCGCCCGGCGGTCCACGTACCGGGCTCCGTACGCCAGGTCCGCGATGGCGTGCACGCCGAGCGGATTGCCGGGCGCGACGAGGAGGCCCTGCTCTCGGACGACGAGCCGCACGACGGCGATGTCGCGTCCGGGAAGCACCTGATCACGGTAAGAAAGGCTGAACTCGCCGGTCTCGGGGTCGACCAACTTCGTCCCGGCGATGTGAGAGCCCGTCCCGCAGCACCGCAAGACCGCCCAGCGGGCCTGCCCGTGTGAGCGGAAGTGTCGGCGCGGATTGGAACTGTGCGGGCCAGAGGTAGCCAGGTCGAGCGCGATATCGTCCGAGCCGACCACCACGGCGGTGTTCTCGAGCTCGCGGACCTTCCTCAGAACTGGACCTCCACTTGCGCATCTGCTTCGTGGTCTTCTGTTCCCGCAGGTATCAGCAGTCGCGCGGCACGAGCGAGGGCAGAGGGTCCCCGGCGTCGATCACCTCGAAAAACTTCGGAGCAGGCAGAACAGGTGAGGCATCGCCGGCACCGGTCGTGGCCGACAGAGGCGTCGAAAGGCGGCGACGACCGGAGCGCCCACACGGTTTGTGCCGTGACTCTGCCCACTGCTCGAGACAGAGGAAGAACCAATGTCGCGGCACGGTCCGGGCACGAGCTGTCCGCGCACGCGCAATACCAGAGCTCCAGCGCCTCTGCGACTGTGGTCATCAGCCTCCCGCCTCGGTTGCGAAGACCACCACGTCCCCTTCGACGAGGGGTTCCTCAGGATCCTGACGCACCGGTTCTCCGTTCAGGGCCGCAACGATGTTGGAGCCGAGCACCACGTCGAACGCCTCGGCGGCGGCTCCGAGCGTCGCTGCCCGGATCGTGACCCGCGCAGCACCGCCGGCGTCGGCCGGGGTGCCCGATTGAGCCGGGAGTCTCGAACCGGGCCCTCCGCTGAGCCACTGAACCTGAATCGCGGGAGGGAGGCGGTCCCTGGCCGCTTGGTAGTCGTACTGGTCGTTCAGGTTCGTGACCGACTCGAGCCCCGGATCGAGGCGTGCCAGGTCGGCGTCGGCGAGGAGATCTGATTCGTCGAGCTGCCTCCAGCGGCAGTCGTCGAACAGGGCCGACACCCGAAGCTGGTCGGAAGTCACCAGACGCTTCACCAGCGGTGCCAAACCGACCCGATAAGCGGCCGCGAGTGGATGGCGAAGTCCCCGCACGAATGGAACGCAAGCGTCGAGCTCGGAGCCGAGCTCACCAAGAACTCGACGGACGAAGGACGGATGCAGAAAAGGAACGTCGGTGGACGACACGTACGCGATCTCGCCGCGGCCGGCGAGCGCCTCCAGCGCTGCGCTGAGACCACCTAGCGGACCGCGACCCTCCTCGAGGTCCTCGAGGATCTCGAAGTCGGCGGGAAGCAAGGGAAGCGATTGGCCCGGTGAACGCACCAGCACGACCGGACCGCCGACACCTCGTGCCACGATCCCCGCGACGCGCCTCACGAGCGTTGAGCCGTGCCATTCCAGGGCCGGCTTGGAAGAGCCCATCCGCGACGAACGCCCTCCGACCAGGACGATCCCAACGTTGCGATTCAAGAGCGGCAGTGTCCCTCAGGTGCGGGTCGAGGCCGTGTCCCGCTGGTGAGGTTCAATCCGTGCCGTGCTGATCTCCCGGCTCCGCGAGCTCGTCCGCGAGACGCTGAGCCGTGGCGAAAGCCTCGGCTATCGGCGCACCTGAGCGCGCTGCGAGGTAGCAGGTGACCGGAGCCGCCTTACGCTCCGATGCGTGAGCGGCAACTCCGGCGAGCGCGAGGAGCATCTCTATGTCCTCGTCTGTGATCGGTGTCAGGCCCAACTCCGCTGCGTAGCGGTCGAGCCAACCACGGGTGTCGAATGCCATGACCGCCGAGCGTAGCGAGTCAGTACGCGTCGCGTCCTCGGCTCGGGTCCTTGGAGTGCCGCTCGCGATGGACGAGAGCCCGAGTGGGGACAACCCGTGAGGCGGTAATTCTGTCGGCGGCCGCCGAAGGCTTCGAGGTTTCGGACGATCCCATCACACATGCCGATCTCGTCTTCGCGAGCGAGGAGTTCCTCACGAGCTCGATCCGGGTCTTGTTTCAGTCGGCGAGCAGCGCGGGAGCCGAGCTTTCGAGACAGGCCCGAGCAGTTGTTGACTTGAGCGTTGCCTTTCGGCGTCGTGGAACAATGCTCTCTGCACCGCATCCGGCATTGCGCCCGAGTCCGCGCCCGCGCGATGGCCCAGCTTGGCAGCTCGAACCACAGCGTGTACAAAGTTGCCATGGCCATTTCATCTGTGTACCCGGCGACGGGCGAGACCCTGAAGACCTTCGAGCCCCATGACAAGACGGAGATCGAGCGGAGGCTCTCCCTGGCAGAAAGCGCGTTTTTCTCCTACCGTCGCACGAGCTACGAAGAGCGCGCCGAGCTCATGCGCGCGATGGCCGAGGTGATCGAGAAGGACCAGCTCGCCATCGCCGAGACCATGACTCTCGAGATGGGAAAGCCCGTCGTCCAGGCCCGCAACGAAGTGATCAAGTGCGTTGGTGTGCTGCGCTACTACGCAGAGCACGGCGCTGCCATGCTCGCCGACGAACCCATAGCTGGCACGTCCGCGAAGAAGGGCTCGTACATCAAGTACCAGCCGATCGGTCCGGTGCTGGCTGTGATGCCGTGGAACTTCCCGCTCTGGCAGGTCATCAGGTTCGCTGCACCGACATTCATGATCGGCAACGTCGCGCTCTTGAAGCACGCCTCGAACGTTCCCCAAACCGCCCTCAACATCGAGGACGCGGCACTACGCGCCGGATTCCCCGAAGGTGTGTTCCAGACTCTGCTCGTCGGTGGGGACCGGGTCAAGGCGGTCTTGGAGGACGACCGTGTTGTCGCCGCCACCGTGACAGGCAGCGAAGGCGCCGGGCGCTCGGTGGCTTCGATCGCAGGAAACGTCGTGAAGAAGACCGTGCTCGAGCTCGGCGGTGCGGACCCGTTCATCGTGATGCCATCCGCCGACATCGGACGTGCGGTCGAGACCGGCGTGTGGGCGCGTGTCCAGAACAACGGCCAGAGTTGCATCGCTGCGAAGCGCTTCATCATCCACGAGGCGATCGCAGACGAGTACGAGGAGCGTTACGCCGAGGCGATGGCCAAGCTCGTCGTTGGCGATCCCCTCGACGAGGCGACTCAGGTCGGTCCGCTGGCCACCGTGCAAGGGCGCGACGAGGTCAACGAGCAGGTTGCCGACGCCCTTTCCAAGGGCGCCAAGGCGATCTGCGGGGGCGGGATGATCGACGGTCCGGGTTGGTTCGTCCAGCCGACCGCGCTCACAGGGCTTACACCGGACATGCGTGTCTATCGTGAAGAAGTTTTCGGACCTGTGGCGTCGTTCTTCAGGGCCTCCGGTATCGACGAGGCGATCGAGCTCGCGAACGACACCAGCTTCGGCCTCAGCTCGAGTGTGTGGACAGAGGACTCCGCCGAGCAGAAGCGCTTCGCCGACGAGCTCGAGGCTGGCATGGTCTATGTCAACGCCATGACGATCTCCTACTTCGACCTGCCGTTCGGAGGTGTCAAGCGTTCGGGCTACGGGCGCGAGCTGTCCCCAGCCGGCCTTCGGGAGTTCACGAACATAAAGACCGTCTATAGCGACTGACTGTCTGCCTCCGGCGCTCCGGTCGTGGCGCCGAGCCTGAGGTGGAGTCACCTTGCAGTCGACAGGACCGAAACCGTTCTGGTTTGTCACGTATCTCAAGGCGCCCTGCGGTGGGACTTGTCCGCGGCGAGTGGCGGACGAGGGCGGACAAGACAAATCCCCACGCGGATCCGGCGCACTGCCGCGCCGTCCCGCGTGGGGATCGTGTCCTAGGTCAAGTCAGCTCAGGACTTCGATGCGTTCCACAGGAAGAACTGGCTGAGGGCCGTCGGGTAGACGCCCTTCACGTTCTTCTGAGTAGCGCTCAGGTAGTTGTAGAAGTATGGGTAGATGATCGGCGTCTGCTCCAGGAGCAGGGTCTCGATCTGTTTGGCGGCGCTCCGCTGGCTGGATATGTCGGTCGCAGCGACGTATTCCTGGGCGAGCTTGTCGTAGGCGGCGTTGTTGAAGCGCGCCGCGTTCCAGGCACCTGTCCCAGTTGCCTTGTCGTAGGTCATCAAAGGTGCGTTGAGGAACAAGTTCGGCGTCGACCGGGCGCCGTAGTCGACCATGCTCATCTCGCCGTCGAGCCAGTCCGAGGTTCCGTAGACGCCGGAGCCGTAGTACTTGTTTGGTTGCTCGATCGTGAGGTTGATGTCTACCCCGATCTCCTTGGCCCAGGTCTTGATGAACTGTGCGAGCTCGGGCATCTCCTGTCGTTGCTCGGTGAGCAGCGGCGTGCTGAAGCCCCTGGCGTAGCCGGCTCGCTTCAGCAGCTCCTTGGCCATCTTGATGTTCTGCACGCGCTGGGGGACAGCAGGCGCGCCCACAGATGCCGGGAAGACAGGAGCGAACGGGCTGTCGTTTCCGATATCGGCGTAGCCCCTGAAGAGGGAGTTCACAAGTTGGGGACGGTTGATCGTGAGTGCGAGCGCCTGACGGACCAGGTTGGACTTGAACGGACCGGTGTCGCAACGCAACGAGAGCTCGCGGTGCCCTGATGCCTTTAGCCTGATGATGTTGTACGCGCCGGTCACCAGCTGTGGGCTTGTTGACACGAAGAACTGGTCAAGGCAGTCGATCTCGTTCGCCACGAGCGCGTTCGACATCGGTTCCTCGGACGCGTAGAAGGTCCACTGCACCTCGCTTGGAATAGCAGGCGTCCCCCAGTAGTACGGGTTGGGGACGAACGTCGCTCCCACGTTCGGTGTGTAGCTGGACATCTTGAAATGCCCTGTCCCGACCCACTGCTTGGGGTACTTGGAGTAGTCGAAACCGTTCGGGACAATGATCATGTTGTAGTTGTCGCACGAGACCGCATCGAGGAAGGCTCCGTCGGCGGTCTCGAGGTGGAAGGCGATCGTCTCGGCGTCGACCTTCACGACGCCATCGGGCGAGAGGAGCCCGGAGAACACCGAGAGGGCACTCCCGCCGCTCTTCGGGTTGCACTGGGTCTTGAAGCTGTAGGCGACATCGTCGACAGTCATCGGCGTGCCGTCGTTGAACTTGACACCTTGGCGGATCTTGAAGGTCCACACGGTCGCCTTGGCGTTCGGGGTCCAACTCGTGGCGATCCATGGCTTGTAGCCGAGCGCCTGGTCAGCCTCCACGAGGAACTCGCCGACGTTGCCGAGGAGCTCGAGGCCACCTTCGTCTGCGATCGTGAGCGGGTTGATGGCGCCTGCGGGCACGATGATGCCCGCTCGGATCGGCGCGCCCGAACCAGCCCGCGCGTGTCGAGTTGCGGACGGCGACGGCTTCAGGGCTGGGAGGCCTTTGGCCTCGAGGATGCCACCGAGGAGTGGCAGTGAAAGGCCGAATGCTGTGCCCTTCTTCAGGAAGTCTCTCCGGGAAATGTTTCCGGCGACGAACTCATCAATAACGTGCTCTTGGATCGGGCCATGGCCACGCCGCAGCTTGTCGAGCCGTTCGTGATTGACTTCCTTGCCGTTGTCGTTGACGTCCATTCGTCAACCCCCTTTGTCGTCCCTCGCACGTGCGAGTGTTGTCTCAGATACTGGACAGACGTTCAGCTAACTGCTTCTGGTACCATACTCAGCCAGACCAATGTGCGCCACAGCGTAGCGGCGTGCGTCGGCGTGTTGGCTCTCGCTAGTTATCCGTGCGCCCTTTTTGGAGCTGCGAGCATTGGAGGCACCAGTGGAAAAGCTCGATATTCGCTCGTCGTCTACCGCGCCCGCTGTCGTGACCGCCATCCGAGCTCTCGACGCCCTGACCAACCTTCAGGGCCACGCGACGCTCGATGAGCTGACGCGGGCTCTCGACGAGCCACGAAGCTCGGTGCACCGGATTCTCAACACTCTTGTCGAGGGCGACCTCTTGCAGAAGCCCGGGCAACGGGGCGGCTACCGGATGGGGCCCAAAGTCATCACGTGGGGTTCCACCTTCCTGCGGGCAGTCAACCTCATCGACGAGTTCCGGATCGTGGCGGCACCCATCGTGGCCCGCGTCGACGAGACGATGCAGTTGGCAGTTCTTGACTGGCCCGATGTCGTATTCGTGGCATTCCTGGACTCACAGCGTCCCGTCAGGCTGGCCACCGAGGTCGGCCGCCGGCTCCCGGCCCACGCAACCGCGGCCGGCAAGGCGCTGCTCGCGTTCTCCGGTATGTCGCTCGCCGACTCGTACCGCCACTTGGAGATGCGGCGACTGACGCCGAAGACGGTGACTTCTGTCGCGGAGCTGGACCGTCAGCTCGCCAAGGTTCGGCGTCGCGGCTGGGCCGAAGTGTGCCAAGAGGCATCGGAGAATCTGACGTGCCTCGCCGCACCGGTTCGTGGCCACGACGGCCGCATCGTGGCTGCGATGACCGTCTGTGTACCCGAACCCTCCCTCAAGCCGTCGTACCGGCGCGAGCTCGCCCGTGAGCTGGTCGCGGGGTGCGAGGAGCTCTCCCGCCAGCTCGGTGCGGAGACTTCGTGCCCTGATCCGATACCTGCCCAGGCCCGGTCGTGACAGTGCCGGAGCGGCCTGGCTGATCCTGATCCGAGCCGCGCCCCGGGGCTCTCGCCGCCGGACAGGCGCCGAAACTGTCAAGTGACTGCCAGAAACAGTGCGGATTCGACCGGCCCAGCGATCGCTGGTTACACTCCGATCAAGACCGAGTGGATAGTCATCCAACCGGTGAGACTTCACGGAGGTGCGCCAGGTGAGCGCCGGTATCGACACACTCGCGGCTGTACTCGAGGCGCCGGGGAAGGACTTCGTCGTCGAGACGGTGCAGCTGGCAGCACCAGGGCCCACCGAGGTGCTCGTTCGCATAGAGGCGAGCGGTGTGTGTCACAGCGACTGGAACGCAGCGACGGGCGCCTCGGCAACGCCGACTCCGGCCGTGCTGGGCCACGAGGGTGCTGGTGTCGTGGAGGGCGTCGGTTCGGCCGTAACACGAGTATCAGCCGGTGACAAGGTCGTGCTTTCGTGGCTTCCGACTTGTGGCATCTGCCCTGCCTGTCTTAGAGGCGACCTCTCGCTGTGTGCCAACGCCACAAGCGAGATGGGCCGAGGTGCCCTGCCCAGTGGCGAGATCCGTCTGTCGAGGCACGGTTCGCCGCTCTATCACTACTCGTACCTGTCCACCTTCGCCCGCCACGCGGTGGTCGACGAGAAGTCCTGCGTGCGCCTGGCCGAGGACGCCGATCTCGAGGCCGCCTGTCTCGTCGGTTGCGCGGTGACGACCGGGGTGGGGGCCGTGTTCAACAAGGCGAAGGTCGCGCCCGGGTCATCGGTCATAATTTTCGGCGCTGGAGGCGTGGGACTGTCGGCCCTGATGGCCGCGCGATCCGCCGGTGCCGGTACCGTCATCGTCGTCGATCCGGTTGCCTCAAAGCGCGCACTGGCCGCGGAGCTCGGCGCCACGGAGACCCTCGACGGCAAGGAAGCCGACCTCGTCGAGCAACTACGCGAGAAGTGCGCCGGGGGAGCCGACTATGCCTTCGAGGCTGCCGGCCTGCCGTTTCTAGCCACGATCGCCTTCGACGCGATACGCCCTGGCGGGATGGTCGTATTGGTCGGAGTTCCGGCCGACGGCGAAAAGGTTTCTTTTGCCGGGAACGTGCTCGTCCGTTCCGAGAAGATCGTTACTGGGACGTTCTACGGCTCCGCGCGTCCCGCCCTTGACATGCCTTTGATCATGCGTCTGTATGCGGAGAACAAATTTCCGCTTGACCGCTTCATCACCGAGCGGTATCCGCTCGAG
The DNA here is from genome assembly GCA_003140595.1 of Acidimicrobiaceae bacterium. GTDB lineage: Bacteria > Actinomycetota > Acidimicrobiia > Acidimicrobiales > Bog-793 > Fen-455. The sequence goes on along the minus strand of PLKG01000128.1, from coordinate 47,088 downwards.
GGCGTGAACGAGGCCTTCGCAGCCATGCTCGAGGGTCGGGTCGTACGAGCCGTGCTCAAGCCATGGGAAGGAGGCAGTTGATGCTTATCGGTGAATCCTTTGTCGGAGACGGCGTGAATGCCGCTCACATCAACGTCATTCTGGGGCGCCGGGACGGGCCGGTCGGCACGGCATGGGCGTCCGCGCTCGCTGCGCCGAGCGCAGGGCACGCGCCGTTTGTCGCCGTGGCCCAACCCGGCATACCTGCGGTCCCGCCGACGCTGTTCGTCAACAAGGCGGCGATCGCCGGGGACGTTCACGGCAACATGACGTGGGGGCCTGCACAGGCCGGGGTTGCTCAAGGCGTCGGTCAGGCGCTCGAGGAGTCCGTGATCGACAACGACGACGTTGACAATCTCGTGTTGATCGCCGCGGTCTGGGTGAACCCGAATGCCGACGACGAGGACGAGGTGTACCACAACAATCAGGTGGCGACGTTGGAGGCGCTGCGCAAGGCTGTACAGGGATTACCTAAGGCGCCCGAGTTCATCAGCGCCGCAAAATCCCCGTACAACCCGTTCTTCAGGCCCGCCTGAGTCCCACCTTGCACTGGCGACTTCCCGGGGCAGTGGTCTCGGGAGGTCATCGCCGAGCTGGTCGAAGACTCGAGGATCCGCATCGGGGACCCATGTAGGCGAGCAGCCGCCGGCCGCGCTGTCCGCGTGCTTCAAGCCGACCGGCGTGCAATTTCAACAGAACACGGAGTCAAGGAATAGGCGGTAGCTGCATGGACATTCGCGAGTTCTCGATGGACTTGTTCTCGCTGAAGGGCAAGACCGCCATCGTGACAGGGGGCAACACTGGCCTCGGTCAGGCATTTGCACTGGCCCTCGCCAAGGCGGGAGCGAACGTGTTCATCCCCACTGTCATGGACGACGACGGCGAGACTCGTCGGCTCATCGAGGCCGAGGGACGAAGAGCCGAACTCCTCACCATAGACATCACCGGGGACGGTGCCCCGGAGGCGGTCGTCGAGCGCTGTGTCGCGACCCTTGGCGCTGTGGACATCGTCGTGAACTCGGCAGGGATCTGCAACATCGCAGCAGTCGACCAGTTCGATCGTGCCCAGTGGGATCCGATGATCGCCCTCAACCTGACGGCCGCTTTCGAGCTCAGCTACGCGGCATCGAAACTCATGATCGAGCAACGTTCCGGCAAGATCATCAATATCGCTTCCCTGTTCTCCTTCCTGGGAGGCCAGTGGTCACCGGCGTACGCCGCGACCAAGCACGGACTTGCGGGCTTCACGAAGGCGTACTGCGACGAGCTCGCCCAGTACAACGTCCAGGTGAACGCGATCGCGCCGGGTTACTACGCGACGGCGATCACACAAGCCACCCGGTCAGACCCGCAGGCGAGCCAGCGCGTGCTCGACCACATCCCTGCGGGAAGGTGGGGTGAGGTAGCCGACCTTATGGGAGCCACCGTCTTTCTGGCCAGTCGCGCCTCTGACTATGTGAATGGTCACGTCCTTGTTGTCGACGGCGGCTACCTCGTCCGGTGACGGCACCGGGAACAACTCACGACAGAGGAGAATAGGTTCATGGTGCAATCTCGTTCGGACCTGAGTCGCGAGGCCATCCAACAAGGATTGGCCGAGCTGGTCGGCCAGGGACAGGTGTGTGTCGACGCGGAGAAACTGAAGTCCTCCAGCGTCGACCGGTTCAAGAAGTACACGGCCGTACACGGTATCTACGAGGGCCCCATCCCGGCCGCGGTGGTGTCGGTGAGGTCCGCGGACGAGGCGGCGAAGGTGCTCCGCTTCGCGAACGACCACCGGATCAACGTGGTGCCCAGGACCGGTGTGACCTCGACCGAGGGCGGGCTCGAGACGATCGTGGAGGACACGGTCGTGCTCGACGGCTCGCCGATGAACAAGATCGTCCAGATCGACCCTGAGAACATGATGGCAACGGCTCAGTGCGGTGTCGTACTCGAGGTCTTGGAAGACGCCGTCCGCTTACAGGGACTCACGACGGGCCACTCACCTCAGTCCAAGCCCCTGGCCCAGATGGGCGGCCTTACGGCAACGCGCTCGACTGGGCAGTTGTCGACGCTTTACGGCGGGATCGAGGAGATGATAGTCGGACTCGAGGCCGTCTTCGCCGACGGCACGGTTTGCCGGATCAAGAACGTCCCACGCAGGGCCGTTGGACCCGACATCAGGCACATCATCATCGGCAATGAGGGTGCTCTGTGCTTCATCACCGAGGTGACGGTCAAGCTCTATCGCTACAGGCCGGAGAACAATCAGCAGCGCGGGTTCCTGGTCGACAACATGGATGACGGGATCTCGGTCATTCGTGAGGTCGTGACCGCCGGCTTCCGCCCGTCGGTGTGTCGGGTCTACTCCGAAGAAGACGCGGACCAGCATTTTGCAGATTTCGACAAGGGCAAGTGTGTCCTCATCTTCATCTGCGAGGGTCCGAAGGCGATCGTTGAGGCCACAGTCGCAGAGATCGACCGCGTGGTCTCCGGTTACCCGCATGAGAAGGTTGACCCGGACCGGATCGCGGAATGGTTCAACGGCTTGAACTGGGGCATGGACAAGATCATTGCCGAGCAGCAGTGGATGTTGGACGAGCACAATCTCGGCTACACGACGGAGATCTCGGCCAACTGGTCCGACATCGGTCGGATCTACAGGGCGGCGATGCATCGGATCCGCACCGAATACCCCTACGTGGCAGATCTCACGATGCTGGGAGCGCACTCCTCACACAGCTATCAGACCGGCACCAACCTGTACTTTGTCTACGACTACAACATCAACTGCGAGCCGCAACAGGAGATCACCAAATACCACATTCCGCTGAACGCGATCATTGTGGAGGAGGCCCTGAAACACGGGGGTTCGATGGTCCATCATCACGGCATTGGCAAGTACCGGACCGACTGGACCGAACAAGAGCACGGAAGTGCGTACTACTTGTTGCGCAAGCTCAAGGACGTCTTTGACCCGAATGAGATCATGAACAGGGGCACGATTTTCAAGGCCTGAGATGGCGGCCGCGGCCTTGGAGGTAATGGTGAAGCACTACCTGATCGGCATAGACAATGGCTCGCAGAGCACCAAGGTGTCGGTGTTCGACGAGCGCGGCACCGTAGTGTGCGAGGGGCGTCAAGCCCTCCGGCCGAACGACACGCCTCGGCCGGGCGTCGTCGAGCACCCGGACGACGATCTCTGGTTCTCCATCGGCGAGGCCAGCCGTCGTGCGATGGAGGCATTCCCGGGAAGCGTCTCAGAAATTGTGGGAGTAGGTCTGTGCACCATCCGCTTTTGCCGGGCCCTGCTCAAGGGCGATGGGACGCTTGCCAACCCAGTGATGAGCTGGATGGACGAGCGCGTGTCGCGGCCTTATGAGCCAAGCGATCCGGATGTTCGCTATGTCACTACATCGTCCGGCTACATCAGCCACCGGATGACCGGTGAATTCAAGGACACCGCGGCGAATTACGCGGGTGTGTGGCCGTTCAGCTCGGACAGGTGGGAGTGGTTGCGCGACGACGAGGGCTTCTCGGGGTACCAGATCCCGCGTGAGATGCTCTTCGAGTTGGTCATGCCGGGCGATGTGCTCGGCTCTGTGACAGCGGAGGCCTCTCGTCACACCGGAATCCCGGAGGGACTGCCTGTCGTCGCGACTTCGAACGACAAGGCCGTCGAGGCTCTCGGGTGCGGGCTACGCGCCTCGGACACGCTGCTGGTCTCGTTGGGCACCTATACGGCGAGCATGACGACGGGCACGCGCAACGTGCTGGACGCCGCGAGCTTCTGGTCCAACTTCGCCTCTGTTCCGCGGCAGTACCTGTACGAGAGCCACGGGATTCGCCGTGGCATGTGGACGGTCAGCTGGTGGAGGGACCTGCTCGGCGAGGAGGCGAGGTCGGCAGCGGCGCGGCAGGGCTTGGGGGTCGAACGGTATCTCGACCTCGAGGCGGAGAAGGTGCCGCCCGGCTCAAAGGGCCTAATGGTGATCCTTGACTGGCTCGCACCGACTGAGGCCCCGTTCAAGAAGGGCACGATCCTCGGCTTCGACGTGCGCCACGATCGCTTCCACGTCTATCGGGCGATACTCGAGGGAATTGCGCTGACCATCCACCGGTGCGGCATCGCGATGGGCAAAGAGACCGGGGTGCAGTACAACCAGGTAGTCGTCTCGGGTGGGGGATCCAATTCCGACGTGGTCATGCACATCTTCGCCGACGTCTTCGGGATCCCGGCGTTTCGCAGCAAGATGAACAATGCCGCAGGGTTGGGCTCTGCAATATGTGCCGCCGTAGGCGAGGGTCTTTACGGTTCGTGGGACCAAGCCATCGAGAACATGGTGTCGTGGGAGCCCGCCTTTGCTCCCAACGAGGCCAACCACGGTCTGTACCAGCGCATGGCTGCCGTCTACGACGAGGTTCCGAGCCTGACGGACAAGATCTTCGAGAGGTCCTACGAGATCTTCGGCTGACCGGCTTTGAGATCGGCGTCCTCGGTCGTCTGCAGTCGCCTCAGCTCGTCAACGGGGATGTGGCAGCGAAGCATGTGACCTGGCTCGACCTCGACGAGGCCAGGTTCGGTGGACTCGCACAAGCCGTTCGCGAGGCGCCGCGGGCAGCGGGTGTGGAACACGCAGCCCGACGGTGAGTGCGCGGCGCTCGGGATCTCGCCCTTGAGCCGGATCCTCTCGCGGGGCGACCCGTCAAGGCTCGGCACCGCGGAGAGCAACGACTCGGTGTAGGGGTGGTGCGGTCCGGAGAAGACCGTCTCCGCTGGCCCGTACTCCATCACACGGCCCAGATAAAGCACCGCGATGCTGTCGGACAGGTAGCGCACGACGCCCAGATCGTGCGAGATGAAGACATAGGTGACTCTCTCGCGGCTTTGCAGGTCCGCGAGGAGATTGAGGATCGCCGCCTGCACCGAGACGTCGAGTGCCGAGGTCGGTTCGTCACACACGAGCACCCGCGGAGCCCCCGCGAAAGCACGGGCGATGGCCACCCTCTGTTTGAGCCCGCCGGAGAGCTGGTAGGGACGCAAGGGAAGGTGGCGCTCCTCCATCCGCACAGAGCGGACGATCTCGAGAAGTCGTCGTTCGCAGGCCTCGCCAGACAGGCCCGCCAGCTTCTTGAGGGCCCTGGTGATGATGTGGCGCACGCTGTGGCGTCGGTTCAACGCGGAGTCCGGGTTCTGGAAGACGATCTGCATCGCCTGCAGCTGCCTACGGTCGCGCTTGGCGCATTCGGGAGCGAGTGGCGAGCCTTCGAGCTCGATGATCGAACCTTCGTCAGGCACGCTGAGGCCGAGCAGCACCCGTGCCAGAGTCGTCTTGCCGGAGCCGGACTCGCCTACTAGGCCCAGGGTCTCGCCTGCTTTGAGGTCGAGGTCGACCCCGACGACGGCGCGCACGTGCTCGCCACGGGTGTGGAAAGTCTTCGACACACCCCGCAGGCGGATCACCGGCTCACCGCTCCGGTCCGGGCTCCGCAGCGTGACGTCCTCCGGCGTCGCTCTTGGCAGCTCAGGCGCTTGTTCGTGATAGTGGCAGCGAGAGGTCCGCCCTGCTCCCGCGTCGTACATCGGTGGCGTCTCTTCCAGGCAACGCTGGCTCGCGAGAGCGCAGCGCTTTGCGAAGATGCAACCGACTTGCACCTCGCCCGGCCCGGGAAGGAAGCCGGGGATGGTGTCGAGGCGACCATGGTCCTTGCGTTGGCCGCCACGAGGCACGCAACGCAGTAGCCCTACTGTGTAAGGGTGCCGGGGATTGTCGAAGATCTCCTGCGCCGGCCCCTGCTCGACGAGCTCGCCGGCGTACATGACCCCGACCCGGTCGCACATCTTCGCGATCACCGCCAGGTTGTGGCTGATGAAGAGCACGGAGGTCTGGAACCTCTGGCGGAGCGACGACACAAGATCGAGGACCTCGGCCTCCACCGTGGCATCGAGCGCGGTCGTCGGCTCGTCGAGTATGAGCAGCGAGGGCTGAGATGCCAGTGCCATGGCGATCATGATTCTCTGCAGCATCCCGCCCGACAGCTGGTGCGGGTAGGAGCGCAGCACGCGTCCCGGATCCGCGATTTGAACCATGCCGAGCAATTCCTCTGCTCGTGCCAGGGCCTCGTTCTTCTTGGTGCCGCCGACCTCGTACACCTCGGCCACCTGACGCCCCACTCGGATCGACGGGTTCAGGGCCCGGCCGGGCTCCTGGTACACCATCGAGATCGTGCGGGCGCGGAACCTGCGAAGGGCGCGTTTGTCCATCTTGGCGGGGTCCTGCCCGTTGACAAGGACCGAGCCGGCGCTGAGGCGGCCGTTGCGAGGGAGGTAGCGGGTGACGGCAAGGGCGGTGGTGGACTTGCCGCAACCCGACTCGCCGACGAGGCCGAACGACTCCTGACGCCCGATACTGAACGAGACGTCACGAAGGGCCAGTCGATCCTTTCCCCGCACTCGATAGGCGACATCGAGATGGCTCACCTCGAGGGTCGTGGACGGCTCGACGGGCGCAGACAGCTCGGGTGAGGCTGGGAGCGTCATTGGATGAGCACCGCCTCGATCGAATCGCCGATGAGGTTTATCGCGATGACCAGCGACGCGATCGCGAGTGCCGGGAAAAGCGTCTCCCACCAGTAGCCGGCGGCGAGGTAATTGGAGTTGATGGCGATATCGGCGCCCCAGTCAGGCGTGGGCAGCTGCACCCCGAAGCCGAGGAACGACAGGGTGGCGATCGTGAAGATCGCGTAGCCCAGCCGGACGGTGAACTCCACCAGGATCGGACCCAGCACGTTCGGAAGGATCTCGACGAACATCACATGCGGAACGCTTTCGTCCCGCAGCCTGGCCGCTGCGAGGTAGTCGAGCTCGCGCTCTTGCAGCACCGCGGTTCGCACCGTCCTCGCGATGATCAGAGAGAAGACGAAACCGATCACGACGATAAGGGTGATCGTGCTCGCGCCGACTGCGACGACGAACAGGAATGCGACGATCACGATCGGGAGAGAAAGGGCGGCGTCAACGATCCTGCCGACGAGCATGTCGAACGCACCGCGGAGGTAGCCCTGTGCCAGGCCGATCGTCGTTCCGAGAACGGTGCCCAAGAGCGTGGCGAGCGGAGCGATCTCGAGGATGTCACGGGCGCCGACGATGACCCGGGACAGCACGTCCTCGCCGACGTCGTTGGTTCCGAACCAGTGGGCGGCCGACGGCGCGAGCTGGGTGTTCAAGATGTTCGCGGTCGTCGCGTTGTACGGAGCGAAAGACGCCCCGAAGATTGCGCAGACGATCCACCACAGAAGGATCACCGAGCCGACGATGAATGCCTTCGAGCGGACCAGTTGGTGGAGCTGCTCGCGACGCACTCGTCCCACGGACACGTCGAGCGCACCCGCGGCTCCGGCGGTCAAGGTGCCGGCCGGATCGCTCGTCGCCCGCGAGGTCACGGGTGCGGCGGCCGGATCGATGTGCTCGCTCACTCGGCCTTCCCCAGTCTGATCCGCGGGTTCAACACCGTGTAGATGACGTCGGCGATGAGCGTCGCGGCGAGGTAAACCATGCCGATGAACAGGACTCCCGCCTCAAGTGTCGGGAAGTCCTTGTCGTTGGCGGCGTTGATGATCAACGTGCCGATTCCCGGATAGACGAAGAGCTTCTCAACCACGACGAGCCCACCGATTAGGTACCCGGTCTGGGTGGCGATGACCGTGATGGTAGGCAGCAGCGAATTCCGTAGCACATGCCTGCGGATCACAACCCAGCGGGGCAGGCCCTTCAGCGTGGCCGTTCGAACGTAGTCGGAGTCGAGCGCCTCGATCGTGCCCGCCCGGGCCATCCGGGCTATGTAGCCGAAGAGGATGAAAACCAGCGGGATGGCTGGAAGGATCAGGTACTTCAGCTGGGTGATGAACGAAGAGCCGGGCGGAGCGTTGGCCGAGACCGGCAACACCTTGAAGCCGAGAGCGAACACGACGATCAGGACGACGCCGGAGACGAATTCGGGCACCGTCGAGAGCGAGAGGCTCGTCGTGCTCAGGATGCGGTCGACAGCCCGTCCCCGGTTGAGCGCCGCGATGATCCCGCCGAGGATGCTAAGCGGTACGACGATCACAAACGCGAATGCCGCAAGCTTGAGCGAGCGCCCGATGTAGGGGAAGATGAACGAGCTGACAGGCGCTTGTTGCTGGTAGGACATGCCGAGGTTGCCGCGCAGGATCCCGGTTGCCCAGCTCCAGTACTGGACGATGAGAGGCCGATCGACGCCGAGCTTGTGATCGAGGGCTATGACGGCCTGCTGCGAGGCGAAGGGTCCGAGAATCGCCCTTCCGGCGTTGCCGGGGAGCACCTGACCGGCGAAGAAGATGATCAGGCTTAAGAGCACGAGCGTTACCAATGCCAGGCCGACACGCTTCAGTACGTACAGCGGCAACTGTGCCCTCCTCCCCGTGTCACGTCCCGGCTTAGGCCTGTATGGCCGAGTCGAGACTGGAGGCTAGTTGGAGCCTGAAGTTAGCAGGGCGCCCCGTCTATTCGCCTCTCGCGTAGAGCCGGCCGTTCGCCGGAAATGGCTTGCGGCGCCGGCCCCTTGAGAGTCAGCTGGACAGTGTTGCGAAGCGCGCCGGAGAGCATGGACCGAACGGCCGGCCGTCGCGCCCGAGAAAGTTGGGCACGGAGGCCATGACGGTTAACATGCCAATTGCTATGTACTTGGCCCGAATTCGACACGATGCCCGGGCTCGATTCAGCTGGGTCACAGCGCGCGTCGGCGATAAGGCCGAGATCGGCAGTCAAGAGTGAAATGGGAGAAGTAGACCTCTCGATCCTCGGGCGCGTAGCCAACGGCGTCGACGATCCATTCCGAGGTGAGATCCGAACAGCCGCCGGGCGAATTGTCGAGGTGCGGGCGGGCGAGCCGGTTGCCGGGTCCGCGACGAGGCGGATCGATCTGGGAGATGCCTACCTGCTGCCCGGCGCGATCGACTGCCACGTTCATTCGGGCAGCACCACCTCGGAGGGGATCTACGCCCTCACGGCGGCCGCCGCCGCGGGTGGGGTGACCACGGTCATCGACATGCCCTACGACGTGGCAGCACCGGTTGTGAGCCCGCAGGTCATGATGGCCAAGCGCGACCGTGTCCGAGACGAGGCGCTCGTCGATGTCGCCCTGTTGGGCACCGTGCGACCCGGATCAGGTGGCGTCGACGTCGGCCCCCTCGTCGAGGCGGGAGCGGTCGGGTTCAAGCTGTCGCTGTTCGGCACCGACGCCCATCGCTTCCCGCGCATTCCCGACGATCAGTTCCTCGAAGTGCTCTCGGCGATCGGAGAGCACGGAAGTGTCGCATGCGTGCACGCCGAGAACGAGGAGATCATCAAGCCGCTCTTGGCGCGAGCCCGCGACTCGGGCGAGACGTCCCCGCTCGCCCACTGCCGGTCGCGTCCGCCGGTAAGCGAGACGCAGGCCGTGCTGACGGCGCTCGAGTATGCGAGGGAGACCGGGGCGCCACTGCACCTGTGCCACCTGAGCCTTGCCCGGTCGGTCGATCTCGCCCGGTCCTATGCCGCAGAAGGCCTGCAGGTGAGCACGGAGACATGCCCGCACTACCTGACTTTCTCCGAGGAAGACATGGAGCGTCAACGCGGACGTCTGAAGATCAACCCGCCTCTGCGGTCGCCGGCCGAAGTGGTCCGGCTCTGGGAGCGGGTGTCCTGTGGATCGATCGACGTGGTCTCGTCGGACCATGCGCCCTGGCCACTGGTGGACAAGACGCGACCGGCGATCTTTGACAACCACTCCGGCGCCCCGGGCACCGAGACCCTCGTCACAGTGTTGGCCGGCGGGCTTCTTAGTCGGGGCATGGACCTCGCCATGCTCGCTCAGCTCGTCGCAGCGGCGCCTGCGCGGATCTTCGGGATCTCGCACACGAAAGGGTCGCTCGCCCCGGGTATGGACGCCGACATCATGGCCTTCGACCCGGGGTGTCCCTTTATTCTCGACGAGGGTGAACTGCACTCGAACGCGGGCTGGAGCCCATACAACGCAATGGCCTTCCCCGGCCGGGTCGTGCTCACCGTGTCGCGTGGTGAGGTGGTCTGGGACGGCGCGCAGTTGCTGGGCTCAGCCGGGCGAGGCCGTGTAGTCGAGCGGTGGCGGGGAGCCTCGAAGGGTGGCTGATCCAGGCAAGCCGGTCATCGTCACAGCTCAGCGCGGCGGCGAGTTGCGTTGCCGGGGCTGGCGACAAGAGGCAATCCTCAGGATGCTCGAGAATGTGCTCGAGATCGGTGAGCGTCCGGAGGATCTTGTCGTCTACGCGGCACGAGGGAAGGCTGCAAGGGACTGGGAGTCCTACGTCAGGATTGTGGAGTCGCTTCGTCATCTCGGCGAGGACGAGACGCTCGTCGTGCAGTCGGGCAAGCCCGTGGCCGTCTTCCCGAGCTCACCTGACGCGCCTCTTGTCGTGATGGCCTGTGGCAATGTCGTCGGCCACTACGCGACGGCGGAGTACTTCGACGAGTTGTGTGATCGTGGACTGATCATGTGGGGGGGCCTCACCGCCGGAGACTGGCAGTACATCGGATTCCAGGGCGTTCTCCAGGGCGTCTACGAGCTCCTGCAGGCGGTCGGCAAGGAGCACTTCGGCGGGTCGCTCGACCGCCGGTTCGTCCTCACCGCCGGGCTCGGCGGCATGGGCTCGGCGCAACCGTTGGCCATCGCGATGGCAGGTGGCTGTGGCATCGTGGTCGAGATCGACCCAGAGAAGTGCTCCCGGGCGCTGGAGCGCGGTCACCTCGCTTCGGTGACGGACGACCTCGACAAAGCGCTCGCCTTGGTTGGTCCCCGAGAGGCTGGAAGTGTCATTGGTCTCGTAGGCAACGCGGCGTCGATCTACAGCGAGATTGCCGAGAAGCGTGTCGTGCCGGACGTCGTCACCGATCTCACCGCTGCGCATGACGCGGTCTTCGGCTACTGCCCGGTCGACTATTCGCTCGAACAGTGGCGAGAGTGTCGCCACCTGGACCCGACGGGCGTCGCGGACAGGGCCCGCCGCTCGATGGCTATCCAGGTCCAGGCGATGCAGAGACTGAAGGCCGGCGGTGCGATTGTGTTCGAGGACGGCAACAACCTGCGGGTGCAGGCCGAAGCGGCTGGCGTGCACGACGCCTTCACGATCGACGGGTTCGCCGAGAGGTACCTGAGGCCACTGTTCTGCCGGGGAATCGGGCCGTTTCGCTGGGTAGCCCTGAGCGGTGAGCGCGCTGACCTGGCCGAGCTCGACCGGCTTGTCGTCGAGATGTCCTTCCGCCCCGAGGTGGGGTCGTGGATTTCGCTCGCGAGGAGTCACGTGACACCGCAAGGCCTGCCGGCGCGAAGCTGCTGGCTCGGCCACGGGGAGCGGTCCAGGTTCGCGTACGCGGTCAACGCGCTCGTCCACGAGGGGCGCCTCGCCGGGCCGGTAGCTTTCACCCGGGATCATTTCGACTCCGGCGGGATGACACACCCGCACATAGGGACCGAGGGCATGGCGGACGGGTCGGGTGCGATCTCCGACTGGCCGATCCTCGACGCCCTTCTATTGGCGGCCTCGGGCGCCGATCTTGTCGCCGTCCATGCTGGAGGTGCTGGTTACGCTGGCTATATGCAGTCGGCCGGCGTCACCATCGTCGCCGATGGAACTGAAGGGGCCGGTGTGCGCCTGCGCCGCGGACTCGACGCCGATAGCGGGCTCGGTGTGTTGCGCTACGCGGATGCTGGCTACACCGCGGCACTGTCCACGGCCAGGAGTGCCGGCCTCGGGCTCCGGCACGAACGGGAGGAGAGGCAATGGCACGAGAGCTGACCGCCGACGACGCCCTCAATGCGGTGTGGGGCGGGTCGGTGCTCGCCTGTGGCGGAGGGGGATGGGTCGACCACGGCATGTTGATGGGCGAGCTCGCCACACGGGTCGGGCGCCCCGTCCTCTGCCCGGTCGACGAGGTCGACGACCACGACTTGGTTGTCACCGTCACCGCCATCGGAGCGCCGGCATCGCCGAACCTGGAGATTCGTCCCCTCGACTATGTGCGGGCACTGCAATTAGTGGCGGCCGAGCTCGACGGCCCGGTAGTGGCGGTGATGACTGCGCAGAACGGCTCGTCTACGACGCTGAACGGCTGGATGCAGTCCGCCGTCCTCGGGGTTCGGGTGCTGGACGCGGCGGGAGATGTACGTGCGCATCCGACCGGCAAACTCGGGGCGATGGGCCTTACCACCAGAGCCGGCTACGAGACCGTGCAGGCCGTTGCCGGCGGGAATCGCGAGCTGTGCGGGGGCCTCGAGGTTGTGCTTCGTGGGCAGGTGATCGCTACCTCCGACGTCCTGCGTGACGTGTGCGTGCGCGCCGGCGGTTTCATCGCCGCCGCCCGACATCCCTTGGAGGCTTCCTACGTGAAGGAGCATGCCGCCCTCGGGGCCATCAGCTACGCCTTGTCGCTCGGGTCGGCCATGCGTGCCGGGTCCGACGCGTCCACTGTCATCGGGGCGGCGATCGAGTCGACCGGGGGCAAGGTTGTCACCCAGGGGCCGGTATCCACGATCGACCCCCTCCGCACTGCCGGCGGCTTCGACCATGGTGCCTTGTCGGTCGGCGGCCACGTTGTGCGGTACCTGAACGAGTACATGACCGTCGACGTCGACGGTCAACGCGTTGCCACCTACCCCGACGTCATCGCCACATTGTCGCTCGATGACGGCCGGCCGGTCTCCATCGCGGAGATGACCGAGGGACGTGAAGTGGGGGTCTTTGTCGTCGACCAGTCGTTGCTGCCGCTCTCCTCGAGTACGCGCGACCGGTTCGCGCTCGAAGAGGTAGAGAAGATCATGGGTGTCGCGCTCATCGGCGACGCGACCGCGGAGGCGCCGTCGTCGTGAGCCGCCTGCCAGCGCCGGACCTTGTCCGAGTCGCCGACGACCTCGAGACTCTCGCCTCGTACCGGGATCCGCAGGCGCCGGGCTGGACGCGCCGCGTCTTCTCCGATTTCGACCGCGCTGGGCGCGAGTGGGTAGCGGGGAGGATGGAGGATGCAGGCCTGGCGGTCGAGACGGACGCTGCGGCCAACCTCATCGGGAGATTGCCGGGGTCTGGTAGGCGACCCGGCGTTGTCGCGACCGGTTCCCATACCGACACTGTGCGAGGCGGCGGCCGCTATGACGGCATCGTCGGCGTGCTCGGTGCCATAGAGGCCGTTCGTTGCCTTCGTCAGGCGGGCGCGGAGCTCGCCCACGACCTCGTCGTGGTCGACTTCCTCGGAGAGGAGCCCAATGACTTCGGACTGAGCTGTGTAGGAAGCCGCGCGATCTCGGGCTCGCTCGACGAGGGTCACCTGGCGTTGTCGGGCCCGGACGGACGCAGCCTCGCCGAGGCGATCGCGGCGTCGGGCGGCCGGCCGGCCGCGCTGGCAGGCGCGCGCTGGCCAGACGGGCTGCACTGCTACATCGAGCTGCATGTCGAGCAGGGCCCGGTGCTGGAGCAGGCACTCGTGCCGATAGGTGTCGTGACCGGCATCGTCGGTATCCACCGGCTCCTTGCGAGTATTGAGGGGCAATCGGACCATGCCGGGACGACCCCGATGAGTCTCCGCCGGGACGCCCTCGCCGGAGCGGCCGAGGCGATCCTCGCCGTCGAGCGGTTCGCCGGCGGCGGCGTGGCGACGGTCGGCCGCATCGAGATCCGCCCTGGCGCGCACAACGTGGTGCCGGCCGAGGCGGATCTGTGGGCAGAGGCGCGAAGCCCAGATGCGGGCTGGCTGGACAATTTCGGGCGCAACCTCGCCGAGGAGCTCGATGCGATCGGTACTCGGCGTCACCTTGGCACCAAACTCAGCTGGATCTCCCGCGAGCATCCGGTCACTGCGACGGACTGGGTGGCTGACGCCATCGGTGAGGCTGCGAGGTCCCGGGGGGTCGAGCCGATGAGCATCCCGAGCGGGGCTGGTCACGACGCGTCCCACATGGCGCGACTCGGCCCGATGGGCATGGTGTTCGTGCCATCCAGGGCGGGGCGGAGCCATTGCCCGGAAGAATGGACCGACCTCGAGGACATCGGCCTCGGAATCGCTGTCCTTGCCGAGGCGATCGTGCTTTGCGACCAGCGAGAGGAGGAGCGCCCGGGGGCGGCGGCGCATCTGGCCAGATGAGCACGCGACTCGTCGAGCTGACCGGAGACGACCTCACCGTGGAGGACGTTGTCGCCGTCGCGCGTGATCGTGCGCGGGTCGCTCTTTCGGGCGAGGCGCTGTTGGCGATGCGAGAGGCCCGGGACGTCGTCGACGCGGTGTACGCGAGCGGCGAGGCGGTGTATGGCCTTAACACCGGGCTCGGCTCGCTTGCCCGGTATCGGATCCCGATCGAGCAGCTCAGGCGCTTCTCCCTTGACACCGTGGCGGACATGAGCTCCTCCTATGGCCGGCCGCTGCCGTTCGACGTCGTGCGGGCGATGATGGTGACACGAGCCAACGGCATGGCCAAAGCCGGTGTCGGCGTGAGGTGTGAGCTGGCTCAACTTCTCGTCGAACTGCTCAACCGGGACGTCAGCCCTGTCGTCAGGGAGGTCGGTTCGGTTGGGCAGGGTGACCTGTCGGAGATGTCCGACATCGGCAAGGTGCTGATCGGCATCGGGCACGCGGAGGTCGGGGGCCAGGTGATGAGCGGACGCGCTGCACTGGCACATGTCGGGCTAGAGCCGATCGTGCTCGCGTCGAAGGAGGCGCTTGCGCTGATCAGTGCCAACGGTGTGACCCTCGGGCGCGGCGCCCTCGTGCTCCACGACGTCGCCGGCCTGGTCGACCTGCTGCAGGTGGCCGCGGCCCTGTCGCTCGAGGGCTTCGCCGGCAACCTCTCGATCATCCATCCCGGAACCAGGCACCTGCAGCCGCAGCTCGGGCTGAGCACCGCGGCCGGGCGGCTGCGCGAGATGCTCGAGGGTTCTTACCTTTGGCAGCCGGGCGCGGCCCGCAACCTCCAGGATCCCCTCTCGTTTCGCTGCGTTGCTCGTAGCCACGGCGCCCTTTACGACGCCCTCAACTACACGCGCTTCAACCTCGAGGCCGAGCTGAACGCGGCAAACGACAATCCGCTCGTGCTCGTCGGCGAGGGGGTGATCGTCTCGAGCGGCAATTTCGACGTGGCAGGCCTGGCGATGGCCTTTGACCTCCTGCGCCTCGCGATCGCGAATGCCATCAAGGGCACCAACGAGCGGGTGCAGAAGCTGCTCTGGAACCACTTCAGCGGCCTTCCGAGCGCACTGGCCTTCGAGCAGGGACCAACCAACGGCCTCAAGCCGATGGGCCGCTGGTGTGCGGCACTGGCAGCCGAGGCCCGCTCACTTGCCAGACCGGTGACCCTCGACTACGCCGGCCAGGTGGCTGAAGGAGTTGAGGACGATGCGAGCATGGCCCCGCTGTCGGTCCGCAGGACCCACGAGCTTGTCTCTCTTGTCCATCGCACGGTCGTCTACGAGCTCATCACGGCCGCCCAGGCGATCGACATGAGGGAACGATGGCCACTCGGGCGGGGGACCGTCGCCGCTTACCGCGCGGTGCGCGACCACGTGCCGATGTTGCGAGAGGTCCGCGGGTGGGATCCCGACATCGAAGGTCTCGTCGGAGCCGTCGCTGAGGGTCAGCTCGGCGCTAGGGTGTCAGCCGCCATAGGCGTGCTCCGAGAGGAGCATTCCCGCGTCTCGGTGGGGACCCTCCGCGACAACCTGGCCGCTCCCTAGCCACGCCGAGACGGCCGGGCTCTCAGCCTCCGGACCAGCCTAAGGAGCGAAGACGGCGAACGGCGCCTGACTTGTCTCAGAGGCGTCCGACCTGGGCGTCGGGTTCTGGAGCTTTGCCGACCTTTGGGTCGTTCCGTCGTGGCGCCGACGAGCTCGGGTACACCCAGTCTTCGATATCGCACCAGGTCGTCTCGCTGGAACGTGTACTGGGCACCGAGCTGTTCACCCGGCCGGTCGGTCGCGGTGCCGTGAAGCTGACTACGAGCGGTGAGGAAGCCTACCGTCGCGCGCGCCGCGCCCTTGGGGAGGTCGAGGCGATCGGCGCCGACGTCGACTTGACGCCACCGCGGCGGGCGGGCGCGCATCCGCGTCGGCGTGTCGCGAACGGCCGCCGCCGAATTGATGGCGGCCGCGCGCGGGGCGTTTCGTGAGACGCACCCTGACATCGAGGTGATCCTGAGCGAGATCCAAGGGATCGAGGCCATCATGAGCGGCCTGGGACGTGGAGAGTTCGACTTCGCCTTCGCCCTCAACCCTGAGCCCGACGAGCGAGCGGAGGCCATTGCGCGACTGGAGAACCCGTGGGTCATCCCTACCCGCCGCGACGGCCCGATCGGCGATGTCGAGCATCCGAGCTTCGAGCTGATCGACCGGACAGACGTCGTCGTCTGGACGCGGCGGTGGATCGGTCAGCTCGACCTGGAAGAGGCGTGGCGACGGCGAGGCATCGCACCGCGGATCGTCTACCAGACCGACGACAACCTGGCTCTCCAGCGTCTTGTCGCGGCCGGTCTCGGACACGCCTGCCATCGGCCGGCTTCGCCGCCCGGCGGGCCACCGACCGTCTCTCACCTCGCTCGCTCCGCGCGAAGGCCTGAGCACGCGTCAGACCGCGTTGTGTTACCCGCACCACCGCCAGATCACCGGCGCCGTGTCCGCGTTGATATCAGCTATCCGAGTCCACTCGACGGGCTGAGCCCGCCTCTCGGCTCACCGCTCAGGTGAAGACGTACGCGTCCGGCTCTTCCAACTCGGTGTCCAGTCCGGCGAGTTCGATCGCGTCCGGCACCCTGACAGATTCGAATCGGTCCAGGATCTTGAGGATGACCCAGGTGAGGACGAACGCGTAGGCGGCCACGAGCAGGGCGGCAGCTACCTGCTTGCCGAAGAGCGCAGGATTGCCCGCTGTGAGGCCGTTGGGGCTGGCCGCGTTGACCGTCTCGTAGGCGAAGACTCCGACAAGCATCGATCCGAGGAGCCCGCCTACACCGTGTGCAGCCCAGACATCGAGTGCATCGTCCCACTTCATGTGTCGGACGAGTGCCACTGCCGAGTAGCAGATCGATCCGGCGAGCAGACCGATCGCGAAAGACGCCCAAGTTGGCACAAAGCCGGCGCACGGCGTCACACAGGCAAGGCCGGCGACGGCTCCAGTGAAGGCACCGACGATGCTGGGCTTGCCCGACCTCCACCACGAGATGGCCAGCCAGGTGCACATTGCGACCGACGCGGCGATGTCGGTGTTGACGAAGGCTTGCGCTGCGATGGCGTTCGCCGCGAGGGCAGAGCCTCCGTTGAAACCGAACCAACCGAACCACAACAGGCCGGTGCCGAGGCCGACGAAGGCAACGTTGTGCGGGACCATCTTCTCACCCGGTGCGAACTTGCGTGACCCGACGACGAACACCGAGGCGAGAGCAGCGAAGCCTGCACTGGTATGGACGACCATCCCACCGGCGAAGTCCTCGACACCCCACTTCATGAGAAAACCGCCACCCCAGATCCAGTGCACGATCGGTACGTACACGAGAAGGCTCCAGATGACGAGGAACTTGAGATAGCTCTTGAAGGCGATCCGGTCTGCGAAGGCGCCTGTGATAAGCGCCGGGGTGATGATCGCGAACATCTCTTGGAAGATGAAGTGCGCCAGAGCAGGGATATGAGGGGCATAGGGGCCCGGCGCCGCGCCCACTCCTCGGAGCCCGGCCCAGGAAAGGTTGCCAATGACACCGCCTAGGTTCCCCGAGAACGCGAGCGAGTAGCCCACGAGCACCCAGAGCACGGTGACAACGCCCATCGAGATGAAGCTCTGCAGCATGATGGTGAGAAAGTTCTTTCTTCGCACCAGGCCGCCATAGAAAAAAGCGAGGCCAGGCGTCATCACCATGACCAGCGCGGCGCTGATTAGAACAAACCCGGTGTCACCGTCGTTGATCACTCAGGCCTCCTTAGGACGCTCTTGTGCCCTTCAATGCAACCGGCAATTATCTCGCCTACTTCTCCGCGAAATGCAACTCGTCGTGTCTGTCACCGGCTGACCTGGGACCGAGCACTGTGCGCGGGACCTCGGTGGTCCGGACTGCGGTGAGAGGCATTTCGGTGTGCCGCGGCGCGATGTGCCCCATCGCGGCGAGCAGGCGGGTTGCCTGAGCTGCCCCCTGCCAGCGGCCGGCCGGTGGCAGGGTCCACGCCATTTCGCCGGCACCAGGTCCCGAAGGCCTTGTAGCGATAGGGCGGTGCGTTACGCCAAGAGACCTTGAATCCGAACCGCGCGCCCAACGCCTTGTACATGAGGTGCATGCTGATCGCTGCAAACGCTAGGCAGGCAAAGCCGAAACCGGCCACCGCGTAGGCACATACCCGCGACCAATCCTGACCGATCAGGAAGAGAATCAACCAGACAGGGGCGGACCAGATACCAATGGTCGTGGTCGGCCCCGTGAGTAGGTGAAGGCGTGCAGCCCTGTGCCCGATCCGGGGCGACCACCTCGCAAGGAAGGGTGCTCTTGAGGGCATTCGTCTACTTCCTGAGAGGACCTCGGACCGGAACCGCGGCGAGGAGTCTCTCTGATCACCGCGCGTCAGTGAAGCACAGCATCATTCTGTCCTGTAGGGCAAGACGCGTTGACGATCGTCCCGGTCGCGCCAGCATCCGGCCCAGGTCGCATCGGTGTCGGGAGCAGGTTATCGGCCCTCAGATCCGCGAGGCTAGAGTGCGTTCGACGTCGTCCCAGACGTCCTTAGGAAGCTTGTTCGTGCCTCTCAACCTCGAGCGGCCGTCGGTGCGATGTTGATTCGATCTCCTCTCGGCGTGGGCGGCCGGTTCAACATCAACGTTGATGCTTACCAAGAAGGAGATCTGACATGGCCATGCCCAGCGACCTCGAGATCGCGCGCCAGGCTCACCTCAGGCCGATTGCCGAAATAGCCAAGGACATGGGCATCGAGCCGAGCTTGCTCGAGCACTACGGCGAGAACGTCGCGAAGATCAAGCTGGACGCGATCGCCGAGTTGGCGGACCGCCCGAAGGCCAAGTACGTGGTCGTCTCCGCGATCACACCCACGCCGCTCGGCGAAGGTAAGACGACCACGGTGGTGGGCCTCGGCCAAGCCATGAAGCACATTGGCAAGAGGGCGACGATCTCAATTCGCCAGCCCTCGATGGGCCCCACCTTCGGCATCAAGGGTGGAGCGGCGGGAGGCGGTTATAGCCAAGCGGTCCCGATGGAGTCCTTCAACTTGCACCTGACCGGAGACATGCACGCGGTGACGGCCGCGCACAACATGTTGTCGGCGATGGTCGACAACCACCTGCAGAAGGGCAACGAGCTCAAGATCGACCTGCACAACATCACGTGGAGACGGGTGCTCGACGTGAACGATCGAGCGCTTCGCAATATTGTCATCGGGCTGGGTTCCAAGCAGGACGGAGTCCCCCGCCAGACCGGTTTCGACATCACCGCAGCGTCGGAGGTGATGGCCATCCTCGCGCTGTCGAAGTCGCTGCACGACATGCGGGCCCGCTTGGGACGAATTGTCGTGGGTTACACCGACGACGGCGAGCCGGTGACCTCGGAGGATCTGAAGGGCGCCGGGGCCATGACGGTGATCATGCGTGAGGCAATCAAGCCTAATCTGCTCCAGACCATCGAGAACACCCCGGTGATCGTGCACGCCGGACCATTCGGCAACATAGCTCACGGCAACTCGTCGATAGTCGGTGACCTCATCGGGATCCACACCGGCGACTTCCTCCTCACCGAGGCCGGTTTCGGTGCCGACATGGGAGGCGAGCGCTTTTTCGACATCAAGTGCCGCACCTCGGGCTTAAGGCCAGACGCCGCCGTGGTCGTCGTCACGGTGCGCGCCCTGAAGGTCCATTCCGGCAGGCACCGTGTCGCGGCCGGTCGGCCATTGCCTCCGGCCATGCTCGAGGAGAACCCCGACGAGGTCCATCTTGGCGGAGCGAACCTGCGCAAGCAGATCGAGAACATCCAGATCTTTGGCGTGTCGCCCGTCGTCGCGATCAACGCCTTTCCCGGCGATTTCCCGTCCGAGCACGAGGCAATCCGAGAGATCGCGGCCTCGATGGGAGTTCGTGCCGCGGTGTGCACCAATTTCGCCGAAGGTGGCAAGGGAGCCATCGAGCTCGCCCGAGCTGTCGTCGAGGCGGCTGAGGAGCCGAACGACTTCCATTTCCTTTACCCGAACGAGGCGTCGCTGCGCGACAAGATCGAGACGGTGGCCACCAGGGTCTATGGCGCCGCCGGGGTCGACTACCTGCCGGCGGCGAACCGCCAGATCGACGCCTACGAGAAGATCGGTTACGGGAACCTGCCGGTGATCATCGCCAAGACGCACCTGTCGCTGTCGTCGGACTCCGCGCTGAAGGGTGCACCTGTGGGGTGGCGCATGCCCGTGCGAGAAGCGCGCGCCTCTGTTGGAGCGGGTTTCGTGTACCTCATATGTGGCGACATGAGCACGATGCCCGGACTGTCGTCGCATCCGGCTGCCGAGATCATCGACATCGACGAGAACGGTGAGATTGTCGGGCTCAGCTGATGGGCCTGCGTTCTTGGAGCTAGAGCTCGAGGGCTTCCTCGAGCTCGTTTCCGCGGCCCAGCCGGCGCCTGCCGCCGGGTCGGCCGCCGCCATGACGGTCGCGTTGGCCGCGGGGCTCTGCGCGATGGCGGCGCGTCTCTCCACGAGACAGATGCCCGACGCGCCGGGCCTCGTAGTTGCCGCCGAACAGCTCCGCGATCGTGCCGCCACGCTCTGCCAGGCGGACGCCGAAGCCTTCGGACGTCTTGTCTCGGCGATTCGCGAACTCCGCGGGCCGGACCTGGATGGCCGCCGTCGTCGGATCACCGAGGCGCTCTCGCAGGCAACTGAGGTTCCGTTGGCAATCGCGGAGACCGGCGCTGGAGTTGCCAGTCTGGCTGCCCGGATCGCCGAATGCGGGAATCCCAATTTGCTCGGCGACGCGGTGGCCGCGGTGTTGCTGGCGGAGGCCGGTGCGAGGGCGGCCGCCACCCTGGTACTGGTCAATCTCAAAGGGCTGCCGGACGAGAGAGCTAGCCGCGTGAAGCGGCTCATCGCGGAGATCGCGGAGAGTGCCCGCCGGGCCGGGCGACACGTCGAGTCGTTTGAGACGGTCGCAGGCGCTGAAGGTCATCTGAACGGGGCCGTCTGAGCCCGTACTCGACGATCCCGGAGCCCGATGATGCCGCGTCGAGACCAGACGAGGCGTCCTTGGAGCCGGAGTCCGCACGTTTGGACCGCGGCCGGCGGCGCGAACCTGCGTGGGCTCTCGCCACCGTGAGGTCTCCCCCCGCCGTGCCAAGATGGGACCTCGGGGCAGCGCCATATTCTGGAGGTTTCGCGTGAGCTGGTTTGAATGCGTCCCCAACTTCTCAGAGGGCCGGGACCAGACGAAGATCGCCCGTATCGTGGCCGAGATTCAGGACAGGCCGGGCGTGGCGCTGCTCGATGTCGAGCAGAACGCCGACCACAACCGCTGTGTGGTCACCATTGTCGGTGAGGGGCCGGCGCTCGTGGAGGGCGTACTGGCGATGATGAGGGTGGCGACGGTGCTCATCGACCTCAACGCTCATCAGGGCGAGCATCCGCGGATGGGCGCCACCGACGTGGTTCCCTTCGTACCCCTGGGCGACGCCACCACGGCGCAGGCGGTCGAGCTCGCCGTCCAACTCGGCGCACGGGTGTGGGAGGAGCTGCACATCCCGGTCTATCTGTACGGCCAGGCAGCTCGCCTACCGGATCGGCAGGATTTGGCGAAGGTGCGCTCTGGACAGTTCGAAGGCATCCGGGACGCCATCGGGACCGACCCCGCGCGGCGCCCCGACCTAGGCGAGGCGCGGGTGCACCCGACAGCTGGCGCGGTGGCCATTGGAGCGCGTCCGGTCCTCATCGCATACAACGCCTACCTGACCACTGCCGACGTCGCGGTGGCCAAGCGGGTAGCGCGCGCCGTGCGTGGACGCGACGGCGGCTTGGCAGAGGTCAAGGCGCTGGGCTTCGAGATCCACGAGCGACAGCGAGCGCAGGTCTCCATGAACCTGACCGACTACCGACGCACCCCGATCCACCGCGCGCTCGAGGCTGTGCGGCGGGAGGCCGCCCGTTTCGGTGTGGACGTGGAGGAGACCGAAATCGTGGGCCTCGTGCCCGAGGACGCCCTGTTCGACGCCGCCGAGTACTACCTGCAGCTCAACAGCTTCGACCGAGGCACAGTTCTCGAGCGCAAGGTTCGGGGAGCACAGCCTCGCGCGGAAACATTGGCCGAGTTCACCGCCCGGCTCGCCGCGCGCACACCAACCCCGGGAGGTGGCAGCGCTGCGGCCGCCTCCGGAGCCATGGGCGCGGCCCTCGGCGAGATGGTCACGGCTTACTCTGCCGGCAAGGACGACGCGACGTTGGATCCGGTGAGGGGACGGCTGGCTGCAGCTCGCGGCCGTTTTCTCGAGCTGGTCGAAGAGGACGCCAACGCGTACGCCGAAACGGTCACGGCGCGCCGGGCCGCCAAGGCCGAACCGGGAACGGGGGCAGAGCAGGCCTGGACAGCGGCCATCCGGCTCGCGGCCGAAGTACCACTCGAGACAGCGCGGCTCGCGTGGCGCTGCGCTGGGGAGCTCCGCGAGCTTGGCGACCAGGTGCGGCCCATGATGACGAGCGACTGGACCACCGCGCGCGCCCTGTTGAATGCGGCGTTGCAGGGCGCTCTTGCCAACGTTGCCATCAACCTGGACGACCTTCGGCAGCGTGGGAGCGCCGTCAGCGACCTCGAGACCGCGCTCGGCGAGCTCGGCTAATTCGAGATCGGGCGGGCGACCGCCACAGGATGCCTGGACTGGGGAAACACCTTCGGCATGTGAGGGCTGCGCGCTCGGGACCACAAGGGGGTCTCTGCCATCAATTCATAGTCGTCCGCGCCGTTGCTTGTGCTCGCTGCCGCGATCTGATACAACAAATCCAGCACGCGTGAATCCTTTGGAATCACTCATATAGCGGCGAAGGTTCCTGGCCCCCAGTAGGGGTGAGGTACCGGGATACAGAGGACCTTTGACCCTTTGCCGGGTGTGGGCACGCGGGCGAATACCTACTTATCTCCCTCTTGCCTGTCCGCGTCAAGCGTCGACGACAGGAGGCGATGTAATGAGCACTGAGGAGTCCTACACCAGCAGCTTGCAGATCGAGCGGCGCTCGATTGACTACATCCCGGCCTCGGAGCGTCACGGCTCGCCGCGGCGGCTCTTCTTCATCTGGTTCGGGGCCAACATGCAGGTCACTGCGGCAGCTACTGGCGCCATCGCAGTCCTGATCGGGTTGTCGCTGCCCTGGGCATTGCTCGCCCTGCTCATAGGCAACCTGTTCGGCGTGACGTTCATGGCTGCCCACTCGGCGCAGGGGCCGAAGCTGGGCATTCCCCAGATGATTCAGAGCCGAGCCCAGTTCGGTTTTTACGGAGCGATAGTGCCGCTCGTGCTCGTCCTTTTGATGTACGTCGGTTACTTCGCAGCCAGCGCGATTCTCGGTGGCGCGGCCCTCGCCGCGTGGTGGGGCATCAATGAGAAGCTTGCAACGGTCATCGTTTCCCTGCTGTGCACGGTGCTCGCGATCTATGGCTACCGCATGATTCACCAGTACGAGAGGTGGATCAGCCTCATCAGCGGGCTCGGCTTCGTTTACCTCACCATCCGGCTACTCACCTTGCACCACATCAGCTCGGTGTGGGTCTCGGGAAGCGTTCCTTACGGTTCGTTCCTTCTGGGCATCACCTTGGCTGCCACATGGCAGATCACATATGCGCCTTACGTGGCGGACTACAGCCGTTACCTGCCCGAGGACACGAAGATGTCGGCCACCTTCTGGTGGACCGCAGTGGGCTCGGTTATCGGCTCGTACTGGCTGATGGGCTTTGGCGCAGTCGGGCTCGCCGTAGCGCCCAAGTTGTTCAACGGAGGGAGCGTGACCTTCTTCACGGGCCTGGGCAACAACCACACGGGCTGGTTGATAGCCCTGATCATCATCGGGGGCATCGTCGCGGCCAACGTCTTGAACCTCTACGGGATGTTCATGTCCTCCACTACCACCGTCACGGCCCTACGCAGGATGCAGGTGAACCGTGGCGCCCGAACGATCTTCGTGCTCGTCGCCGCGGTCGTCGGGACCGTGCTGGCGATTGCCGCGACCTCGAACTTCCTCGACAACTTCGAGAACTTCATTCTCTTCCTGGCGTACTTCCTGATCCCGTGGACGGCGATCAACCTGACCGACTTCTACTTCGTGCGCAAGGAGAGGTACGACATCGACTCGATCTTCAGACCGGACGGGATCTACGGACGGGTGGACTGGCGCACGATGATCGCCTACCTGGTCGCGATCGGAGTGGAGATCCCGTTCATGAGCACCACCTTCTACACCGGCCCGATGGTTTCGCACCTAGGGGGTGGGGACATCTCCTGGATCCTGGGCCTGATCGTGGCGACCGTCCTCTACTACGTGTTGCACATCGGCGTGGACGTACTGCCTCCGGCTGGTTCCAGGGCCGCTGACAGCCCGGTCGAGTCGGCAGGGCGGTGAGGCGATGACCAGCGGACCACGCACGGTGCGCGCACCGCACGGCAGTGCCCTCTCATGCAAAGGCTGGCCGCAGGAAGCGGCGATGCGCATGCTGATGAACAACCTCGACCCCGACATCGCAGAGCACCCTGAGCAGCTGATCGTCTACGGAGGTGGAGGCAAGGCGGCCCGCAATTGGCCTGCCTATGACGCGATCGTCGCGAGCTTGCGAGAGCTCGGGCCCGAGGAGACGCTTCTCGTCCAGTCAGGTAAGCCCGTGGGCGTCTTCCGGACCCACGAGTGGGCGCCGCGGGTCCTGATCGCGAACGCCAACCTGGTGCCGCAATGGGCCACCTGGGAGGAGTTCCGACGACTGGACGCGCTCGGGCTCACGATGTTTGGCCAGATGACCGCGGGGTCATGGATCTACATCGGAACCCAGGGCATCTTGCAGGGAACCTACGAAACCTTCGCCGCAATCGCGGCGAAGCGCCACGGTGGCAGCCTCGCCGGCACGATAACCCTCACGGCAGGGCTGGGCGGGATGGGCGGTGCCCAGCCGATGGCGGTCACGATGAACGGTGGCGTGGCGCTGTGCGTAGAGGTCGATTCGTCGCGGATCCAGCGCCGGCTCGACACCGGCTACCTCGACGTCCGAGCCGACGGGGTCGATGACGCGCTCAGGCGGGCCATGGAGGCCAAACGCAGCCGCCAGCCGCTTTCCATTGGCGTCCTGGGCAACGCGGCCGACGTCGTGCCTCACCTGCTCGCGATCGGGGCCGAGATCGACGTCGTTACCGACCAGACCTCTGCGCACGACCCGCTGATGTATGTGCCGCGGGGTGTGAGTGTGGACGAGATGGTGGACCTGCGGGTCAAGGACCCCGAAAAGCTCACCAAGATGGCCCGGGACTCGATGGCCCGCCACGTGGAGGCGATGGTCGGGTTCCTCGACGGGGGTGCCGAGGTGTTCGACTACGGCAACTCGATCCGTGCCGAGGCCAAGAGCGGTGGCTGCGAACGTGCCTTCGACTTTCCCGGCTTCGTGCCTGCGTATATCCGGCCGATGTTCTGCGAAGGCAGAGGCCCGTTCCGATGGGCTGCGCTGTCGGGTGACCCGCGGGACATCGCAGCGACCGACCAGGCTGTGCTGGAGGAGTTCCCGGACAACGAGTCGCTCGGCCGGTGGATCAGGATGGCCGGTGAACGCGTGCAATTCCAAGGGCTGCCCGCGCGGATCTGCTGGCTCGGGTACGGGGAGCGTGATCGGCTGGGACTGCGCTTCAACGACATGGTCGCCAACGGCACTTTGCAAGCTCCGATCGTCATAGGGCGCGACCACCTCGACTGCGGTTCGGTCGCCTCGCCCTATCGGGAGACCGAGGCCATGCGCGACGGCTCCGACGCGATCGCGGACTGGCCGCTTTTGAACGCGCTGCTCAATACGGCCTCCGGCGCCTCGTGGGTATCGATCCACCATGGTGGGGGCGTCGGGATCGGCCGTTCCATCCATGCCGGTCAGGTGACCGTCGCTGACGGCACGGCGCTCGCTGCCGAGAAGCTCGAGCGGGTACTGACCAACGACCCGGGCTCCGGGGTGATCCGGCACGTCGATGCCGGCTATCCCGAGGCCGTGCAGGTGGCCGCGGCCCACGGGCTGCAGGTGCCGATGCACGAGCACGGCGGTACGGAGGCGGCGACATGAAGCTCACAGATCGGGACCAGGAGATGCTCGACGGTATCGACGGCGAAGGCGTCGCCTTGGCGATGCAGGTCCTTGTGGCGATCGGGCGGGCGTTCGACGCCGAGCAGATGTGCGACATCTCGAGGGCCCACGTTGCCTTGAGCAACCAGGACGCCGACCTATGGTTCGCGGAGCGGCTGGTGGCCGGCGGTGCGGTGTGCCGGGTGTCACCGACCGTCAATCCGGGCTTCTGCCTCGAGTTCTTCCGGCAACTGCCCGGTCTGAGCTCGGCCGACATGGAGACCATGGAGCGAACCGAGGTCGCCTACCGGGCTCTCGGCGCGCAGCTGACCTACGACTGCACGCCCTACCTGCAGGGCAACGTCCCTCGCTTCGGAGAGGTAACGGCCTACTCCGAGTCGAGCGCCACCCCCTACATGAACTCGGTCTACGGGGCACGCACCAACCGCGAGTCGGCCCAGTCAGCCCTGTGCGCCGCAGTGACCGGCCGGGTGCCGGTCTACGGTCTCCTGCTAGAAGAGAACCGAATGGGCCAGGTGCACGTTCACGTCGAACCGACGCTCACCGACGAGTTCGACTACCACCTGCTCGGCTACGCGGTGCCCCGAAAGGCAGGCTTGCAGACGGCCTTCGTCCCGGTGTTCACCGGGATACCAGCAAATGTGAGCCCGGAGGCGCTCATGAACCTGGGAGCGGAACTGAACACGGGCGGCAACGTTCCGATGTACCACATTGTCGGTGTCACGCCCGAGGCGCCGACGCTCGAGGCCGCATTCCACGGCGATCCGCCCGATGAGACGATTGTCATCACGGCGAGCGATCTCGCCGAGGAGCAGCAGATGCTCTCGGCGGAAGGTGGTCCCATCGACTTCGCGCTGCTCGGCTGCCCGCACCTGTCGCTCGACCAGCTCCGCGCGATCGCCGACCGAATCGGGAGCCGGAAGTTCAAGTCCGAGTTCTGGGTCATGACTTCCTTCTACGCGAAGGAGCTCGCAGGGCGCATGGGCGTCGCCGAGGTGATCGAGAAAGCCGGGGGCAATCTTGTCCCGGACACCTGCATCGACCAGGTGGTCTGGAAGCACCTGGCCGGGAAGAAGGGCGTAACCGACTCGCTGAAGGGCGCTTACTACACCCAGCGGCGTGACATGGAGTTCGTCTTGCGCAGCGTGGGTGACTGCGTGGAGGCCGCGATCAGGGGAGCGACGTCATGAGCGCCAGGGAAGCCTCCGTGATCTTTTGCCGCGGCGCGGCACCTGGAAAGGCGTCCGGGCCGGCGGTTGTGTCGCGAGACGCCATGTGCTTCTACCTCGTGGACCCACCCACCGGAACTGTCATCGAGGCCGGCCACGCCATCGAGGGTCGGTCCATCGCCGGCGTGGTCCTCGTCTGCCCGGGCGGCAAGGGCAGCTCGGTGGTCCAGGCCGACGGTCTCTACCAGCTGGCAAAGGCCGGTACAGCTCCGGCTGCGGTTGTGGTCGCGGAGTTCGACACGGTCCTTGTGGCCAGTGCCGTGGTCGTCGGTGTGCCGCTCGTGCGATGCGACCCCGAGGACTTCGCACAGATCCGCGACGGCGACACTTTGGAGGTGGACTCCGACCAGGAAGTCGTCACGATCCGGTGACCATTTCGCCGGTCGTGCACTCGCTGCACCGCGGCGAGCTGGCCCTGCCGCGGGTACGCGTCGCACGCCAGGTCTTCGCCGTGCCGCCGCCCGTCGACGTGACTGCGCAAGTGGTCAGCCAATGGCAGCGGCTCGCTCCTCGCATCAGCCCACCTGTGGGCGCGAAAGTCGCGGTAGCCGTAGGCAGCCGCGGCGTTGACGGCCTGGTGCCAACGGTGCGGGCCGTCGTTGGCGAACTGCGCTCCGCCGGTTGCGAGCCGTTCATAGTGCCGGCCATGGGCTCACACGGGGGAGCGACCGCGGCCGGTCAGACCGAGGTTCTGGCGGGTCTTGGCATCACATCGGACGCGGTCGGTGCACCGATTCGGGCGACCATGGAGGTGGTGCCTATGGGCGCCGTGGCCGACATCCCGCTGTGTCTCGACCGGTTTGCCGCCGCCGCCTCCGGCATCGTGCTAGTCAACCGTGTCAAGCCCCATACCGACTTCCCTGGGCCGATGGGCAGCGGTCTCATGAAGATGCTGTGCATCGGCTTGGGCAATCGGGAGGGTGCCGACCGGCTGCACCGCGCGGGGGTGGCCCGCGACCTCGGCGAGATCGTGCGCGAGGCAGCGGTCGCCCTTCTGCGTCTTGTGCCTGTCCTGTTCGGGGTGGCCATCGTGGAGAACCAGCAGCACCGGGCCTGCGAGGTGCGGCTCGTGCCGGGCCCGGAGATCGAGTCCGGCGAGTTGGCCCTCCAGGAAGTCGCGCGCGGACTTCTCCCAGGTCTTCCCCTCGACGACATCGACCTTCTCATCATCGACGAGATGGGCAAGGAGATCAGTGGAGCGGGACTCGACCCGAATGTCATCGGACGCGCCCTCGGACCTTGGCAGGTGAAACGGGACCGGCCCCGCATCACGCGGATCTTCGTGCGCGACCTGACTTTGGCCTCCGAGGGCAACGCCTGCGGGCTCGGTTTCATCGACGTCACAACGCCGCGGCTGATCGAGAAAGTCGACATCGAGGTGACCGCCGTGAACGCCATCACCGCATGTTTTCCCGAGGACGTGCGCTTGCCGTTGACCGTGCCGACCGACCGCGACGCGATCGGAGCGATGCTCGACACCCTGCGGCCGTTTACGGCGGAGGATCTCCGCCTGGTGCACATAAGGAACACGCTCGCGGTCGAGCGCCTCGTCGTATCCGAAGGCTGCCTGCCGCTGCTTCGGGACAGGCCGGACGTGGTCATCGAAGACGAGCCGCTGCTCCTCGGTTTCGACGAGAACGCGCGACTGGTCTCACCCCTGTCGGATTAGCAGCACCTTCGGGAGGTTTGCCGGCCTGCGTCTCCCCATCGCTCATGATCTGTGGCGATAACGGAGAACCTCGGCCCGCGTTGGCTCAATTCAGCTCTTGAGTCGTGAGACTCCCGAATCGGTTCTTGCTGGTGCGTTTGCAGTCAGTTTGAACCGCTAGTGAAGAGAGTCGAGAACCTTCCGGAGCGAAGTGACGACTGTTGCGGGCTCAGGATCCTCCACGACGTTGCGACCGAACACCAGACCATCGACGAAGGGACCGAGCTGCCGGACCCGCTCCAGCACCTCGTCAATACCGCCTCGCCGAGCACCGCCCAACAACAGGACAGGTATCGACGCGTATTCGGTGACTTCGGCGAGTGTTCCTTCGGTGGGGGGAGGGATCTTCGCGAGGTCGGCGCCGGCTTCTGCCGCCCTCCTGACCGACTGGCGGAGGTTGGACGCCGTATGAACGGCGACCTCGTCGAATCCACCTGGGACCACCTCTGCCATGATGGGCAGGTTCCAGCGGTCGGCACTAATTGCCAGGGCTTCTAAGCAACGCATGGTGGTGACTTCGCGCTCGGAGTAGGGGTAGACCTCGTACTTCAACGCAGAAGCTCCGAAAGCCACTGCCTCCTCCACTACCCGTTGCGGGTCCTGGTGATCCTGGCTGACGCTGATCACCACGGCCCGGCCGGCGAGATCACCCTCGAAATGCCTGGCGGTCGCAAGACTAAGCAATACCGCGTCGACATCGGCGTGCTGCAGGCTGCGCAGGACTCGGCCAGGGTCGGCCAATGCGGCGACGTGTATCACGCGAGGCTGGTCCATGGCGACGATCAACGCCTTGCGCCCGGTCGGGAGCAGGCGATTCAACTTGAGTAAACGGCCCATGGCAGCCTTGTTAGCACACACGGAGAACCCGGTGCCGCACGCCGGCTCGGACGGGCCCAGCTGAGGCTCGACGGTGACTTCGCAGTCGGGAAAGTGGACCGGCCTTGATGGCGAGGATCGGACGCCCGGCTCCTTCGACGTCGCAGGTGTGCCGAAGCGTGCAGCTGCAGGGGTCATGCGATGTGGGATGAAACCTCGGTGCAGGGCTCAAAAAAATCCCACACCCGGCCGGAGCATTCTCCGGCCAGGTGTGGGAGGCAGACCTTGGAACTTATGCGGAGGTCTTGTAGTAGTACGCGGAGACCATCGGGTTGCCGGCGTTGGCGGTCGTGGCGACCACGTTCGGCAGGTACACCGAGTGCTTGATCATGGACTTGTGACCGGTGAGGAAGTCGTAGGCGTACTGGACGGCCAAAGACCCTTCCTCGGCCGGGTTCTGAATGACCAGAATGTTGATGACGCCCTGCTTGAGAAGGGTGACTTCGGCGGGCTCGGCGTCGTAGCCGGCCACGAAGACCTTGCCCTTTGCCCCAGCGGCGTCGACACCCTTAGCGGCGCCCTCAGCCGAGTACAGGTTGGTGCCGAAGATACCCACGAGTCCCGGGTGCGAAAGGATGAGGCCCCTCGCCAGGGTCTCTGCAGTAGTCGGGCTGTCCTGGTCGTAGTCCGCGGCGACCACCTTCATGTTGGTGTACTTCTTCATCTCCCAGAGGAACCCGGACTGGCGCAGGTCGGTGGTGGAGACGCCCTTTTCGACGTTGATGATCGCCACTTGCCCCTTGTCGTGGGAAAGCTTCGCGATCGCGTCAGCAGCAGCCTCGCCGCCCTGGTAGTTGTCCGAGCTGATAGCCGAGGCCAGTATCGACGTGTTCTTGAGGGTCGTGTCCACCGCGATCACCGGGATCCCGGCCTTCACGAACTGGTCGATCGGGTTGAACAGGGCCACGTCATCAGTCGGAGCGATGAGAAGGGCGTTGGGCTTGCTTGCCAGTACCGACTTGACCACTGGGACCTGGAGTTCCAGGCTCCAGGTGGTGGCGCCGGCCCAGTTGAGGTTCACTCCAAGTTTCTTCGCCTCTTGAATCGCGCCGTAGTGCATCGTGATGTAGAAGGGGTCCGTGGTCAGGCCAGGGATCAAGGTGATCGTGTACTTGGTCGCGGCACCAGCTGTCGCTGCCCCCGTGCCTGCCGTGGCGAGCGTCATGCCGGCCACAAGGCCGAACACCGCCACCCCAATGGCAGCACGCGACCGTAGGCCATTGAACCAACGTCTGTGGGTCATGCTTCCTCCTTTTCTGTTTGCTGTGTGCGGAATCCGGACATCTTCGTGGCTCAGCGCTCCGCCAACCGCAGGCGCACCTGGTCGCCCGCGACGGCGGCGACCACGATGACACCGGTGGCCACTTCTTGCCAGCTGCCGCTGACGCCCACAAGCACAAGACCGGTTACCAAAAGGGCGATGATGAAGGTCCCTACCACTGTGCCGAGCATGTGGCCCCGCCCTCCGAAGAGGCTGGCGCCGCCGATGACGACAGCGGCGATGGCGTTGAGCTCATCGTTCTGACCGGCCAGCGGCGAGGCGTCGGTGAAGTTGGCCATGACCATCATCCCCGCCAGGCCGGCCAACAGTCCGGAAATCGTGTAGACCCGCACCAGGTGGTTGTCAACGCCTATGCCCGCGCGTCGTGCCCCCATGCCGTTGCTGCCTATGGCATAGGTACGCAACCCAAAACGGGTGCGGTGTAGGACGAGTCCCATGAAAATACAGCTCAGTCCCGCCACCAGCACCGGGACGTAGATCCAGCCTCCGATCAGGGTCTGGCCGATCGTGCCGATCTGGGACGGAAGGTTGATGACCTCGTTGCCACCGTTGATCAACGGCGTCGCCCCCGCTCCGATGGCGGTGAGGGTGCCCAGCGTGACGATGAACGGAGGCAGCTTGAGCCGGGTGATGAGGTATCCGTTGACGAAGCCGATGACAGCGCCCAGCAGCAGGGCGGTCGCGAAACCGGCCACGGTCGTGAGCGTGACGTTCGTATGCGCATTGAGAAGGCTCTGCATGACTACGCCTGAGACCATGCCCGTGAAGCCGAGCACGGCCCCGTCGGACAGGTCGATTCCGCCGGTGATGATCACGAAGGTCTGACCGATGGCAAGTAGCAGGAACTCCACGGCGTACTGGGAGATGTTCAGCCAGCTGGCTCGGGTGAACAGGTCGTGGGACGGTGAGAGGAACCCGAAAACCAGGACCATGATGACGAACACGCCCAGCATCCAGTAGTCCCCGAAGCGGTCCACGGCTTCGAGCACCGCTGAGCGCTTGGTTTCCTCTCCGTCCGGGCCGGAACCATCGGTCACAGTCCCTTCGGGGGTCAAGGCGGACGGCAACCTAATGGACATGAGTCTCTACCTGTCTCCGGCCTCTCAGCTCTTTAACCAGCATGGCGTTGGGTTCCCAGGGCCGCACCGGTGATCCAGCTCACCATGTCGTCCACGGTCACCTCCGAGCATCGGAGGTCGGCCACCACGTGTCCGTGGAACAGCACAGCGACCCTGTCGGCAAGTCTGTGCACCTGGGGCAGGTTGTGGGTGATCAGCAGGACGGGCACTCCGTGCTCTGACACCGAACGGACCAGCTCGCCCACCGTCTCCTGCTGCTCGACTCCGAGGGCGGCGGTGGGCTCGTCCATGAGGAGAACCCGCGATCCCCAGGAGACCGCCCGCCCTACAGCGATGGCCTGGCGCTGGCCGCCGGAGAGCCGTCCGGCCAGAGAGGTCACCGAGCCGATGCGGATGTGGGTGCGCTCGAGATCTATCTCGGCCTCCCGGGTCATCGCACGGCGGTCGAGCCAGCCCATGTATCGGAGAGGTCCCTTCACGGTCTTCTCGCGGCCGAGGAAGATGTTCTGCCACACATTCAGGTCTGGCGCGAGTGACAGGTCCTGGTAGACGGTCTCTATGCCTGCGCGACGGGCTTCCAGGGAGGAGGCGAACGTCACCGGCTTGCCGTCCAGGAGGATCGTGCCGGCGTTCGGCTGTAGGGCCCCGGAGAGGATGTTCACGAGGGTCGACTTGCCGGCTCCGTTGTCACCGATCAGGCCTACGACTTCCCCCTTGCGAACGTCGAGGTCCACGCTTCGAAGCGCTTGTATGCTGCCGAAGTGCTTGGCGATGCCCTTCACCGCGATGACCGGTGGCGCCTCAGCCTCGGAAGCATCGCTATCTGGGATCACACCATCAGTGAAGCTCATGCACTCTTCTCCCGTGCGTAAACATTTCGCAACTTTGCAGGTTTCGCCAACGATGTCAAGGACGTTTCCTGAGTTTCTCGTCGGGATTGACCTGGGAACGACAATGACCAAGGCGGCCGTTCTGGGCCTTGACGGCACGGAGCTCTCAAGGGGCAAAGCCCCCACCCCCTGGCGGCCAGTTCCCACCGGCGCCGAGGTCGATCCAGCAGACCTGTTTGATGCAGCGATGAGTGCCTTGGACGCGGCGCTCGAGGCAGCGCCGGAGGGAAGAGTCGTCGCTGTGGGCGTCACCAGCATGGCTGAGACCGTGGTCCTTCTCGGCACCGACGGAAAGCCGGCCACGGCCTCGATTGCTTGGCACGACACCCGCGGCGCCGAAGAGGCTGAGGAGCTTGCGGGCGAGCTCGGCCGGGACGCCTTTACCGAACGCACCGG
This sequence comes from Acidimicrobiaceae bacterium, assembly GCA_003140595.1. Classification (GTDB taxonomy): domain Bacteria; phylum Actinomycetota; class Acidimicrobiia; order Acidimicrobiales; family Bog-793; genus Fen-455. The sequence continues at coordinate 13,269 of PLKG01000128.1, read as the reverse complement.
CCTGCCTGTGTCCTCGATGTGTACCCTCAGCAAGCTGGCGTGGCTTCACCGCCACGGTGCACCCCGGTTTGTCCGGGCGCTCAACGTCGCGGACTGGGTGCTTCACCGGCTCGGCGCCGAGCAGGTCGCCGAAGCCTCCCTGGCCTCGAGAACCGGCGTCCTCTCCCTCGCCGAACGGAGCTGGTGGACCGACGCCCTGCAACTCGTGGGAGCCCCGTCAGGGCTGTTCCCGCCGGTCGTAGCCGCGGGGCAGCGGGTGGGCACGGCAAGTGGGGTCGTTCCCGCTCGGTTGAGAGGAGCTGCTCTAGCCTCCGCCGGCCACGACCACCTCTGTGTTGCCGCCGGCTCTGGGGCGACCAGGCCGGGGCAGTTGCTCGACTCTTGTGGTACCGCCGAGGGGATGGTCAGAGCGGTAGAACCGCTCACGGGGCCGGTGCTCAGGCAGGTGATCGAGCTAGGTCTGAGCGCCGGCTGGCATACGCTGCCGGGACAATACGCCGTCCTTGGGGGCCAGATGCTCGGTTACGTGCTGGACCGGGTTCTCGCTTTGCTCGGTGTGGACAGCGGAGAGCCCCTCGCCGCTTTGGACCGCCAGGCCTGGGGAGTTCCAGCTGGCCCGCTGCGCCTAGTACAGGAGCACCCGTACTCGGATCCGTCCATCGTGGGCATCGGGACGGGAGCATCCCCGGCCGCTTTGTGGAGCGCTGCCCTGGACGCGATGAATGACGGCGCTGCCCGCCTTGTGCAGAGCATGGAATCGATCGGCGGGCCTATTGAGGAAGTAGTCCTCACCGGTGGTTGGGCCCACTGCGCGGGTTTGCGAGAGCGCAAGAGGCAGATGTTCGGTCAGGTGAGGTGGCCTGCACTGGCCGAAGCTGGAGCGCGCGGTGCCGCGCTGTTCGGCGGAGTCGCCGCTGGGATCTTTGACGGACCAGAGGCTTTTCCTCAGCCGGTGGAGCCTCAGGAGGACTAGACCGGTGCCCATGCAGAAGATCATCAACGACCCGAGCGCCTTCGTGGACGAGATGCTCGACGGCGTGCTCCTAGCCCACCCGGAGGACCTGCGCCGAACGAGGGATCCCCGTGTCATTGTCCGTGCCGATGCACCCCGGCCGCACAAGGTGGGGATCGTGACCGGCGGAGGTTCCGGACACCTCCCCGTTTTCCTGGGATATGTGGGTTTCGGGTTGGCGGACGGCGTCGCCGTCGGCAACGTCTTTGCTTCGCCAAGCGCAGAGCAGATCCTGGATGCGACCAGGGAGGTCCACGGCGACGCGGGCGTGCTGTATCTGTATGGCAACTACTCAGGTGACGTGATGAATTTCGACTTCGCCGCCGAGCTGGCCGGGGCGGAGGGGATCGAGATCGCCACTGTGCTCGGAGCCGATGACGTTGCCTCCGCCCCGAGGGGATCAGAGTCGCGCCGGCGGGGAATCGCCGGCATCGCCTTGTTGTACAAGGTGGCGGGCGCTCGGGCAGAAGAGGGTGCTTCGCTCGCCGAGGTGGTGGCCAGTACCAACGCCGCCTGTGCCGGGCTGCGTTCCATGGGCGTGGCTCTCTCGTCGTGTGTGTTGCCTGCAGCTGGTCATCCCACATTCGAACTGCCGGAAGGGGAGATGGAGATCGGCATGGGGATCCACGGCGAGCCCGGCGTGCGAAGAGGAGAGCTCGAACCCGCTGAGAAGATCGCCGAACAGCTCCTCGCCCACATAATCGAAGACCTTCCCTACCGGCGTGGCGACGAGGTTGCGGTACTGGTCAACGGTCTCGGGGCAACCCCCAAAGAGGAGCTCTACATACTCTTCAAATCGGTCCGGGAGATACTCGACGCCTCTGGGATCGCCGTGCGGAGGACCTGGGTGGGCGAGTATGCGACCTCGCTGGAGATGGCGGGCGCGTCCGTGTCGCTGTTGCGGCTGGACGACGAGTTGACCAGGCTTCTGGACGCTCCGTGCGAGTCTCCCTTCGTCATCAGGAGGGGCAGCCAGCATTCGCGGGAGGCGGGCAGCAGGTGAGTCCTCCGCGCGGTGGGCTCGCCGCGTTGTTGGAGTCGGCAGCAGACGCTGTGGCATCGGCCACGGCCGAGCTGAACCGTCTGGACGGATTTGCAGGCGACGGCGATCTCGGGATCACCATGTCCGAGGCCGCTCGAGCACTCAAGGAGGTCCTCGCCGACAATCAGGAGGCTAAGCCAGAGAAGCTGCTCGCCGCGTGCGGTGCGGCGATAGCGCGCCGCGCGCCTTCGACGAGCGGGACCTTGGTTGCGACAGGCTTCCTGCGCGCCGCCAAGGTGGTGGGGCAACCCGCGGGAGATGTCGTCAAGATCCTGGCCGGCGCCTTCGAGGCTGCCCAAGAAGGCGTCCAGGCTCGGGGCAAGGCGGCTGTCGGCGACCGGACCATAGTGGACGGCCTACAAGCCGTCTGCACAAGCCTGGCTGATTCCGCCGCCGCGGGCCTGAACCTGGCGGAAGCTCTTCGGGTTGCCGCAGACGCGGCCGGCGCGGCCACCGATGCCACGGCCGCGATGGAGCCGAGGATCGGGAGGGCGAGCTGGGTGCCCGATCGCGCAAAGGGGCATCCGGACGCAGGTTGCGCCATGCTCACCATCGCCTTGGTAGCCGTGTCGGAGGCCGCCGGCGCCTAGTCACAGACCTGTGGGCTACCAGTTCGAGGCCGTCTTCGAACCTCCGAGCGAGGGTTTGCCCGGGAGTGAGACAGTGAGGCTCGCTGGCCGGATTCGATGTCGGTCAGGCATTGAGCGGCGGCCGCCCCGTCGATCCATTGGCTCAGCGGAAGGGCCGCACTCTACGGTTCACGTGCCAGTCGGAGGCGTTGCAGCTGCGAACGACCCGGGCTCGTGCTCGCACGCATAGCGGATCATGGCCCGGAGATTCTCCGGCGGACTCAGCGGGGAAACCTCGCATCCGGCACCCACGATGTGATATGCACCGCAGGTCTCGTGGCATCTTCTGGCGGCTGCCTCGACGCTTTCGGGCGTCCCGCTCAGCATGTCGGTGACCGTCGAGACATTTCCCAGGATGACACGATCGGGGCCGAGAGCGGCTCTCGCCGCCGCCAGGTTCGTAGGGAAGTCCAGTTCGTAGATGTCGACCGGCAAGGTCGCCATTTGAGGGATGAGACGGGCAACGTTTCCGCACATGTGCTGGCGAAGAAGGACTGTGGGGTGAGCCGAGCGGATCGATTGCAGGACGCGTCGTTGCCACGGCAGGACAAGGTCGGCGTAATGTCTTGGCCCCACCATGCTGGCCGCCGCGTCGCTCATGCCGATCGTGTCGGCGCCAGCGTCGATTTGCGCCGACGCGTAGACGATCGCCACCTCCGAGGCGAAGTCCATGAGGTCGCGGACGAAGGTCGGGTCGTCCACGATGTCGGTCATGATCCTGTTGAGACCTCGCAGTTCCTGGGAGAGGGCCAAAGGCCCTTCGACCCAACCGACGATCGAAGTGTCACCGCCCAGCTCTCGCCAGCAGATCTCGATCGACCGCACCCGGTCGCACATGCGTCCGTCGCGGTGCGGGTCCGGCACCTTGAACTCGCTCAAGCGAGACTTGTCGAGCAGGGCCGCCCGCTCCTCGAGGATCACCGGGCCCTGGTCCTCGAGCCACCTGACGCTGTCGTCGCCGGCGATGTCGATCACCTCACGCGCCGGGTCCGAGCACATCAAGACGCAGTCGACACCGAAGTCCCTGACGACTTTGAGCTGGCTTTCGGCAAGTTTCATGCCGTCTCGCGTGTAGTCGACATAAGCGATCCCGGCGTGCCGGGCGGCGAACATCATCAGCATCGGCTGGGCGGGCAGGTGATCGACCTGCTCGCCCGCAACGACGCCTCGGACTCGATCAAGAGGACGCATGTTCAATCTCCGTTCCGGCTGCGTGGCACATCAGAGCATGTCCTGTTTCGCAATAGGAGTCGAGCCGCTCCGGCGTGGCAAGCTTCAGGTTGTCTGGCGCGACCTGCTCTGACCTTCCGCTCTGATCGTGATGTTCGTGACGGATCGGATGCCCATTCTCGTTGATGAACCGATTGGGGTGTTGGCTGATGATCGAGGCGTCTGCTCCTATCCGCATCTGTGACAACGGTGGGTGGACAGACACGTGGTTCGGTGGCCCCGGACGGGTCCTGAACATCGCGGTTACTCCGGGCGTGGAGGTCTCGATCCGCGCGACGACAAGCCCGGACCCGATCGTGCTGGCGGTGGAGAGCTATGGCGACCGGTACCCGGTTGTTCCCAGAGCAGCCCGGGCACCTCGTCACCGCCTGTTGGAGGCTGCCATCGATTCGTTCCCACCCCCGGAGGGCCTCGCCGTCGAGATCTGCGTCCGTTCCGAGGTGCCGGCCGGTTGCAGTACCGGCACATCTGCGGCGGTAGCGGTTGCTTTGTTGGGCGCCCTGGCTGCGGCGCGCTCGGAGGAACTGTCCCCGCGCGACGCCGCTTACGCCGCGCATCAGATCGAAGTCGACATACTGGGCGCCGAAAGTGGGATCCAGGACCAGTTGAGCTCGGCGTTCGGGGGGATCAACTTCCTCGAGATCGAGCCCTACCCGGAGGCTGCAGTACACCCTCTGCCGGCCTGGGACGAACTCGGCCACCGGCTCACGCTGGTCTTTCTTGGCCATGCCCATGACTCCTCTGCCGTACACCAACAAGTCATCGAGGGCGTGAGGACCAGCGGGTCGCAGGCGTTCTCCTTGCTGCGTGATGCCGCGATCGCCGCCCGCGAGGCTGTTCTCACCCAGGATCTCGATGCGTTCGGCGCGGCGATGATCGCCAACACCGAGGCACAGAGGTCCCTGCACACTGAGCTGGTAGGCGTCGACGCGTGCAGGGTGATCGAGATCGCGGCGGCGCAAGGAGCAGTTGGGTGGAAGATAAATGGGGCCGGGGGGGATGGAGGATCAATCACGATCTTGAGTGCTACCCGAGAGGCTAAGGAGGCGCTCGAGCATCGCATCGCCGTCTTGGACGCGCACTACCGGGTGCTTCCCATCCAGGTAAGTCCCTGCGGGCTCCAGGTTCGAGGTGCCCTTTAGCCCGCATTCTCAGGGATCCAGGGGCGCAAGCGATCGCGAAGAGACCACGTCAAGCAACAGCTATGTCGAGGTGTGCCAAGAGGAGTGCCCTCCTTTGGCATCGACCGCGGCGTCTCTGAGACCAAACGGTTTCTCTCAGATACCGGTCGATCAGTTTCGGGCTGTCCGGAGGATGGCAACGACCCGTCGCGCATGCAGAGATCCTCACCCGCGCCACACGGGCCGGCACGCCCTGTCACCATGACCATGTGAGAAGAAGATCGAGCCTTGCAGCGACGATCGCCTTGGTTGTAGGGGTCGGCGCCGGCGTAAGTCTGGGTCCCGTGGGAGCCTCCGCGGTCGCCTCGGCGGCGAAAAAGGCCCCGCCAATGAAACCGCCTGTAATCACCGAGTCGTTCACGCTTCTGCCCTGCAATAAAGGCTCAACGATCGGAACGGAGGGATGCGAAGAACACCAGCTCGTCACAGCGGACAAGCGCATCGATCGAGAGGTCAGCGTCCTATTCGCCCTCCTGCACGACGACGCCGCACGGAGCCGCCTCGTCCGGGCCGAGACCGCCTGGTTCGCGTACCGACAGGCGGACTCCGCGAGCCAGGCGGACATCTATGAGGGCGGGTCAGAGTCGGCGGTGGTAGCCGTTCTGTGCGCGACGAACGACGACAAGGCCCGTAGTACAGACCTGTACGGGTTCTTCCAGGGCCTTGAACTGGGCCGGAGTCATGTTCGGGCCTTCCCGTAGGTCAGCGCTCGGTGGCAGACCCGCTGACGCGACACCGCGCGGGACTACCACGTCCCGATCGATCGCGGAGCTGTCATAAGCTTGAACCGTTCGGCGAAGTCCAGGCCGGAGTCCACAACTCCCCGTGAGCAAGCCCGACCAGCAGAATCTACTCTTGGCCGCTCTCCGGCCCATAGGCAAGAAACAGGTGAGACATGAGCGAAGCCCGCGTGCGGGTTACCGGGGATGGCCGGGTGGGCCGGGGGAGTCCACTGTTCCGCGGTGTCGGCGTGGCGTTGGTGACCTTGTTCGACGAACACGGGGAACTCGATGCACCTGCGACCGCGGCGCATGCCGCCAGACTCGTCGACCTCGGCGTGAGGGCCGTGCTTGTGGCGGGGACGACCGGGGAGCCGTCGTCACTTGATCGTGCCGAGCGCGCGGTGCTGCTCGGCGCCGTGCGTGATGCCCTGCCACCAGGTAGCGGCGTCCCGGTCATCGCTGGGACCGGTGCTCCGTCGATCCGTGACGCCGTCGCCTTGACGGCGGCCGCTCGCGACGGCGGCGTCGACGCGGTCCTGGCGTTCTCCCCTCCGCAAGTCTCAGATCCCCGGCCGTACTACGAGGCGGTAGCCGAGGCAGCTGCCGGGGTGCCGGTGCTCGCCTACCACTTCCCGGACTTCTCGCCGCCGGGAATCTCCGTCGAGCACCTACGCGAGCTGCCCGTGAGCGGCTGCAAGGATTCGAGCGGCAACGCCACCAGATTCCATCAGGAACTCGCCGAGTTCGACGGGGCGCTGTACGTCGGCTCGCCTGTCCTCACTCTCCTCGCTGGGACGATGGGTGCGGCGGGGGCCCTCCTGGCTCTCGCCAACTTCAACCCGGAGCTTTGCATCGCCGCGTTCGAAGGCGACGTCGAGGCTCAACGGTCGCTGATCAAGCCGCATCTCGAGACCATGGTCAGGTTCCCGTGCGTTCTCAAGGAGTTCGTCGCGGCCCGCTTTGCCACGTCTACGACGACTCGTGTCGGTCGGAACGGGTCTTAGTGATGCCAGAACGCCAAGCTCAGACCGGGGGCGATCACGACACTGTGCTCGCCCTGCGGCTCGGGCCGGACGACGATGTGGCCGTGCTCACCGCCGACGCCACTTCCGGCGCACTGGTGCGTGTGGACCGGGACGTGATCAGAGCGATCCAAGACATTGCGCGGGGCCACAAGATCGCGTTGCGCCCAATCGCCGCCGGAGATCCCGTGCGCAAGTACGGCCAGATCATCGGGTTCGCGACTGCGATGGTCAGTACCGGCGAACACGTCCACTCGCACAACTTGGAGTTCCGGACCTTCGCGCGCGCCCACGCGCCCGGAACCGGCGCAAAGACGACCGGGTTTGTCGCGGAGAGCGACCGGCTCAGCTTTGACGGCATCGTGCGTGCCGATGGCCGGGTGGCGACCCGCAACTACTTGGGCATTCTGCCCTCGGTGAACTGCTCGGCCACCGTGGCGAGGTTGATCGCCCGGCACTTCAGCCGCCCGGGCGTTCTCGACGAGTTCCCGGGTGTCGACGGGATCGTGGCGCTCACCCACACAGGCGGTTGCGGTATGGACGGCCACGGTGACGGCCTCGAGGTGCTCCGGCGCACCTTGACAGGCTTCGCGCGTCATCCCAACTTCGCCGGCGTGGTCCTAGTCGGACTTGGATGCGAGGACAATCAGCTAGACGCCCTCACACAGGCGTGGTCACAGCCTGCGAGCACGCCGATTCGTGTCATGACGATCCAGGACGAGGGTGGGACGACGGCCACGGTGGACAAGGGCATTGCCTGTCTTAGCGAGATGCTTCCTGAGGCCAACGCCGCGACCCGACGGCCGGTGCCGGTGAGCGAGCTCGTCCTCGGGCTCCAGTGCGGGGGCTCGGACTCGTTTTCCGGCATTACCGCCAACCCCGCACTCGGTGTCGCAGCCGATCTGCTCGTCGCCCAGGGCGGGACCGCGGTGCTGGGGGAAACGCCAGAGATCTACGGAGCCGAGCATCTGCTCACCTACCGTGCGTCAAGCCCCGAGGTGGCGGACAAGCTGCTCGAGCGCATCGCCTGGTGGGAGTCCTATACATCTGCCAATCACGGCTCCATGGACAACAACCCCGCTCCGGGCAACAAGGCGGGTGGGCTGACGACGATATTGGAGAAGTCGCTCGGCGCGGTCGCAAAGGGCGGCTCCACAGATCTGGTCGGCGTGTACGGCTATGCCGAGCCGGTCACGGGGAGGGGGCTCGTGTTCATGGACACTCCCGGCTACGACCCCGTCTCGGTGACCGGGATGGTGGCAGGCGGTGCGAATATCGTCTGTTTCACCACCGGACGTGGCTCGGCTTTCGGGTGCAAGCCCGTGCCGAGCCTCAAGCTTTCGACCAACACTCCCCTGTTTCTCCGGATGGGCGACGACATGGACCTCAACTGCGGCACGATTGTCGACGGAGAGGTCAGTGTTGAGGAGATGGGCCGTCGCATCTTCCACGCCCTGGTTGCTACCGCGTCGGGTTCGAAGACCAGAAGTGAGCTGCTCGGCTTGGGCGACGAGGAATTCGCTCCCTGGCAGATCGGAGCAGTGATGTGAGCCTTGAACCGGGGGAGCAGAGGTCAATGCACCGATGCAGGTCGGATGCGTCCAGGCGAACGTCAGCAATGAGTCACGGAGAGCGCGGATGAGATTCGCACGCGTCCGTTACGACCAACGCCGAAGGTTGACGGACGCCGGCGGCGATATCGGCCTCTGCGATCGCGTCGGCTCCGGCGAGGGCAGCGTCGCGGCGAGTCTTGTACGCCAAGACGTCGACTGCTCACAGTCGTCGATGGGTCCCAACCAGCCTCGACTATCCACGCGATAGAGGCGTAAGGCTGTCAATATCCGCGAAAAGGGCCTCCTCAACTGGGAGAATGGTTGTGTTCCATGACAGTCAAGCAATCGACCAGCGGTTTGGCCCCGGGCGCTGCGTACCCGCCCGCCGGGGACGCGCCTGAGCGATCCGACCGATTCGAGACGCCGAGACGCTTGGCCACAGTGGACCGGCCGATCCCGAGCACGTCTCGAGATCGGCGCCGGTCACCTCCAGGTGGCTGCGAGCGAGTTGAAGATCGATTCGGTTGAGATCGGCATCGGTTGAGATCGGCAGAGGTCGTGCCATGGTGGCTCCTTCCGGGTCGGTTCGAGATCCTGCTCAAAGGACCCACCTCGATCTCGGCATATACCTCAATGCCCGAGACGGAACGCACATGAACTGCTCAGAGGGGACACAAACGAAGATGAGCGTCGCGGTGGTGGGGGGTCGCGCTTCACGAGACGTGAATTACGCTTCCTTAGGTGGACCCCCACCACTCGTCGGGCACACCCCGGCCATTCGACGCGCTCGGCGGATGGCCAGGCGTCCTGAGCCGCCTATTGGAGGGCGGTTCCCTCGATGTCACAGAGGCCGAGTGCGTTATGGAGCAGGTTTTCGAAGGTGAGGCCACTCCGGCCCAGACCGCAGCCTTGTTGGTCGCCCTGCGGGCTAAAGGGGAGTCGGTGGCCGAGGTGACCGGATTCGTCCGGGCCATGCTGGCGCACACTGAGACGGTGGCGACCGAGGGCGACGTTGTCGACTTGGTGGGTACGGGCGGCGACCGTTTGCGAAGTTTCAATGTGACGACCTTGGCCGCCATTATCACCGCAGGCGCCGGGGTGGCGGTGTGCAAGCACGGCAATCGGGCCGCTTCGTCCTCGGTGGGGACCGCTGACGTGTTGGAGGCTCTTGGGGTAGTGGTGGATCTCGGGCCGGTCGGCGTGGCTCGCTGTGTGGCCGAGGTAGGCATGGGCTTCTGTTTCGCTCCCCGCTTCAACCGGGCCATGCGATTCGCCGCGCCTGTACGGGGTCAACTCGGGATTCCTACCGTCTTCAACGTGTTGGGCCCCCTGGCCAACCCGGCACGGGCGACGCGCCAGCTGGTGGGGCTGAGCGACCCGGCTATGGCATCCACGATGGCCGAGGTGCTCGGCACCAACGGCAGCCGCCACTCGATGGTTGTCTACGCCGACGATGGGCTGGACGAACTGAGTGTCACTTCGCCCTCCACCGTGATGGAGGTCATTGGCGATGGGCAGGGCGCCTACGACGTCCGGACCTGGCGGCTGGACGCGGTTCAGCTCGGGTTTGCCCAAGCGACCATGGACGACCTGAGGGGTGGTGACGCCACGTTCAATGCTGGCGTCATCCGCGGCGTGCTCAACGGCGATCGCGGTCCCCGGCGGGACATCGGCGTACTTAACGCCGCGGCCGCGTTGGTGATCGCGGGCAACGCCGTCGACCTTTCAGAGGGGGTGGCCCAGGCCTCGGATTCTCTCGACTCGGGCAGGGCCGCCGAAGTGCTCGACGAGTTGGTCAGGGTGTCCGCCATTTCCGCGCTCATCGCTGACTCCGTTGCCGGCGGGTAGCGTTCCGATCTGGGCGGCTTGTTGCCATCTTCGCCAGCGGCTTCGGCGAGCGTCGGATATTTGTCAGGTCCCCAAGTGGCAAAAGGCGTTCGTGTCCAGCCTGTGGGCTCCCTGTGAGGGGCGTCACCGATGGACCTGACCACCGGAGTCTGCTCAATCGCGGAGATGATCGCCTCCTATTTGCTGTTGACAGAGATGTTTGTGGAGATGTACTGCACTTCCATGCACTCCACTCTGACCAAGAAACTGACCGAATTAATGGCTAGCTTTGGGTTGCTAACGACAACAGACCATCCCGTGTCCTCGTTGTTTGGATAGCTCGCGGTAGCCGATGCGATCGACGCGCCGACGAGTCCACCCATGTCATAACCTCCACCAATGGGATAATAGGCGAGGATGTAGCCGCCGACTTTCTTGTTAGGTGGGCAGAGAACCTCCCCTTTAGCCGTGTCTCCAGGATCGACGACGATCGAACTCTTGCTGTCGACATTTGCAACCGAGACCTTGTTCACTACGGCCACATTGTTTTCGACGCCAGAGGCAGTGATGGCAGGCGTCAGCACAGCAAGGGCGGACGGGGCCGAGAAACCTCGTGAACTGATGGTAGGCAAATTGCCAACACCAGGCGCTCCAGCTGCAAATGAAATGCCGGTGAACACCAGTCCGGACAGGCCCAATGTAGCCACGAACATTGCCGCCAAGTGTGCACGTGAACGGAATCTCTGCATGTACGTCTCCTCCAGTTTGGATGCGGACTTTCCGCCTTGCTTGGCAGTGGCACGGGACGCAAAGCCGCCTTTGTCACCGCAACCGTACGGCGGGAAGTTCGGAGCAGCAAGGGTTGGGTGGAGGAGATCCTGAGCGCCGAACTGGGCAAGTGATTGTCGTCGACAGCGGCGCGTTTATCGCAGCCGCCGAAGTCGATGATCGCCACCACGGTGCCTTCTCCCGACTTATAGGAGAACGCGGCGAGGAGTTGATCGTTCCGGTGGCGTCGTCGTCGAAGTGTGCTGGATGCTCGGCCGTCCTGTGTCAGTCGACCGCCAAGCTGCTTTCCTGGAATCGATCGCGAGCGGAGAGCTCAGGGTGGAGTCCCTCCTTCTTGCCGACTACCGACGAAGCGCAGAACTAGTCGCGATCTACCGCGATCTCCCTCTTGGAGCAGTGGACGCCATGGTGGTCGCCACCGCCGAGCGGCTCAGCGCCACGACCGTCGCCACGATCGATCGCCGACACTTCTCCATCGTTCGGCCAAGTCACGTACCGCACTTCGAGCTGCTTCCTGACGTCCATAGGAACGCGTGAACGCGGGGTCCGGACATCGAGCGAAGTGCCGGCCAGGGCTCCCGGTAGCCCGGGCGCGCAGGAGCGGGACGGCACTACCTGATAGGGCGCTTCCACGACCCAGCCACGACCAGCTCCTGAGCGTCGCCGGCAGGGTTCACCGCACGGGCACAGCTATCGAGCCCGGTTCGTTAGGTCACGTTCGGGTCACGCCGCCAGTCGCGCGGCGCCGGCACCCAGATGGTCGTCATTGGACCTCCAGTAGACCGAGTTCGCGGAGGCTGTCGACGGTCTCGGTGATCGTGGAGTGCGCCGCGCGTGGCTGCCAGCCAAGTTCCTGCTTGGCACGCTCGTTGTGGATCGTCAGCGGCGCCGGGTCCTCGCCGGCAGCCTCCTGGAGGGTGACGTTTGCGCCGGCGGCGCCGAGGTGATCCCGGATCGTCTCGGCCAGGTCCAGCCAGGTCAACGTCGGCCCGTCGGCCAGAAGCAGGTAGCGCTTATTGGCGACGTCGGGCATGGTCATCGCTTTGAGATGGGCGTCAGCCACATCGCGTACGTCGGCTACGCCGAAGCGCTGGCGCGGCAGCGCCGACATGGTGCCCTCTGCGATCGCCTTGATCGCGACCAGGGAGGAGCGCAGCGAGGCGACCAGCGTCGGGCCGATGATGAACGTCGGGTTGAGCACCACCAGCTCGGTGTTGCCTGCGTGTTCTCCGATGTAGTCCCAGGCGGCGCGCTCGGCGATCGCTTTGGAGCGCGGGTAGGGCGGCAGGCCCGGGGTGTCAGGATCGGTCCAGTCCTCTTCGGTGTAGTCGCGGACCGGTTTGGGTGAGTAGCCGACCGCGGCGAAGCTCGAGGTCAGCACCACGCGGCGCGCGCCGGCCTCGCGGGCGGCCCTGAGCACTCGCAGCGTGCCCTCACGCGCAGGGACGATCAGGGTTTCGGGATCCCGGGGCTGGGCGGGTGGGATCGGGCTGGCGATGTGATGGACCTCCTCGACGCCGGCTGTAGCCGTGGCCCAGCCGTCGTTGCTGGTGAGATCGGCTATGACCACCTCCAGTCCGTTGTCGTCGGCGCCGCCGTGGCGCAGCGCCTCGCGGATCTCGGGCTCCGAGTTGAGTGTGCGCACCGTCGCTCGCACTTCCCGCCCCTGGTGAAGCAGCGCAGCGATCACCTGGGTCCCCAGATAGCCGTTTCCGCCTGTCACTAACACCTTGCTCATCGCAGTACTGCCTCCTCCAGGCGCGGGATGATCTCCTGTACCTGCTCGTTTGCCTCTGATTCGGCGTCCTTGTCCCCGCGGCCATGGGCGACCCACCAGGCCGCCTTGGCGCGCACGTAGGCCAGGTGTACCTGGAGCGTCTCGATCTCGGCCTCAATCCGCTCGGCGTGGCGCAGCAGCAGGTCGCGCTGCTCCCTCGCCTTGGCGTGACCAAGCGAGCGGTTGGCCTGGTAGGTGCGCATGTCCTCGATCCCGACGCCCATCGCCCGCAGGCAGGCCAGCGCCTGCAGGGTGTCGATGTCTTGGGCGCGGGACCGGCGGTGGCCGCTCCTCGGATCACGGGCAATCGGCCCGATCAGCCCGACCTCCTCGTAGTAGCGCAGCGTCGGCCCACTGAGACCACTGCGCAGCGCCGCGTCCCGAATGCTCAGATCTGTCATTGAGACAGCCAAACAAACCCCAAGCGCTTGAAGTCAAGGGCTGATTGCGACAATTTGGTCCAGCCACGTTTTGACGGTACCCGA
>PLKG01000090.1:21114-22597 GCA_003140595.1 Acidimicrobiaceae bacterium | reverse complement strand
TAGCTCGGTGTATCGCCCTCGTGTCCCCCGACCGTGGTCCCCTGCTTGGAAGGGAGGTGGTCGATTTGGTGTGCTCTTACCCGCTTTGGGGCTGAGTTCACTTGGCTTTGACCGCTTGAACTCTGAGTTGGAGTCGCTGTCAATTTGACGTTGCGGCGGCTCTTCCCACTTGTTATCGGAACGGTAGGCGGAGTCCTTTAGCAATATGAGGGTCTCCCCTGCCGTTTTCCGCGTCAGTACGGAGAAAGTGTCAGTACCGGGAAAGAATGCGCCCCTACCGTGTCGTGCCATGCAGCCGGCAACCAGATCGGCCCCGGTCGCGATGAATGCAGCACGGGTGCCAAATGCAAGCCATGATGGAACAGTGACCTTCGCGCGTGGCGGCGGGAGAAGTGAGCAGAGCCCAAGGCCGGCTCCAGCGACCGCCGCATCGCTAGGGCGACGATTCGGCTACCTCTGGACGACTTTCGCCGTGTCGAGCTTGGGAGACGGCTTCGGCTACGGAGCCGTTCCCCTCCTTGCCCTGTTCGTGGACCCCCATCCACTTCCTGTGGCGTCGGTCGCGGCAGCTGACACGTTCCCGTGGCTCGTGCTCGCGCTGCCTGCCGGCGCGCTCGCCGACCGCTATGAGCGGGGCCGGGTCATGGCCGCGACCAACATGGGGCGCGCTCTGGTTCTGGTGACACTGGCTCTGCTGGTGGCGAGCCACCACATCAATCTCCCGTTGCTGATCGCTCTCGTGTTCGTCAACGGGGGCGCTCGAGCCATCTACTACTCCGCATCGCAGGCGACCGTGCCGGAGCTGGTCGAGCCCCGCTCGTTCCCCCGTGCGAACGGGCTCCTGAGCGGCACTGAGGCCGCCGCCGAGCACCTCGGCGGCCCGGTACTGGGGGCCCTCGCCTTCGCTGCGACCAAGGCTCTCCCCTTCTTCGCGGACGCCTCGGCGGTTGGTGTCGCTGGCCTTTCGCTGCTCGGCTTCCGCACTCACCGCCCCGAGACCGAGCCGGCGCACGGCTCGATCCTCGATGGTGTCCGCCAGCTCATAAAGGACCGCTCGCTGAGACTGCTCGTGACTCTGCTCGCGGCGTTGGCCGGTCTGCAGGGGCTCGTCATGGGCGTGCTCGTCATCGTCGCGACGGTCGACTGGGGGGTGTCGAAGAGTCTCTACGGGGTTTTCCTGGCGGCCGGAGCCGCCGGCAACGTCCCCGGCGCCCTGCTCGCAGGCCGCATCGCGGACCGGATCGGGAACATCCGGACTCTTATCGGCAGCGCCCTCGTCTCGGGACTCGCGTATCTGGTCATGGCGTCCGCGAAGGGATGGCTGATCGCCGGTGTGGCCTTCTGCGTGGTCAGCTTCGCCGTCTACGCCGGAAGCGTCATAGCGAACTCCCTTCGCCAGAGCCTGTCCCCACGGAGCTTGATGGGACGGGTCGGCTCCGCCTGGCGCGGGTTCGTGTGGGGCGCGTTCCCGATCGGGTCGCTC